>NZIJ01000072.1 GCA_002689915.1 Halieaceae bacterium | reverse complement strand
TTTTGCAGGAGAGGGTGCGACCGCCGCGGTCTCGGTTCAGGGTGCTGCACCCGGTACGCGTGAGACCGACTTGCTTGATCCCGGTAATTTGGTCGATAAAGTCCACGCGATTGTTCTGACGGGCGGAAGTGCCTACGGACTCGATGCGGCGTCGGGCGTTATGGCGTCTCTCGAGGCCCAAGGGCAGGGGTTGGAGGTCATGCCGGGCGTTGTCGTGCCGATTGTGCCCGCTGCGGTGCTTTTTGATTTAGCTATCGGTTCCCCGGGTGTGCGGCCCAATGCCGACTGGGGGAAAGAAGCCGTTACGACCGCCTCGTCGCAACCCGTCCAGTCGGGGAATATAGGTGCCGGTACAGGCGCGACAGTGGGTAAATTGGGCGGCCCAGATTTTGTCACGAAGGGTGGGCTCGGCAGTGCAGTGATTGTCTTACCGAATGGAACGAGGGTTGCCGCGTTGGTGGCGGTAAACGCCGTAGGTGAAATCGTGGATAGTCGTTCAGGCGCGGTTGTTGCTGGTGTGCGCAGTTCGAGGGCAGGTGAGTATCAATCTGCGGTTGATCTGGCGACGGGCATGTTGGACCGTGAAGGGCCCATTGCGACTAATACAACAATAGGGATCGTGGCGACCGACGCGACGCTTACGAAGTCCGAACTTAAAAAAGTGGCTGAAATGGCGCACGACGGTCTTGCACGAGCGATTCGACCCGTTCATACCCAGTTCGATGGGGATACAGTTTTTGCCGTTTCGACGGGTTTTGAGGGCTCGAGCGAGGATAGTTCGCCCGGATCGGGTAAAAGCCTTAATTCGATCGGTGTCGCTGCAGCAAAAGCGCTTGAGCTGGCGATCATTGATGGTGTCAAGGCCGCTGAATCCATGCTCGGTGTTGTCGCCTCTAAGGATTGGTAAGACTAGGCAAATATAAAGCCGCAAGACGCTAGAGATGGCCCAGGGCATACCGACGAGCAATGAGCTCAAAAAGAAGGGGCGCACTGCGGAGGCAGTTCAGAAAGGGCTGAAAGCTAACCCTGCGTTTCATGCCGCCCTAGGGTGTGCTCGAACCAGGCCGAGACCAAAAGTGCTTAAGGTGTTCAACCCAGCCAATTACTGCCGCTTTTATGGCTTTGTTACTTGACGCAGTAGCGCTGAATCCCTAGACTCCCGCACCTTGATGACAGGGCCGTGGGTTCTGTCTAAATGCCTTCGACGATACCGGCGTCGATACAAGGGGCATTAAAGACTTGATGCGGGGTGGAGCAGCCTGGTAGCTCGTCGGGCTCATAACCCGAAGGTCGTCGGTTCAAATCCGGCCCCCGCTACCAACATAGCGCGATGGTTAGCGCTACATTTGAGGCCCCTTGTTTGGGCCTTTTTTGTGTCTGAAATTTGCCGAGGACGGCGATGAATACGATGGGTGGTAAAGAGAGCCAATTGCTCAAACTGCTTGAACCAACGGTTGATATGTTGGGGTACAAGCTGTGGGGATTGGAGTTGCTGAGCCCAAACCGCAGGCCCACGTTGCGTGTCTACATCGATAAAGCGTTGGGTGTCACCGTTGATGACTGCGCTTCAGTCAGTCGTCATCTTGCGGGTGTGTTGGATGTAGAGGATCCATTCGTCGGGGAGTACACCTTGGAGGTGTCTTCACCGGGAATAGATCGCTTGCTCTTTAAGCGAGAGCAGTTCATGGATTATGAAGCGCAGCCTGTGGAAGTTAAGCTGCGATTTCCCTTCGAGGGAAGACGAAAGTTTAGAGGGTGGTTTTTGGGTTTTGATGGTGACGATATTGTTGTCCGCGTTGACAAACATGAATCCCTCCTGCCCCTAAATAGTATCGATAGGGCTCGTGTGCAGCCGACGGCAGAGTGGATTGAGCGGGCTAGACCTGCAGCCGTAACTGAATTAAATGAAAGCGTTAAAGAGGGCGATGCAGTCCTCGACAATCAAAGTGAGACATAGGGAATGAACAAAGAAATTTTGATGGTCGCCGAAGCCGTTTCAAATGAAAAAGGCGTTTCCGAAGACATTATCTTTGAAGCGATTGAGTTGGCACTCGCTACTGCGACAAAAAAGCGGTACGACGAAGAGTCAGATATCGAGGTGGTAATTGACCGAACATCCGGCGATTACGTAACAAAGCGTAAGTGGCTAGTGGTTCCTGATACTGAGCTGGCATTACTCGGCACGCAGTTCACCACAGAGGAAGCGATCGAAGTTGATGAGTCCTTGGTGCCTGGTGATGTGCATGAAGAGGTGATCGACAACGTAGGCTTTGGTCGTATCGCGGCGCAAACGGCTAAGCAAGTAATTGTTCAGCGCGTCCGTGAAGCCGAGCGTGCACAGGTGGTTGACCAGTACAAAGACCGTCTCGGTGAGCTGCTAGCCGGTACTGTCAAAAAAGTCACCCGCGACAATATTATTTTGGATCTTGGCAACAATGCCGAGGGCCTCTTGCCGCGCTCAGAGTTAGTCGGCCGTGAAACGTTTCGTATGAACGACAGAGTTCGGGCAATACTCACCGAGATCAACGAGGAAGCGCGTGGCCCCCAGCTCATCATGTCGCGTGCTTGCAAAGAGATGTTGATCGAGTTGTTCAAGATTGAAGTGCCTGAGATATCAGAAGGGGTTATTCAAATTCGTTCTGCTGCGCGCGATCCAGGCTCACGGGCCAAGATTGCTGTAAAGACAGGTGATCAGAGAATCGATCCCGTGGGTGCCTGTGTCGGTATGCGAGGCTCTCGTGTTCAAGCCGTGTCAAACGAGCTCGACACTGAGCGAGTCGACATCATATTGTGGGACGACAACCCTGCGCAGCTCGTCATTAACGCGATGTCTCCGGCCGAAGTGGAGTCTATTGTTGTTGATGAGGACAGCAATACCATGGAGGTTGCAGTCGCCGAAGATAACCTTGCGCAAGCCATTGGGCGAGGGGGCCAGAATGTCCGTTTGGCATCTGATCTGACGGGCTGGACTATCAACGTCATGAGCACTGACGAGGCGATTGAAAAGCAAGAAGCCGAGGCAGGAGAGGTGATGGAAACCTTCATGAAAGCACTGGACGTCGATGAAGACGTTGCAGGTGTTCTTGTGGAAGAAGGGTTTACAACGGTTGAGGAAGTGGCTTACGTCCCCTTGGAGGAGATGGCAGACATTGAAGGCTTCGACGAGGATATCGCCGAAGAGCTCCGTGCACGCGCTAAGGACGCTCTGTTGACGATGGCTATTGCCTCTGAAGAAGAGATAGGTTCGACCGAGCCTGCACAGGATCTACTCGAGATGCGCGGCATGGATAAGCAACTCGCCTACGTCCTCGCCAGTATGGAAGTGGTCACGATGGAAGATCTTGCTGAGCAAAGTGTTGATGAGCTCATGGAGATTGAAGGTATGACCGAGGAATGGGCGGCCGAGCTCATTATGACTGCTCGCGAACCGTGGTTTGCGGAAGAGGGAGAGACTGCCTAACTGACTTCAAAAGCAGAAGGGTAGACGATCAACAGCGAGATTAGAGAGAAACGAAATGGCTGAAGTAACCGTAGAGCAGTTGGCAAAAACCGTGGGTACCGATGCGGCGAAACTGCTGTCGCAGATGAAGGACGCGGGTTTGCCCCATAAAAAGGCCGATGAAACGGTATCGGACGATGATAAGCGCACACTGCTCTCGCATTTGAAGCGAAGCCACGGCAGTGATGAAGAGGCGCCGAGAAAAATTACGCTGAAGCGCAAGTCAGTTAGCACGCTTAAGACAGGTGGAAGCTCCGGTAAGCGGACAGTTAACGTCGAAGTGCGCAAAAAGCGCACTTACGTGAAGCGTCCAGAAATCGAAGAGACTGCTGAGCTTGAGTCAGTTGAGTCAGACGCGGTTGCCGACGCCGAAGTGACGGCGACGCCAGAACCTATCACGCCAGTGGTTGAAGAGCCTACGCCAGATCCGGAGCCCATTGTAGAGGAGCCGGTTGTTGAGGAAGTGGCAGCCGCACCCGAGGTGGAGATTCAACCCGAACCCGAGCCAGAGGAAGACCCTCGTAATCTTGACCCTGAAGTTCTTCGCCAGCGTGCCGCAGCTCGTCGCCGTGCCGAGGAAGAAGACCGGCAACGCAAAATGGACGAGGCGGTTGCTACGCGCAAGGCTGATGAAGAGCGTAAGAAGGCTGAGCAAGAAGCAGCACAAAAGGCGGCCACAGCTGAGAAGGTCGCTGCAACGCAGGCGGATAAGCGGCCTAAGCGACTTCATGACGCGCCCAAGCCCGCCGGTGGACGTGATAACGATGATAGCCGCCGTGGCAAGCCTGGTCGGGGACGACTTGACCGGTCAAATATGTCGGGTGCCCGTGGTAAGCAGCGTGGCCATAATTTGTCGCTCAGTGATATTGAGGCGGCTGAGTCTGGAAGAGGTCGCGGGCGCGGCGGAAAGCGCAGACGTTCGGGTGACGACCAAAATCAGCATGCGTTTGAGCAGCCAACCGAGAAAATTGTTTACGACGTTGAGCTCCCAGAAAACATCAGCGTGGGCGATCTCTCGCAGCAGATGGCGGTGAAAGCCGGTGTTGTTATCAAGGAGCTCATGAAGCTTGGTGTCATGGCAACCATCAACCAAATGGTCGATCAGGATACAGCGAGCCTTGTGGTTGAGGAGTTAGGCCATAGGATCAAGCTGAAGTCTGACGACGAGCTGGAAGAGCGGCTTGAAGAGACGATGGCGAATCATGAGGGTACGCCAGAGTTGCGTGCGCCCGTGGTTACCGTGATGGGTCACGTCGACCATGGTAAGACGTCACTTTTGGATTACATCAGAAGCTCACGTGTTGCCGTGGGCGAGGCGGGCGGTATTACCCAGCACATTGGTGCTTACCACGTGAAGACTGACATGGGGATGATCACCTTCCTCGATACACCGGGCCACGCGGCGTTTACCGCCATGCGTGCTCGCGGTGCAAAGTCGACCGATATCGTGGTTTTGGTCGTTGCGGCAGATGACGGAGTCATGCCGCAGACCGAGGAAGCGGTTCAGCACGCTCGGGCCGCCGGTGTGCCATTGGTCGTTGCGATCAACAAAATGGATAAAGAAGGCGCCGATCCAGATCGCGTCAAAAACGAGTTGTCCGCCAAGGAAGTGATTCCTGAAGATTGGGGTGGCGATACGCAGTTCATTCCTGTCTCTGCGCACACAGGCGAGGGTATTGATACGCTGCTTGAAGCTTTGCTGCTGCAGTCAGAGTTGCTTGAGCTGAAAGCCCCGGCAGATGTTCCCGCAAACGGACTTGTAATTGAGTCACGTCTGGATCGCGGTCGTGGTCCCGTGGCCTCGTTATTAGTTCAGCAGGGCACGCTCAACCAGGGCGATATTGTCTTAGCAGGACTTCAGTACGGTCGCGTCAGAGCCATGCTCGATGAGAACGGGCAGCCAATAAAGGTGGCTGGCCCGAGCATTCCTGTCGAGATTTTGGGCCTCGATGGCACGCCCGATGCGGGTGATCCCTTTGTAGCCGTTGAGAGCGAAAAGCGCGCGCGTGAAATTGCCGATTTCCGACAAGAAAAGCAGCGTTCTAGCAAAATAGCGCGGCAGCAGGCGGCCAAATTGGACTCCATGTTTGAAACGATGACGGCTGGAGAGGTTCAAACCCTGAATGTCGTTATTAAGGCTGATGTTCGCGGCTCGTTGGAGGCGCTCCAATCATCGCTTTCTGACCTCGGCAACGACGAGGTCAAGGTCAATGTGGTTGCCGGCGGCGTCGGCGGTATTACCGAGACAGATGTTTCGCTCGCGATGACCAGTAACGCGGTGATTTTTGGCTTTAATACACGCGCCGATACGAAGGCTCGGAGTATGGCGGAGAATGAGGGTGTCGAAGTTCGTTACTACAACGTTATTTACGACATTATCGATGACGTTAAGGCTGCACTCTCAGGCATGCTTTCGCCTGAGCTTCGCGAAGAAATCGTGGGCATTGCCGAAGTGCGTGACGTATTCCGATCGCCAAAGTTCGGGTTAATCGCCGGTTGTATGGTGACCGAGGGAACGGTTTTCCGTTCCAAGCCTATTCGCGTATTGCGTGACAGCATTGTGATTTACGAGGGTGAGCTAGAGTCGTTGCGTCGCTTCAAAGACGATGCGAACGAGGTGCGTAACGGTACGGAATGCGGTATCGGCGTAAAGAACTACACGGACGTCAAGGTGGGTGATCTCATCGAAGTATTTGACGTTAATGAAGTTGCTCGCTCTTTGTAGGTAAGTAGGTAACGGTTTGCCACAAGAATTCAGTCGCACAGAGCGCGTCGCCGATTACCTTCAACAGGAGCTTGCAAAGCTCCTGTTGCATAGCGTTCGTGATCCGCGTGCAGAGTTTGTGAACATTACTGCGGTCGACGTTAGTCGCGATCTACGCTACGCGAAGGTGTATTACACGAAGCTAGGTGTTGAAAGCGCTGAGGCGGCTACGGATGTTACCCGTGTTTTAGACAAAGCAGCTGGGTTTTTGCGAACTGAGGTCGCTAAAGGTTCGAGTCTTCGTACCGTGCCTAAACTCACCTTCAAGTTCGACGAAAGTGTTGGCCGCGGCCGACACATGGAAGATCTACTTGGGCGAGCCCGGGCGTCAGACGCGCTTCGCGGCAATGAAGCAGAGGCGGACGACAGCTGAGATGGCTCGGCGTCGAAAAGGTCGACCGGTCACTGGAATTCTTGTGCTGGACAAACCGATTGGTCCCTCGTCGAATCAGGTTTTGCAGCGCGTTCGTCACTTGTTCGGTGCGGCTAAAGCGGGTCATACCGGGAATTTAGACCCACTTGCGAGCGGCGTCTTACCTATTTGCCTTGGCGAGGCCACGAAGCTCTCACAGTATCTCCTAGACTCGGACAAAGCCTATGAAGCGCGCGTGCTGTTTGGCTGCAGCACGACAACAGGTGATAGCGAGGGAGACATCGTAGCTGAAGCTGACGCAACTGCTCTGAGTGAAGCGGCTTTGAGCAATGCGCTAAGTGGTTTTGTCGGTGATATAGAGCAAGTGCCGCCAATGTACTCGGCATTAAAGGTCGATGGTCAGCCGCTTTATAAGTTGGCCCGGCAGGGGAAAGAGGTTGAGCGGAAAAGCCGCGCAGTGTCGATTCGAGAGATCGATCTTTTAAACTTCCAAGCCGGTACCCGAGCAGAGGCGGCTATTAACGTTCGATGCAGTAAGGGCACGTACATTCGTACCTTATCGGAGGATTTGGCAGGGTCACTCGGATTGCCGGGGCATATGAGCGCCTTGCGACGGATTGCAACGGGACCCTTTACGCTGGCTCAGGCAGTCAGTCTCGACACACTGACCCAAGTAGCTGAAACCGAGGGTCCCACTGCTCTGGATACATTTCTCATGGATCCAGAGTTGGCTGTGGATCATTTGCCACGCGTAGAAGTTGAGAATTCTGCGGCTTTCTACCTAAAACAAGGTCAGGCTGTAGTAGTGCGAAACGCGCCGCTAAATGGTATGGTGCGCGTCGCTGAAGCGGGAGGTCCGTTTTTGGGCATCGGAGAGATGCTCGACGATGGACGTGTCGCTCCGAAGCGACTGTTTGTTGACAGTCATTAATCAACCCCCCTGTAAACCTGCACGGGTGGGCGAAGCGTAACGCAGGTTGGAGAAATATCATGGCACTAGATGCAGCACGAAAAGCTCAAATCGTAGAAGACTATAAGCAGGCAGAGGGTGACACAGGTTCACCGGAAGTACAGGTTGCCTTGTTGACCGCAAATATTGAGCAATTACAGCAGCACTTTAAAGAGCATGCGCAGGATCACCATTCACGTCGTGGTCTCATCCGCATGGTCAACCAGCGCCGTAAACTGTTGGATTACTTGAAGCGCAAGGATACCAGTCGGTACGCATCGTTGATTAAGCGTCTTGGCTTGCGCCGATAAAACGACTTAGGGCCGGCTATATGCCGGCCGATTTATTTTGGAGATAGTTAAGTGAATGTAGTTACAAAAACGTTCCAGTATGGTGGCCAAGAAGTCACGCTGGAAACTGGCCGTATCGCGCGCCAGGCCTCTGGTGCCGTTATGGTGACCATGGGCACAACGTCTGTGCTTTGCACCGTCGTAGCAGAACAAAAGGAAAAGCCTGGACAGGCGTTTTTCCCTCTTTCGGTCCATTACATCGAGAAAGCCTATTCGGTAGGTAAAATTCCTGGTGGTTTCTTTAAGCGTGAGGCTCGACCCAGCGAAAAAGAGACGCTGACATCACGATTGATCGATCGTCCTATTCGCCCCTTGTTCGCCGATGGATTCATGAACGAGGTACAGGTTGTCTGTACAGTCATGTCTGCCGATTTGGAGACGGATCCCGATATCCCCGCGATGATTGGTACTTCAGCCGCCCTAGCGATATCGGGTTGCCCTTTCAATGGTCCGATTGGCGGTGCGCGTGTTGGTTTCACCGAGGCTGACGGCTATTTGCTCAACCCTAGCTATACGGCATTGAAAGATAGCAAGCTGGATATGGTGGTAGCCGGTACACGCGATGCGGTACTGATGGTTGAATCGGAAGCAAAAGAGCTGTCGGAAGACCAAATGTTGGGCGCCGTACTGTTTGCTCATCAAGAACTGCAAACGGTTATTAAGGCGATCGACGAGCTCGTGGCAGAGGCAGGTAAGCCGCGTTGGGATTGGTCAGCCGCTGAGGTTAACGAAGCGCTTCGTGCACAAGTTGAAGAGGCCGCTGGTGGAGACTTGGGTGAGGCGTACCGCATTACCGAGAAAGCGGCGCGCTACGAGCGTGTCGGACAGGTGCGAGATGCCGTTATCGAGCAACTTGCATCGGACGAAGGTCCCTCTGCAGACGATATCAAGGACGAGTTTAAAGCGCTCGAGAAGCGCATTGTTCGTCAGCGTATTCTCGCTGGAGAGCCTCGTATCGATGGTCGTGATGGCCGCACGGTTCGTCAAATCGCTTGTGAAGTTGACGTACTTGATAACGTGCACGGTTCGTCATTGTTCACGCGTGGCGAGACCCAAGCCATTGGTGCTGTAACGCTCGGATCTACGCGTGATGCACAGATTATCGATGCGCTTGAGGGTGAGCGGCGTGATCCATTCATGCTGCATTACAACTTCCCTCCTTATTCTGTAGGTGAAGCGGGACGCATGGGATTCACCGGACGTCGCGAAATCGGTCACGGCCGCTTGGCACGTCGCGGATTGGCAGCAGTGCTTCCCAACGAGGAGCAGTTCCCTTACACCATTCGGGTTGTATCAGAGATTACCGAGTCAAACGGTTCGAGTTCTATGGCGTCTGTCTGCGTAGGTTCTCTGGCAATGATGGCCGCGGGCGTACCTTTAAAGGCGCCGGTTGCGGGTATCGCCATGGGTCTGGTGAAAGAAGGAAATCAGTTTGCCGTACTCACCGATATTCTTGGTGACGAGGATCACCTTGGTGATATGGACTTTAAAGTAGCGGGTACCGCTGAAGGCGTTACAGCACTGCAAATGGATATCAAGATTGAAGGTATCAACGAGCAGATCATGGAAGTGGCGCTAGAGCAGGCTCTGCATGCGCGCTTACACATCCTTGGCCAAATGAATTCGGTTCTTGATTCAGCGCGGGAAATTACGTCTGAAAATGCGCCAAGCATGATTGCGTTAAAGGTCGATTCCGACAAGATCCGCGACATTATTGGTAAGGGCGGTGCAACCATTCGTCAGATCACAGAAGAATCTGGCGCGACGGTCGACATCAATGATGACGGCACGGTAAAAGTCTTTGGTCAGAATCAGGCGGCGCGCGATGCGGCGGTTGAAATGATCATGGCCATCACGGCTGAAGCTGAGGTGGGCGCTGTTTACACAGGTAAGGTTGCGCGCATCGTTGATTTTGGTGCGTTCATTACGATCCTTCCGGGTAAAGACGGCTTGTTGCACATTTCTCAAATCGCGAATGAGCGTGTTGAGAATGTGAGCGATTACCTCACTGAAGGTCAAGAAGTGACGGTTAAGTGTCTTGACGTTGATCAACGCGGTCGCATCAAGCTCTCTATCAAAGAGCTGCTCGAAGATGAAGCGCCCGAGGAAGCACCGGTAGCGGAAGTAGCAGAGGCCGAAGAGCCGGCTGCTGAGCCAGAGGTGGCTGAGGTTGCTGAAGCTGACGTCGCTGAGGAAGCGCCTGCAGAGGACGTAGATGCCGATGAAGCGAATAGCGCTGATGACGCATCAGATGACGAATCTGATGATGATAGTGATGGGGAAGAGGACGCTAAGTAAGTACGCTAGCTGACTCGTGACCCAAAAAGGCCCGCTGATGCGGGCCTTTTTTTTGGTTGAACTTTCGCGGTGTGAATTGGCGGGTTGCTATTGCTCTGTTGGTGGTCTGTGACCCGAACTGACGCGATGGTGTTATTGGTCGCTACGCCCTGTAATGAGTTGCGCCACGACAGATGGATCAGCCAAGGTAGAGGTATCGCCCAAGCTGTCGAGCTCGTTTTCGGCGATCTTTCTCAAGATCCGTCGCATAATTTTTCCTGAGCGAGTTTTGGGGAGTCCTGGCGCCCATTGTATGACATCAGGTTTTGCTATCGGGCCTATCTCTCTGACGCAGAGCTGTATTAGTTCGGCCCGAAGTTCAGGACTGTCTTCAACACCGGTGACCGGTGTCACGTAGCAATAAATCCCTTGGCCTTTTATTGGGTGTGGATATCCCACGACCGCGGCTTCCGAGATGTCACTGTGAAGAACCAGCGCACTTTCAACCTCAGCCGTACCCATCCTGTGACCCGATACGTTCAGAACATCATCGACCCGGCCCGTGATGCGGAGGTAGCCGTCCGCATCGCGAAGCGCGCCGTCGCCGGTAAAATAGTAGCCCTCATAAGTAGAGAAGTAAGTATCAATGAGGCGCTGGTGATCACCGTAGACGGTTCG
The DNA here is from genome assembly GCA_002689915.1 of Halieaceae bacterium. Lineage (GTDB taxonomy): Bacteria > Pseudomonadota > Gammaproteobacteria > Pseudomonadales > Halieaceae > Luminiphilus > Luminiphilus aquimaris. Next base: position 19,562 of record NZIJ01000072.1, on the reverse strand, counting down.
AATCTGGCCAGGCCATGATCGTTTAATCACAAGATACCCCGACCCCTCCCCTTCAATCTCTTGTCCCTGCTCATCGAGCAGGGCAGGCTCGACGCCGAAGTAGGGGAAACTTGCATAGCCAGGCTTCATCGCGTGGGCAGAGGGCATGGGTGTAATCATCATGGCGCCGGTTTCAGTTTGCCACCAGCTGTCCACAATGGGGCAGCGGCTGTCTCCCACAACGCGGTGGTACCACTCCCAAGCCTCGGGGTTAATGGGTTCCCCTACCGAGCCAATGATTCTGAGACTGCGCCGTGAGTGCCTCGTTACGAAATCGTCGCCGAGAGCATGAAGGGCTCGGATAGCGGTCGGTGCGGTAAAAAATGTATTAATTTGGTGTTTGTCGATCACCTCCCAACAACGTCCACCGTCGGGATAGGTGGGAACACCTTCGAACATGACGGTTGTTGCGCCGTTGGCGAGCGGGCCGTATACGATATACGAGTGTCCAGTCACCCATCCCACGTCTGCTGTGCACCAGAAGACCTCGCCTTCACGGTAGTCAAATACATATTTGAACGTGCTGGCTGCTTGTAAAAGATAGCCGCCCGTTGTGTGCAATACACCTTTTGGCTTGCCCGTTGAGCCGGATGTGTACAGGATGAAAAGCGGTGCCTCACTGTCCATCGAGGCGGGTGTGAACTCGGTATCGGCAGTCGATGTGCTCGCGCCGTAAGCAATATCTCGTCCTTCCTCCCAGTGAATGTCACCGCCTGTTCGCTCAAGGACGATAACGGTATCCACGGACGGACAGTTAGTTAAAGCGGCGTCGACATTGGCTTTCAGGGGCACGGTTTTACCACCGCGCAACCCTTCGTCGGCCGTAATTACCATGCGGCAACTCGCGTCATTGATGCGGTCTTTGAGCGCCTCCGGAGAAAATCCACCAAACACGACTGAATGAATGGCGCCAATTCGTGTGCAGGCAAGCATGGCATAGGCTGCTTCAGGCACCATAGGCATATAAATACAGACACGGTCGCCTGCGCGAACGCCACGGTCATGCATAACATTGGCCAGACGGCAGACCTCGTCTTTGAGCGCCTGGTAGGTGATGCGCTTGTGCTCTGCGGGGTTGTCTCCTTCCCATAGGATGGCGGTTTGATCCGCTCGAGCCGGCAAATGGCGGGCGATGCAGTTAACACTGGCGTTCAGCTTGCCGCCATCGAACCAGCGAGCGTGGCCTGTGGACAGGTCGCTGTCGCAGACGGTGTCCCAGGGCTTGTCCCACGATAAGAACTCGGTCGCCTGACTGCTCCAGAAGCTATCTGGATCATCTAGCGACTGCCGGTACATCTCCTGATATTTTTCAGGGGTGATGTGTGCGTCGGCAAAGTTTGCCGGAACGGGATAAATCGCCTCGTTAGACATGCAATGGATCCTTATGGTTTTATCTGTGCGCGGCTGCCGAATAAAGCAACTCCCTAATCAATAATGCCGTATGTGTTCTTGCAGTGGAACAGAATGCGTTTGGAAAAAGGAGATATCCAACGAATGGCTGAGTTCGATAATAAAAACGCGCGCAGAGCGCAATTTTCGGCACAAGTTCGAGGACTTATGCTGAAGCTTCTGGTGATTTGGTTTGTTGTGAGCTTCGGTTTCGGCATTCTGATGGTTGAGCCCCTTAATGAAATTCGATTGGGTGGCTACAAGTTGGGTTTTTGGTTCGCCCAACAGGGNTCAATCTTTGNTTTTATCGCGTTAATTTTCTATTTTGCGGCGACGATGAGTCGGTTNGAGCGCGAATACAAAGAGGGCTCTGAATAATGAGTCTAACGCTACTNACTTATCTGGTTGTTGGCTTCACCTTTGCGTTGTACATCGGTATTGCGGTCGCAACGAGAGCGTCNTCAACCAAAGATTTTTANGTCGCAGATGGTGGCGTCCACCCGGTCGCTAANGGCATGGCTACTGCNGCTGACTGGATGTCTGCTGCCTCTTTCATTTCTATGGCAGGNCTNATCGCACTCTCATACAACGGNTATGGTGGGTCAGTCTTCCTNATGGGCTGGACCGGGGGCTATGTNCTTTTAGCCCTGTTGATTGCTCCGTACCTTCGGAAATACGGTAAGTACACAGTCCCTGATTTCATAGGNGAGCGCTATTACTCAGATACGGCGCGTGTAGTCGCCGTCATTTGCCTCATTCTGTGCTCCGTTACTTACGTGATAGGTCAAATGAAAGGNGTGGGGGTCGCGTTTTCACGCTTCCTGGAAACCGACTACGAAACAGGCCTNGGTATCGGAATGTTGATCGTTTTTTTCTANGCCGTTTTGGGGGGTATGAAGGGCATTACNTATACGCAAATCGCNCAATATGTCGTGCTGATTACGGCTTATACGATTCCCGCCATCTTCATCAGTCTCCAGCTNACGGGGAACCCGATACCNCAACTNGGCTTGGGCTCCACACTGTCCGGTAGCGATATGTATCTCCTCGATAAGCTCGACCTNATCTTGGTTGATCTTGGTTTNCAGGAGTACACCACAACGCTNCGTGGTAGCACGCTTAATATGCTGGCNTTCACTGCATCGCTCATGATTGGAACGGCNGGACTGCCTCACGTCATTATTCGGTTTTTTACCGTGCCAAGCGTTGCAGCGGCNCGACGGTCTGCAGGGTGGGCTCTGGTGTTCATTGCCATTCTCTACACGACAGCGCCAGCNATNGCNGCCATGGCGAGACTGAATATTGTGGATACCATGCAGGCNTCAGACGGACAGGCATTGCTCATTGAGGAAAAGCCGGCGTGGTTTGAAAATTGGGAGCAAACAGGCCTGCTCAAAGTCGAAGACCTGAATGGNGANGGGCGCATCGAGTATACGGCTGACCCTNAAACTAACGAGTTAACAAAATTAGATAATGATATTNTGGTGTTAGCTAACCCAGAAATAGCGCAGTTGCCTAACTGGGTAATNGCCCTTGTGGCNGCCGGTGGTTTGGCTGCCGCTCTCTCAACAGCTGCAGGTCTTTTNTTGGCGATTTCGAGCGCNATTTCTCATGATCTNCTCAAGAGTACCTATATGCCGTCCATTTCCGAGCGAGCCGAGCTTAGAGCNTCTCGGATTGCGATGGCAGTCGCTGTGCTGGGGGCTGGATATTTGGGTCTGAACCCGCCGGGTTTNGCGGCCGGTACCGTCGCGCTCGCCTTTGGTCTTGCGGCNTCTTCGCTNTTCCCGGCGTTACTCATGGGCATCTTCGCGCGTGGTATTAGTCGAGAGGGTGCGGTGACTGGAATGTTGGCNGGAATATCCGTGACGNTGCTTTATGTCTTCCAGCACAAGGGAATTATGTTTATTCCGGGAACGAGCTTNCTAGGNGATATGCCACCCAATTGGTTCTTNGGTATCGAGCCAAATGCGTTTGGTGTTGTNGGNGCGATCGTTAATTTCGCAACCGCCTTNATNATAAGTCGCGTTACNTCACCCCCGCNCCGTGAGGTNCAGGAGNTACTNGACTTTCTCCACGAGCCNGGNGAGGCGNAGTNAGTAGCTGCGGNNTNAGGGCGANTTAAAGCGNGGGTATGACGTGGTTATCAATAAGCCGCGTTTTACCCACAAAGACCGCGCCAAATATGGCAACTTCTGNATCTAGCGAGGTTGCCGGNGTGAGATCAAAGGTCTTNCGTGCCTCGAGATANTCGATATGAAATCCGTGNTTGATGAGTGCTTTACGCGCGNTCTCNAGNGCATCCTCGATCGTGCTCGATCTGCTCTTAACGGCGGTAACANAGTCAGTGAGNACGCTNGGAAAGCGAGNNGCAAGTTGTCGTTCAGTCTTTGTCANGTAGCCGTTTCGAGAGCTCATGGCAAGGCCNTCGGCTTCTCGCATTGTNGGAACAGTTATCACCTCGGTATTCATTAGGAGGTCGCGAACCANTTTTTTTATGACAAGAACTTGTTGTAGATCCTTAGCNCCGAATGCCGCGACATCGGGTCGTACTGCCCCAAAAAGCTTGCTNACGACGGTTGTTACACCCTTGAAGTGACCGGNNCGCGAGGCGCCGCAAAGTACGTCAGTTAATCCCGGAACTTCCACCGCTGTATGGTGCTCGACACCCTCAGGATAAATATCGACNACNGACGGTGTAAACACGNCAGCCGCGCCAGCCTCTCTCAGACTTTCCAAATCCCGCGCCAAGGTGCGCGGATAGGCATCGAGGTCTTCACTTTCTCCAAACTGCATGGGGTTAACGAATATCGAGGCGACAGTGACGTCGCTTAGCGATTTCGCCCTCTCAACAAGTGATAGATGTCCCGCGTGGAGATTACCCATTGTCGGTGCGAAGCCGACGCGAAAACCCTGTGGGAGAGACGAGCGCCAGGCCTGCATAGCGCTGATGCTGCTGATAATTTCCATTTAGCGATAGGTGTGTTGTGCCTGCGGGTAGGATCCGTCCTTCACCGCGTTTACAAAGGCGGAAATCGCATCTTGCACGGTGTCGGCGCTCGTCATGAAGTTTTCGACGAACTTTGCGGGTTTCTCGGTGAGCCCAAGCAAGTCGTGTAGAACCAACACTTGTGCGTCTGTGCCCGCACCGGCGCCAATACCAATCACCGGTATATCGAGCTTAGATGAGATATCCGCCGCAAGGTCTTCAGGCACGCATTCAAGCAAAACGATACTTGCGCCTGCATCTTGAATTTCTACAGCGTCAGCTAGTATCGATTTCGCTTCCTTCGGTGTTCGCCCCATAACACGATAGCCGCCAAAGACGTTGACCGATTGCGGGGTTAAGCCGAGGTGAGCACAGACGGGGATGCCGCGCTGGACCAATTGATGAATGGTTTCGCTTAGCCAGGTACCCCCTTCAAGCTTTACCATTTGTGCCCCTTTTTGCATCAGTTCCATACTGGCCGTAAGAGCAACATCGGGTGACGAGTACGTCATAAAGGGGAGATCTGACACAATCAGAGAATGGGGGCGGGCTCGAGCAACACATTCGGTGTGATAGACCATTGCTTCGAGCGACACAGGCACGGTCGTGTCGTGGCCTTGTAAGACCATACCGAGGGAGTCACCTACAAGAATGCATTCCGCACCCGCTTCACTAACCAGGCGGGCAAAGGTCGCATCGTAGGCGGTGACCATCACAAACTTTTCGCCTGCGGCTTTCATGGCTTCCAGCTTGCTAGTGGTAATTCGTTCGGACATCGATGTCGGAGCTCCCTGGTGCTTCTCGTACTTGCGTTAGTCGATCGAGGTCGGGTTGAAGTAGTGTCGCCCTGCCTTAATGTCGAGAGCATAATCGACTAGCTGGGCAAAGTCCTCTTGTCGACTCACTAAATCGAGCTGATTCGCGTTCACTATGAGTAAAGGCGCGGCATCGTAGTAAAGAAAGAACTCGCTGTACACCTCATTCAGCTCCTCGAGGTACTGACGACTGATCGTCCGCTCCGAAGCGATTCCTCGGCGGTCAATCCGCTCTAGGAGTCTGTCGACCGAGGCCTGCAAATAGATAACCAGGTCGGGGGTTGGCGCATCGACAGTCATTTGGCCGTATACCTTGCGGTAAAGCTCAAACTCGTCTGGATCTAAGTTGACCTCGGCAAAGATCGGATCTTTATCGATGAGGAAGTCAGCAATCCGAAGCGGCTTAAACATATCCTGTTGCTTCAAATCGTCCATTTTTTGGACCCGCTGAAACAAAAAGAAGAGTTGAGTGGCGAGCGCATTTTGCCGACGATTTTCATAAAACTTATCAAGGAACGGGTTTTCGTGGGCGTCTTCGAGTAACAATTGATAATCGAATAACTCAGCTAACCTCTTCGCCAAGGTGGTTTTACCGACACCGATCGGGCCTTCAACAGCGATGTATGGCTGCGGCAGCCTTCCTCGTAGATCGACGGGCGCTGTGGTTGTTTCTGTCACTTTACCTCCGCCGTTACCTTAGCCAAGGGCTGTATTGGGACACAATGTGAGTGTGTCATCGCTCAATGCTTCGCGCAGGGTACCAAGTTCGGGGAGGCCCGGCACCCTATGATCAGCGCCCAGAATATCGATCATGGGTTGTACGACGAATAAGCGACTTCTAAGGCCCGGATGCGGAATCTGAAGGCTTGGTAAATGAACAACACAATCCCCGAGTTGAATAACGTCTAGATCGATACAACGCTCCCCCCAATGTCGTGTCTTAACGCGGCCCATCGAGGCCTCGATTTTTTGCAGTGCCCTCAGTAGGTGTAGAGGCTCGCCTGTGTACTCGCCTGAGAGAACAGCATTGAAGTAGGGCGGTTGATCCTCGGGGCCCATAGGCGGAGATTGATAAATGGGCGATACATCAAGGACGCTGAAATCAGCCATTTTCGACACATGCGCGTAGGCTTCGGCGAGTCGCTCGATGGGCGCATCGATATTTGCGCCTAGGGCAATCACAGCTAGGGTCATTGCTCGGGTTTTCGTCTGCGCGGTCGTCGCCGTTTTTTGGGTATCTCAGTGGGTGGTTGGCTGCCGACTATTTCTGGAAACAACTGTTGTTGTTCCTCCCAGAATTTGACCGCGCCACTGAGCTCCTCGTCTTGGTCACGACGCAATAGCAGCAGATCAAAGGCCGCTCGAAAACGTCGCAGCGCCAAAATAGATTTGGCTCGTTTCGGTGAACACTTATCTAATCGTGGCTGGAGTTCCCAGATTTCCCGCATTGGAATCGAAAAGCGTTTTGGAATGGATACGCGCTGAAGTGAACGAGCAAGTATTTCTTGTCCAGCAGCATTAACGGGTGATCCATCGGCGTTGCCCGCGCGGACAATTTCATCACTTCGCAGAGCAACGGCAGGCCACAATAGGGCTGCGAAAAGAAATGCTGGCGTGACGGGCTTGTCGCGAGCAATTCTGCCGTCAGTGTTCTTCATGGCTTGAGTAATTAGCTCTTGTGCTCCTTCGAGATCTAAAGCATCCACAGCTTCTGGGAACAGAGTCTCGAGTAGATCATGACGACGCAATTGCTCAAACGTCTCGGCTGCGTGACCCGACATGAACAGTTTAATAGCTTCGTCAAACAGGCGTGCCGAGGGGATATCCGCTAAAAGGTGGCGGCATTCACCGATGGCTTCTTGCGTTGCTGGGTCGACGCTGAATCCGAGTTTTGCAGCAAATCGCGCCACCCTCAACATACGAACTGGATCTTCGCGGTAGCGACCTGCAGGGTCACCGATGATTCGGATGGTGCGTTTCTTGATGTCCTCAATCCCATTGAGGTCGTCAAGAATAAGGTGCTGCAACGGGTCCAAGTAAAGTGCGTTTATTGTGAGATCCCTGCGCGCCGCGTCTTGATCGAGCGTGCCGTAGACGTTGTCGCGAAGGAGTAGGCCTTTATTGCTTTTAGCAGCAATCTTAGAGGTGTCCCCCCCGTGATGCCCCCGAAAGGTCGTGACTTCAATTATCTCGCGACCCATCCGGACATGCACGATTTGGAACCGTCTTCCGATAATTCGCGCGCCTCTGAAAAGGGCCACGATTTGCTCGGGAGTCGCGTCGGTGGCTACATCAAAATCTTTGGGCCGCTTACCCAGCAATAAATCTCGGACTGCGCCACCGACAATGAATGCGCTGTGATTGTTCTCACACAGACGCGCGACGACGGCGACGGCAGACTTTGATAGCGCAGTGGGGTCTATAAGACTTTGAGCGTCGATTTGGTGCAACGTGCTTCATCCCAGCAGTGAAGGTGGCAGTTTACCAAGCGAAGTGCTCAAGAGGGAAATAAAGAAACTGGGGGAAGTTGCCTTCCCCGCCCAGGTCCGTAGTGACACATATTATTTTTATTCGGCCGCTTATTTTTATTTTGGCTCTGTCCCAATTGTTGCATTTGCTATGCCAGCGAAAAAATAATGAGCAAAAACAATGATTTGTCCAATTTTTTGCGGTCTGGCGGTGGCAAATATTACAGAAGTGTTACTGATATCAACCAAAAACTGTTACCTATGGGACCACTCTTTGCTACGCCGCGCCCCGCTTGCGTTTACGTGGCAGGTCAAACCGCTGGCGTCGCTCCCACAAGCACTTCCTACTGATGCCTAACTTCTGCGCAAGTTCGGTTTCATTCATGGCATCTTGATTTTCAAGGACAAAGCGCTGGAAGTAATCTTCGAGCGACAACTCTTCTGCGCCCGGTTCATGGGGCGTGTGACTCGTGTCAGGTGTGATGACCGGTACCGGCTGAATTCCGGCTGCGCTCATTGCGCTGTTTCGTTTGCTTGTAATGGGTAAGCTGAGATCCTCAAGTGATATTTCCTCGCCCTCTGACATAACGAGCGCCCTCTCAATTGTGTGCTCTAGTTCTCGCACATTGCCAGGCCAATCATGCGCGTTCAGGGCGCTGCGTGCTTCGTCAGAAAGCGACTTTTCTGCGTACTCAAGGCGAGAGGCCACCCGTCGTATCAACCAGTTTGTTAACCCTTGAATGTCATCTCCACGCTCTCGCAACGGCGGTAGCTCGAGCCGTAATACGTTAATTCGGTGAAAAAGATCGCGACGAAATGCGTCGGTGTTCTCAAGTTCAATGAGATTTCTATGCGTGGCACAAATGAGGCGAACATTAACGCTCGAGCTCTCAACGGAGCCTATGCGACGAATTTCGCCCTCCTGAATAAAACGTAACAAACGTGCTTGGGCTGAGGCCGGCAATTCACCAATTTCATCGAGAAAAAGGGTGCCGCCGTCCGCCGCTTCAATGAGGCCAACACGCTGGGCGTTAGCGCCGGTGAAAGCCCCTTTTTCGTAACCGAATAACTCTGACTCAATGAGCGTTTCCGGGATGGCTGCACAGTTCACAGAGATGAGGGGTTTATTCGTTCGCTTGCTAGATTGATGTATGTGACGGGCAACCAACTCTTTTCCCGTACCTGTCTCCCCAATGATTAAAACCGTAGAACTCGCTTGCGCGGCTTTGTTCGCCCGACTCATGAGGGCACGCATGCCCTTTGACTTTCCCACGAAGGCCTCGACGGCTTGTGGCGTTGTGTCGACTGCGGCTTTACTCTCAGCACATCGACGGATGGCCGGTAGCATTTCCCGAATGGATGCAGGCTTTGCCCAGTAGTCCTTTGCTCCGGCTTTCATGAGATCGACAGCCGTCCGTAGCGAAGCGTGTTTCGCATGAATGAGCACGGGTACGGGTGAGAGATCCTTTATGAGCTGACTTGCACCGGTTTCGTTTCGACCGGGGTCGAGAATAGCGACATCAACTTTCTCCGCCGACTTGATTGCCCCTACGGCCGAGAATGGGGACGCCTTGATAACTTTTAAGCCTTCAGCAGTTAAGTCGTCAGCGGTATGTGTGGCGCTAATAGAATCATCGTCCAGCAGAAGCACAGTCAGCATCGCGAGTCTCATTTCCTTGCGGGGAGTCGAGGCTAACACGAACTTAGGGGATTTTGTCACTGAGGTAACATTGTTCGTGGCGAAAAGTTACATTTATCCTTGGTTCAGTTGATTCAGACGCCAGTGTTCGGTCGCAAAATTGAGTACGTCACCAACAGATTTGGCAGCGCTGGGCGGGCTTGTTTGGTTTAGAAAGTCGAGCGCTAATCGTAAGTTAGCGACCGGGCGCGTTTCATCGACAGCCTGTGCACCAGCTTGCTTGCTTAACTTGTTACCGAGGGAATCAGTCACGAGCGGTAAATGGCCATAACGTGGCGATAATTTGCCAAGCGCCTCATGAATCGCCATTTGTCGAAATGTGGAGTCCAGTAAATCGCTGCCTCGTATGATGTGGGTATAACCTTCGTCGATGTCATCAACAGCCGTAGCAAGCTGGTAGGCAATCAACCCGTCCCTGCGCTTCATAACAAAATTTTTGGGCATCACGGTCGGTATTTGGGGCCCGAGAACAAGATCGGTGAAGCCCGGTTCAGTGGCATCGCTCAAGTGAAGCCGAATACTTCCTTGTCCATGTCGCTTTTCGGGGCAATCGGATTGGCACTGCCCTAAGGGGCCCAGCGTTGTGCGAGTGCAGGTGCAAGTGAATATGCGCCCTGCACGTCGCAGTTTACTGATGTAGAACTCGTGCGTTTCTTTCCGGCGACTCTGCAGAAGTAGATCATTGTCCCAGAACAAGCCATGCTGTTCGAGGCAATCGGGAATCGTTTGGAAGCTTGATCGATCGTGTCGGGGTGGATCGATATCATCGAGTCTCACCTGCCACGTGCCCTGGTTATATCGCGCATCGAGGAAGCTTGCGAGGGCGGCGACTAGAGAGCCGAAATGGAGTGGACCGGTTGGTGAAGGAGCGAACCGGCCTTTATACATCGATAAGACGCATTCAGAAGCCCAATTTAGCCGAGCTCCTGGCGCTCCTTGATCTCAGCCAGTGTTTTACAGTCGATACACAGGGTGGCAGTTGGTCTCGCTTCGAGTCGCTTAACCCCAATCTCAATGCCGCAGGCATCACAATAACCGTAGTCATCAATCGAAATTCGCTCAAGCGTGCCGTCGATTTTCTTGATGAGCTTACGCTCGCGATCTCGCGCCCGGAGCTCAAGACTAAACTCTTCTTCCTGAGTAGCCCTGTCAGCTGGATCAGGGAAGTTAGCTGCCTCATCTTTCATGTGACCGACAGTTTTGGTGACTTCGTTTACCAAGTCTGACCGCCAACTTAGCAGCAGCTGCCGAAAGTGCTCCAGCTGTTCATCGTTCATGTAGCTTTCGCCACGCGATGGCTTGTATGGCTTAAAGTCGTCAAAGTTTTGGACTTCACCCACAGCTCTTGCCACTTTGGAATTAGCCTTCGCTTTTGGACTCGCCTTGGCTTTCGCTTTAGGTGCGGCCTTGGCTTTCGCGGCCGGCTTCGCTTTGGGCNCNGCTTTNGCNTTGGNCNCNGCTTTCGCTTTGGGCGCAGCTTTNGCNTTGGGCGCAGCTTTNGCCTTGGGCNCNGCTTTNGCNTTGGGNGCAGCTTTTGCTGCTGCCTTTTTCTTTGCGGGCGCCNTCGCCTTTGCAGGCGCTTTTGCTGCAGTCTCGTCCGGGGTGTCGGAGGATTTCTTCGTCGCCATATTGGTGTCCGTTACGCCAAGTGGAGGTGTTTGGCAGTTGACCTGCGTAATTGGGCACGGGAAGCTATCAGAATTGTGTATTGTTTGCTAGCAGCTTTTTTACTTGTTTACGCNGGTGNGCGCTAAACTGAATGTTGGATCCTTATTGTGGTTAAACNTGTGTCTAGATTTGGTGTGNGCCAGGAAGTNCTNATTGCCTTAGGTTTAACGACCGAACACGTCGTTGAAACAGCGTGTGGGGCGATGATGCAAGNGGTTGCNGCACGGTCTTTTTTCGCGCTTCAAACGCGCGCGCAGGATGCNGGCTTNCAACTGTCGATCGCTTCAAGTTTTCGGTCTTACGAGCGACAGCTTGCGATTTTCAACGCGAAGTGGCGNGGTGAGCGGCCGGTGCTCGACGATAACAATATTCNTCTGTCGCGCGAGGANNACTCCGANGAGGCGTGGNTACACCGGATCCTTCGCTTTTCCGCATTGCCCGGTACCTCNCGGCATCANTGGGGGACNGATGTGGATGTNTTTGACCCGTCTTTGATTCCACCCGGGGAGTCACTAGCGCTGACGCCGAGCGAGTACCGTAACGGCGGAAGGTTCTCAGATTTGTCGCTATGGCTGGACGAGCTGATAGCCAATNATGACTGTGAGGGTTTTTACCGACCTTACGACAAAGANAGGGGGGGTGTTTCAGAGGAGCCTTGGCATCTNAGNTATGCCCCGATCGCATCAGAGTTTAGGGCGGCTCAGNNGGCNAATAGCTTGCGNGATTTGTGGTTGCGTGAGGNGAGCTNAAGACCNCATGCCCACGCTGTNCTTGTTGATCAGCTTGACGANCTNNTNGNGCGTTACGTCGTCTGAACNANCATTACCATCGNTTATCGNGCGGAAGTNTTTTGGGTGCTAAGTGCCGGTCTAGGGTCACATAGTGAGGCAGTCCGTCTTGGTAGTTTGGGTAGGCCTCNCCCATGATAAGGGGCTGAAAATAACGACGAGCCTCTTCGGTTATCCCGTAGCCATCGTCAGAAAAGAAAGAGNGAGGCATCATTTTNTCCTGGTTAGCGACTTCATCGAGCGGTGCNGTACCAANTTTCCATTCGTAAGGCTCATCNCTCACACGNACGATCGTGGGCATGAGCGCNTTTTTTCCCGCCATAGCAAGATTNACTGCGGCNTCACCAAGCGAGTAGGCCTGTTCTAAGTCGGTCTGGCTNGCAATATGACGGGCNGCGCGCTGNAGGTAATCGGCGACGGCCCAGTGATATTTATANCCGTGGGCCTGCTTAATAANATTTGCNAGTTTGGGTGCAAGCCCACCAAGTTGTACGTGACCGAAGGCATCGCGAGATGTTGAGCCAGACAGCAATTGCCCATCGGCGGTTTGNGTTCCCTCAGAGGCNACGATCACGCAGAAGCCAAATTTCTCGACAGTTTCCTTTACTTTGGCCAAAAATCGCTCTTCTTCGAAGGCAATTTCCGGGAACANAATAATATGCGGNGCTTCCGCTTCNGATCGAGATGCAAGTCCAGCGGCGCCGGCTATCCAGCCCGCATGGCGNCCCATAACCTCAAGAATGAACACTTTGGTAGANGTGGCGCACATCGAGGCAATATCAAATGCGGCTTCTCNCGTCGATAGCGCCACGTATTTGGCGACCGATCCAAAGCCTGGGCAGTTGTCTGTGAACGGAAGGTCGTTGTCGATNGTCTTAGGCACATGAATGGCCTGTAAAGGNAAGCCTAATCGCTCNCCGATCTCAGAGACTTTTTGACAGGTGTCTGCTGAATCGCCGCCTCCGTTATAGAAGAANTAGCGGATATTGTGCGCTTTNAACACTTCGATNAGNCGCTCGTATTCGGCGCGATTTTCATCGATGCCTTTTAGCTTATAACGGCANGAGCCAAAGGCCCCTGACGGTGTTGTNATCAGCCCTTGAATGGATGCCTCTGACTCTCGNGAAATATCNATGAGCTCCTCACGTAATGCCCCGAGGATGCCATTCTGACCNGCATAAANCTGACCGATTTTTTCNGGAAATAAGGCGGCGGTATTGATGACNCCTGCCGCACTTGCNTTGATAACGGCGGTGACNCCNCCAGACTGAGCATAAAAGGCGTTAGGCGCCGGATCCGCAGGCATAATTTCTCCNAATGCAGCTGNCTTAAGACCATAGTAGGCATGATACGCTTANCGAACCAATTTGGAGCGGTAGATGTNGGAGCGCGTTCACATACTCGGTATTTGTGGGACCTTTATGGGTGGCGTTGCACTGCTGGCNCGTGAGCTGGGNTATCGCGTCTCGGGTTCTGANACCAATGTTTATCCGCCTATGAGCTCCATGCTCGAGGACGCAGGCATTGANATNTCCGAGGGCTANTCGCCCGAGCACTTAGTACCGGCACCTGATCTGGTTGTCATCGGTAACGCGTTATCGCGNGGCAATNCNTGTGTCGAGTANGTGCTCAACCAGAANATTCCNTACATTTCAGGTCCGCAGTGGCTTGGNGAGNTGCTAACTGATCGCTGGGTAATGGCCGTATCGGGAACNCATGGAAAGACGACGACTTCATCNATGCTGACGTGGATACTGCAGTGCGCTGGAGAAAATCCCGGGTTCTTGGTAGGNGGCGTTCCGTTTGGCTTTGAGGGTTCTGCCCGATTGGGATCAGGTCCNTTTGTTGTTGAGGCNGATGAATATGATTCTGCCTTTTTCGACAANCGCTCCAAGTTCGTGCACTACANGCCAAANACGTTGGTGATTAATAACCTCGAATTTGATCANGCNGATATCTTCGACGATCTGGCTGCNATACAAACGCAGTTTCATCACTTAATTCGCTGTGTTCCCTCTAGCGGGAAGATCGTTGCTGGTGAGGGAGAGGCAATAGACGGTGTTCTGAGGCGGGGCGTCTGGACGCCAGTAGAGCGCATGGGATCGAGCNATACGAATACNTGGTCAGTCGACGCCCTGACTAAGAGCTACAGTCAACTGAGTATCCAAGCACCTGATGGAGAGTGTTGCGAATTCGCCTGGTCACTGATCGGGCGACACAATGCGGAAAATGCGCTCTCGGCCATCGCCGCCGCATTTGATGTTGGCGTTCCAGTGCACGTTTCCTGCGAAGCGCTTTCACAATTTCAGGGCGTCAAGCGCCGACTGGAATTACTAGGAGAGCCGGCGGGAGTCAGTGTTTACGACGACTTCGCCCATCACCCAACGGCTATTGCTTCAACTTTACTGGGCGTTCGAAGTTTGGTTGAAGAAGCGCGAGTCATTGCTGTCGTAGAGTTACGTTCGAATACGATGAAAGATGGTACCCATCGCTCAGCACTGATTCCGGCTACGGAGTCTGCCAATACCGTATTTTGGTTTCAGCCAGAGGGTGCTCAGTGGTCGCTAAGGGACAACACTCAGAACGATCCAAGACATCATGTTTTTAATACGGTGGGCGCTCTGCACGATGCGTTGATTGCTGAACTCCAAGCGGGTGATCACGTTGTCATTATGAGCAATGGGAGTTTCTCGGGGTTGCATCAACAATTGCTACAATCGCTGACCGATAGCGCGTCAAACACGGAGTATTAATGTCGTCTGCTTATCACCTTTTCATTACGCGCTACGCCAGCGCAATTATNTTCATCGCGTTGGTTCTTGCGGGNGGTGCCTTGTCGCAGCTGGAGAAAGTGAGGCTCGATGCCTCTTCTGACAGCTTGNTGTTGCAGGGTGATCCCGACCTTGCTTTCTTTGAGGAGGCGACNGAGCGTTACGAAAGTTATGAATTTTTGATNATGACGTGGGAGCCAGAGAGCCCATTACTNAGTGAGGCNTCTCTNTCGGGCTTATCGGCAATGGTTTCTGATCTCAAGNGCGTGCCNGGCGTTCGCTCTGTGACNTCGGCACTTGATGTGCCACTTCTAGAGAGCCCGCCAATCTCGTTGACCGATCTCTCTGACTTGGATTCGATACCNAGCCTTAGAGACCCACAGGTGGACCGAGCACTNGCNCTACGTGAGTTCACATCCAGTCAGCTTTACAAAAATTTAGTGGTTAGTGAGGCNGGCGACTTGACGGCTGTGCAGGNCACGATTGAGCCAAATAAAGAGGTAGACCGGCTGGGTGATTTACGCAAGTCGCTCAGAAAATCGGTTGCCGAGGGCGGCGATATTGAGGTTCNACGCNAGNTGNCCGCAGTTGANCTNGCCTACGATGAGGCNACCCGCACCGTTAACNCAGATCGCGCAGCGCTGGTTGCGAATGTCCGTGAGGTTGCNGAAAAATATCGTGANCAAAGCCGTATTTTTGTTGGCGGTGTTCCNATGATTGCGGCGGACATGTTGGACTTTGTTCAAGATGANTTAGTGACCTTCGGGACCTCCATTATNNTTGTGATGGTTGCGATGTTGGCACTGATCTTTCGCGACTACCGGTGGGTCCTCATCCCAATTTCTGTTTGCACGCTTTCTGCAACCTTNATGCTTGGNATTCTTGGNTTCACCGATTGGCGCATGACGGTCATATCCTCAAATTTTGTTGCTGTACTGCTTGTTGTGGCGCTAGCGCTTGCGATTCACCTCGTTGTTCGATANCGGGAGTTGGAGNTAAAAGAACCCGATATGCCNAGAGCNGAGCGGGCGGTCATGGCGGCGCGNCTTATGTTTATCCCTTGCTTTTACACTGCGGTCACCACCATGGTTGCCTTTACTTCGCTTGTTGTCGCNGGGATAAAGCCGGTCATTGATTTTGGCTGGATGATGACCGCGGGNATNGTCGTAGCATTCGTTGTCAGTTTCTCGCTCGTGCCGGCCNTGATTGCGATTTTGCCTGACANGGGCGCNANGGGNGCNAACGANTCGTTGAGCATGACGCGCNNTTTNGCCACGGTCGTCGAGCGCTTTGGTGGTCTNGTCTTTGCCGTNACCGGATTATTGATCTTNCTNGTGGTGCTCGGGTTGTCGCGGTTACAGGTTGAGAATCGGTTCATCGACTATTTCAAGGATACGACTGAGATTTATCAAGGTATGGAGCTGCTTGACNCNCGNCTNGGTGGAACCATACCGCTCGATATTATTCTCTANCCCCCCTCAGAGAGTATNCAGCCCGTNGATGCGCTGGCNTCAGNTNACCNNNCNNTCGCAGATGAGCNCNCAACGANTGACGTCGTTNCNAGTGATGACNNTGGGTTTGANGACGACNTTGGTGATGACGAAGACGGGCTATGGGATGACGACCCCTTCGGTGAGGANGTATCGTTTGCNGACGAGAATTCAGCNGAAATTGGNTATTGGTTTACGNTGGANGGTCGTGACCTTGTTGATCAGATTCATGGCATTGTTGACGCAAGACCCGAGTCNGGAAAAGTGTTGTCTTTGTCGACCGGNTTCTCCGTCATGGATCGACTTTACGATGATAAGTTAGGGGGCGTCGAACTCGCTTTAGTAGAGCGNAGNTTGCCAGCTGACGTGGCTGAGGTGCTGATTGCACCCTACTACGATCCCATTGAGCAGCAAGCTCGCATTNCGGTTAGAGCCATGGAAACCAGCAAAACNTTGCGNCGTGCAGAGTACCTTGANTCGCTCTACGCACAGATACTCGNTGAAACAGGNCTTGATGAAACACGGGTAAAATTTACGGGTTTACTCGTGTTGTATAACAATGTGCTTCAAAGCCTTTACGCGTCNCAAATTCTGACACTGGGCGCNGTATTCGTCGCAATAGGCATNATGTTNTTGGCGCTGTTTCGATCTGTGTCTTTGGCNTTACTCGGTCTTGCGCCAAACATTCTCGCTGCGGGTCTGGTGTTGGGCGTAATGGGTTTGGCCGGCATCCCACTGGACATTATGACGATCACTATTGCGGCCATCGTCGTTGGCATGGGNGTCGATAACTGTATTCATTACATTCATNGATTTAGGCGTGAGTTCGAGCTTGATGGNAGTTATCGTGAGGCCATGTANCGNAGTCATTCGAGTATTGGCCGCGCGATGTACTACACAACCCTCACCGTTGTTGTCGGNTTTTCGATGCTGACCCTNTCGAACTTNACTCCGAGTATTTACTTTGGCGTATTGACCGTCATGGCGATGCTCGCAGCCGTNATGGGGGCACTTCTATTNCTTCCGAAGCTGATAATCGCGTTTGAGCCATTAGGCCCCGAGCGCGGTTGATGGGGTNNTAATGGAGTGCAGAGCAGGNTGNGGTGCATGTTGCATTGTGCCCGCGATCCANACGCCGTTTTTTGGNATGCCCAAAGGAAAGGCTAAGGGCGAGCGNTGTGTTCATCACGACAGCGATGGNCTGTGNGCGATCTTTGATGACCCGCGTCGNCCTGAATGCTGTAGCCAATTTAAGGCAGAGTTTGAGTTTTGCGGGAATTCGCGCGAGGAAGCGNTACTNTTGTTGACCGACCTCGAAGCGATGAGCGACCCNCAAGGAGATAAGCGTGATTGATCTACCCCTTTTNCCCCTCGGTACGCTGCTGCTTCCTCACGGTCGATTACCGCTACAAATNTTTGAGCGGCGCTACATCGATATGATTTCCAAATGTATGCGTGAGGGAACCAGCTTTGGTGTTGTCTGGATAAAGAAAGGATCTGAAGTAGCTCAGGCGTCAAAAACCAACCTGGATTTNGGCGCCTATGGCACAGTGGCGAACATCGTTGACTGGGATCAACTGCCTAACGGGCTTTTGGGCATTACCATTGAAGGGGAGGCACGTTTCCACNTANAAAATACGTGGCGTGAGGACTCGGGTTTAAACATGGCCACCGTTGCAATCGANCCNATTCCTCCNGCTACNCCGCTCCCTGAAGGCGGACGCTCGATGATCGATGTATTNGCGGGGCTTCAGCGGCATCCAGAGGTCAAGAAGTTGGGAATGACCGTTGATACGGGTAACGCATGGCAAGTGTGTTTTGCGCTCCTGCAGNTGCTACCGGTCGATAGCGCAACGAAGTATCAGTTGCTTGAGCTCAATGATATTGACGAGCTAGTAGAAGCGCTCGATGAAATACTCAGCGAGTTGTCGGGCTGAGCTAGNCGGCTTCNGTGGGGGCGATTGCAGGCCATGTCCATCCCCCTAAATCCTGCCAGCGATTTACAATGCCAGCGAACAANTCGGCGGTTTTTTGTGCATCGTAATCGGCTGAGTGCGCTTCACTATTGCTAAANTCNATCTCCGCACGTTTNCAGGCTTGAGCCAACACGGTGTGACCNTAGGCAAGACCGGCAAGTGTCGANGTNTCAAAGTGTGAAAAGGGATGGAACGGGTTTCGTTTTATGTCGCAGCGCTCGGCGGCNGCGTTCAGAAATCCGGCATCGAAGTGCGCATTGTGCCCCACCAGGATGGCNCGCGTGCAGCCCTTGTCTTTCACCTCGCGTCTGACCTCAGAAAAAATATCCCCTAATGCGATTGCTTCNGGGACTGCCTCTCGAAGTGGATTCTCGGGGTCGATTCCNGTGAATTCCAAAGCAGATGGCTCCAGATTNGCTCCCTCNAAGGGGTCTACGTTCCNNGCGATGGAGTGACTGANCGCTAAGTGGCCNTGCTCAGTGAGCGTGAAAAAGGTCGCAGCTATCTCNAGTACGGCATCGGTAGCGGCATTAAATCCACCTGTCTCGATATCGATGACGACCGGTAGAAACCCTCTAAATCGNTGTTTCATCTGCTTTTCANTGGGTTCGCTCATNCAGTNGATTCCAAGCGCCAACTNAGGGTTTCACCNGCCCGAAGCGGTGCAACGGTGCTCTCACCAAAACTCAGACTCAAGGGCGACGGATTATCCTCTTTTACCAGCGTTACCTGCTCCGAATTACGCGCTTTGCCATAGAAGTCAGGACCAAAGTGGCTTGCAAAGCCCTCGANTTTATCGAGCGCGCCTTCTTCGTCGAAGACCTCAGCGTAAAATGGGAGAGCAGCATGCGCCGTGTAACAGCCAGCGCAGCCACATGCGGACTCCTTGGTTTCGAGCGTATGCGGGGCAGAGTCAGTTCCCAGNAAAAACTTTGGATTACCCGAAATCGCTGCGGCGCGAAGCGCCTCTTTGTGCAAGTTGCGCTTGAGGATGGGTAGGCAAAATAAGTGAGGGCGAATTCCACCCACTAACATGTCATTGCGGTCGAAGAGTAAGTGTTGAGGTGTAATCGTCGCCGCAACACCGTTTCTCGCTGACTCGACAAAGTCCACCGAGTCTTTAGTNGTAATGTGCTCCAAAATAACGCGCAGTTTTGGAAATTCNTCGACCAAGGGGGCCAGTATTCGTTCAATAAAAACGGCCTCTCGGTCAAAGATGTCGATGTCATGGTCCGTTACTTCACCGTGCACCAACAGTGGAAGACCGCNAGCTTCCATCGCCGCCAGNGTGGGTTTTAAAGACTCNAGGCCCGTAACGCCGGCAGCTGAATTGGTGGTTGCCCCCGCCGGGTACAATTTTACCCCACAGACAAACGGTGACTTGGCCGCTTCCTCGATTATCGCAGGTGTGGTTGAGTCAGTGAGGTACAACGTCATCAGGGGCTCAAAATTACTGCTGCCGGTGAAGGC
>NZIJ01000071.1 GCA_002689915.1 Halieaceae bacterium | reverse complement strand
GGGTTATAGACCTCGAGGTCATAAGTCTTGCCTATCTGAAAATCTTCAAGACCGTGCGCCGGTGCCGTATGCACGCAGCCAGTACCCGCATCTGTGGTGACGTGATCGCCCAGCATAATCGGTACGGGCTCGTTGGAAAAAGGCGGCACCACCAAAACACGATCAAGCGCTTCGCCTTTTACAGTGGCACGGATATCCACCTCATCGACACCAAAACGCGCAGCGCATTGCTCAGCTAGCGCCTCGGCCACTAAAACGCCTCGACCACCCACATTCAGCACAACGTAATCAAGATCTGCAGCAAGACTGACACCGCGGTTCGCCACAAGCGTCCAAGGTGTTGTCGTCCATATGGCCACTGATAACTCATCGAGTCCCGTGTCACCGATCAGCGCGGCGGCTTGCTCAGAATCGGCGAAGGGAAACGCTACATCCACCGCCGAGGAGACTTTATCTTGGTATTCAACCTCCGCTTCCGCAAGCGCAGACCCACAGTCCAAGCACCAATGAACAGGCTTAGCACCTTGCTGTAGATGCCCGTTTTCAATGATCTTGCCGAGCGTTCGAACAATGTTCGCCTCGAACTTAAAATTCATTGTCAGATAAGGCTCGTCCCAGTCGCCCACAACCCCCATGCGCTTAAAATCTTCACGCTGGTTATCGACTTGTTTCGCCGCATAGTCGCGACACTTTTGACGAAACTCGGCAGCGGTGACTTTATGTCCCGGCTTACCCACCTTCTTTTCAACATTGAGCTCAATCGGAAGACCGTGACAATCCCATCCCGGAATATACGGCGCATCAAAACCCGACAGGGTTTTCGACTTGGTAATAATATCTTTGAGAATCTTGTTAACGGCATGGCCAACGTGCAACTCCCCGTTCGCATAGGGAGGGCCATCATGAAGAATAAACGTTGGCTTGCCCGCGCCAGCTGCGCGCATTTTCTGATAGAGCCCCATGCCCTCCCATTGCTTGAGCCGCTGTGGCTCACGTTGGGTCAGGTTAGCCTTCATGGGAAACGCTGTTTGTGGCAGGTTTAATGTAGTTTTGTAGTCAGTCATTTTTGAACTGTCTTCTCTTTTTATTTCACAGGATGCGATGCATGCCACTGCCTAGCAGCCTGCTGGTCAGCCGCGATGGCCGTCTTCAATGCATCCAACGAGTCAAATTTCTTCTCATCCCGGAGCTTTGTCATAAACTCCACGTCTAAACGTTCACCATAGAGATCACCGTTAAAATTAAGCAGATGAACCTCAAGGTTGGCGAGCATGCCATCGTTAACAGTGGGTCGAACGCCGACATTTGCNACACCGGGCGCCTCGGTCAANCCGCCCCCTGACACCCTTACAGCGTAAACACCATGCAGCGGCGACTTTACACGCTTGAGCGCAATATTGGCGGTTGGNGAGCCAATAGTTCGCCCTAACTGCTTGCCTTTGAGTACTTTTCCCGAAAGTTTGAAGGGTTTNCCCAATAAATNCGCCGCTTGAACGAAATCTGCGTCGACCAATGAAGCACGNATACGTGTNCTGCTTACCCGCTCCCCCGCGANATCGAAGGTGGATGTGGGAACCNCCTCGTAACCGAACTCNGCACCAAGCGACTCAGTGAAAGCAAGATCACCCGCACGATCTTTGCCAAAGCGAAAGTCATCNCCAAAGGCNATGTAGCGCGCATTGAGTCCCTTCNCAAAAATATCTTCCACAAAGGCTCGAGGGCTCATGGCTCTNAACNGGTTGTTAAAGCGCANACAAAGCAAATTATCGATNCCCTGCTCCGCAAGCGCNGTGAATTTCTCCCTAAACGTCATNAATCGAGGCGGCGCNCGATCGGGAAANAGGAACTCNCCGGGNAGGGGTTCAAACGTTATAACCGTCGTCGTCAATTTTNGGGCATTCGCTTCGCGCTTGAGATGTCCCAATACCTCCTGATGCCCTCGATGAACACCATCAAAGGCNCCAATCGTGACTGCGCTCTCTGAGAGGCTCAAATCAGATAGGTTGTGCAATCCGCGTATGAGGTTCATGTTTATCAGACGATCTACAANGTNTNNGCAGTATACAGAAGCGCGGCCCGACAATCTCCGGCTCAGTGGTAGCCGGGATCCCGAATCTCCTGNAGCCGCGTACCGAGAACNGCAAGCAAGACGACAAACGCNCCCATTCCTGCCATAACCAATCCGAGGATGTGAGACACACGCCACCAGACATCCGCCGCNAGCCACTCTTGAACACTGGGCGTCGCGTATGCCANCACAGCTGCCATCACCATNACGGATANNAATAAACGCANNGCATACTTACCGGCGAATAAACCCGNTAGCGAAACACCACCGCGTCGAAGTCCCATAAANAAGAGCCCCGCATTAAGCCAAGCCGATACGCTNGTTGCGAGNGCGAGCCCCACATGGCCCATGTCGAAATACCACATCAGCGGGAAGACAAAGACNACNTTCAGCACCATATTACTCACCATCGCGATGATGCCGATCTTCACAGGTGTTTTCATATCCTGACGCGCGTAATAGCCNGGGGCCAAAACCTTGATGAGCATAAACGCCCCCAAGCCAATGGTNTAAGCNCGGAGGCTTGCNGCNGCCATGGTGACATCGCTTTCAGANAACGCACCGTACTGAAATAGGGTCGCTAAAATCGGTTCGGCAAGGAGCCACAAGGCCGCGGTAGCAGGCACNGCAATCAGCAGAACATTNCGAATCGCCCATACNAATGTTTNAGAGAAGGCGTCTGGATCNGCTCGTGTGTTGAGCGCCGATAAAGTCGGCAAAATNACGGTTGCAATGGCAATCGCAAATACACCTAGGGGCAGCTCNGTCAGCCGGTCGGAGTAGTACAGCCAGGCNACACTGCCATCGGGCAATAAGCTCGCAAGCACCGTATCGAACAACAAATTGATTTGACTGACTGANACACCAAACAGGGCCGGGACCATCAGTGCNAGAATTTTTCGAACGCCTTTATCNCGTGTATCCCAAACGGGCCGAGGCGTCAGTTTCAAGGTGTGTAAAGANGGCAGCTGAAAGAGCANCTGAANGACACCTGCCAGCGCAACGCCCATCGCCAAACCGAGGGCNGGCTCAGGCATAGTGGGTGCCCAAAAAATAGCCGCTGAAATAAGTGACAGGTTGAGTAATACAGGCGTATACGCGGGCACAGCGAAGCGCCCGTACGTATTGAGAATAGCCCCNCANAANCCCGTTAGGCTNATNAGTAGTAAATAGGGAAAGGTCCAGACGATAAGGTCCGCCGTCAGCGCAAGTTTCGCCNCATCGCGGCTAAAACCGGGAGCAAAAATGAGCGCCANCCAGGGTGCCATCAGCATNGCAAACGCCGTCAGCACGAATAGCGAACCGCCAAGCACCCCCGCCACGCGGTCAATCAGNGCCTTTACCTCGGCGTGAGTTCCCGTCTCTTTCACTTGGGTGAGCACGGGNACAAAGGCCTGCGAGAANGCGCCNTCTGCAAATAAGCGCCGGAGAAAATTCGGTATTTTAAAGGCTACAAAAAAGGCGTCTGCGTTGGGCGCCGCACCGAGTAAGTTGGCGAAGACAACATCACGCACCAGCCCAAGCACACGCGACAACAATGTGCCCATGCTCACGACAAAACTTGAGCCCAGTAAACCGCGCTTCTTAACCGGAGCCACCTCGCTCACCTCAGTCATGAGGGACGCCACTCCGAGCGCAAACGATCGCCATGGCGTGCCAGCCAATGCAGGGCGATGAGGGTGAGTCCATTATTGATCTTACCGGCATCGAGCAATGCAATAGCGTCCTCACGCGCAACCGAGTGCACCAAAATATCCTCATGCTCGGTTTCAACGCCTCGCACTTCGCCAATTGCGGCTTCGGTAAGACGTCCAATGAAAAGCCGTATTTGTTCTGTGCAGGCACCCGGACTTGGGTAGTAGGAGACAATGGGCATTAGTGCATCCATGGTACACCCCGCCTCTTCTGATGCTTCGCGGTGCGCAACCGCCTCATCTGTCTCGCCCGCTTCAACAACGCCTGCAATCGCCTCAAGCATCCAGGGAGATTCAGCCCCTCGAATGGCACCGGGTCGAAACTGCTCAATCAGGATGACGCGGTCCGCTTCAACATCCCAGGGGAGCACCGCCACCGCATCACCGCGTTGAAACAGCTCTCTGCGGATGCCGCTGGTCCAACTGCCGTCAAATCGCTTATGACGCAGTGTGAGTGCGTCCATCCGGAAGTACCCCTGAAATACCGTGTCTTGAGTGATCACCTGTGCATCATCGGCACCGTAGGCGAGGGAAAGCTCGCTCAAAATCGGCGCTCCGTGCTCCAATTAACAGGCTTTGAGTAATCATCGACTTGGTCTGCTACATCAAGGATCAGCGCGAAGAGCGCCATTCTGACCAAAACTCCGTTGTCAGACTGCCTAAAAATGGCCAGGTTGGGATCGTCGTTCAGATCCTCATCGAGCTCCTGTGCACCCACGCGCGAGTCTCGGGGCAGCGGATGCATGATGACCGTATTTGGCTCGCAAAGCGCTGTATAAATACTCTGGTTCAGTCGGAATCGCCCACGATAGAGATCGGCATCAGCCTGTGAGGCAAAACGTTCCTCTTGGATCCGCGTTGAATAGACAATGTCGACGTTAGCAATGCCGACCTCAAGCTGATCAGTCTCCACAACATCGACACCCCTTTCTCGCATTTCTTCGACTAACGCCTCGGGCATGCGAAGTTCCGAGGGTGAAACGAGACTCACGCGCACGTTGCTAAAACGCGTGAGGAGACGCGACAACGAATGGACCGTCCGGCCAAACCGAAGGTCACCCACCATAGCGATTCGAAGCCCGTCGATACCTCTTCCGCGACCGGCTAGTTCACTGCGAATGGTGAAAAGGTCCAATAACGCTTGACTGGGGTGTTCGTTAGCACCATCCCCCCCGTTTATGACCGGCACACGGCTGGCCGTAGCAAATTCACTCACCGAACCCTCGGTGGGGTGGCGCATAACGATTGCATCGGAATACCCGCTAAGAACCCGTGCTGTGTCATACAACGACTCGCCTTTGGCGATGGCCGTGCTTTCAAAACCCGTGGTCTCTCTCACATGACCGCCAAGTAGATTAAACGCACTGCCAAAACTGATTCGCGTCCGCGTCGATGGCTCAAAGAACATAGAACCGAGAATNGCGCCCTCAAGTACTGAGGTTTTTCGCTCGCGTCGAGCGTAAGGCCTCATGCGATCCGCCACNTCAAAGATGCGGTCNACATGACCNCGGTCGAACTGGCTGATCCCCAAAATGTGATGGCCGGCAAATTTCACAGCACGTTCTCCAAGCGCNTCGGTTTGCGCATATCAGGCACATGNNGTANCGCAACGCTCAACATAGGACGCGTNCGCTCTTGGGAGCGTAGTTTAAACCGATGCCGCGTTAACACCTAAANCTTTGGCATTCTCAGACACCCANCGCCGTAAATCCTTGAGTGCGCNTTGCTGCTTTTCGCTCAANCCCTCGGTGCGCTCTTCCAACTCAAGGNCCGAGTGAAACACAGACAAATTGAGGTGNTCACTGGTTTCCCATTGCACCTTACAGTGCTCCCGCCANNCTGATTGCTCCTCATNGTCGAGTATCTCTGGCCAATTTCGGGCTCGGTAGCGAAATAAGAGATCGGGCAACCGNGAGTCGACAAATGCAAAGCGTCGATCGCGCAGCTCNGCNGGTGAGGCATCTCGCACCTCTTGCATNAAGCGCTTATCCGCATTGGGGACGAAGCTGCCGTACAACGCCGTATCNGGATTGGTATCTACAGGCTTTGATGCCGAGCGGTAAATGTCTTGGCATTGGGTGATAAAGGCTTGTCCACGCTCCTNNCGCGCGNCTCGNACTTGACTCAAGCGATCNCGCAANCGATCCCCATCAAGTCCCAGACGCNTAGCATCCTCAGCNNNAATCTCNGACATAGGNAGCAGTACGGGTGCTCGATTGACCTTAATGGTCATCAAGCTAGGGCGNTCATCGGGAGACGNCAAATCNNCCTTTTTCGCAAACAAGCGCGCCTTNATCTCCTCAACTGACATATCAAGNAATTNCGGCTCGCGCGTAATATCAGCGCAAATCACGTCGGACTTGTATTCGGGATGAATNGCTAACGGGACAATGACTCCAAGACAATGACGATCGGTACCAAANAGCCCCGATATATGCAGNAGNGGTGTCATACGCTGNGTATCCACCATCGCCTCGGTCCTCGCNTTNAAGCGCTGNCCCAGAAGGCGCTCAAACANNGGNGTGTCCGCCAATCTCAATGCCCGCGCCAATGCCAGTGTCGCCGTNACNTCCGACATGGCATCGTGCGCCGCGCCATGCTCCAAGCCATTAGCGGNGGTTAAGTCCTCAAGCTTAAAGCTTGGAGAGCCNTCATCGTGAGTNGGCCATTGGAGGCTNTCGGGGCGTAAAGCNTAGAAAGCGCGCGCGACATCGATAAGATCCCAGCGGCTATTACCNCTGCTGTACTCACGAGCATAGGGGTCGTAAAAATTTCGCCACAGNCTAAAGCGCGTGACCTCATCGTCGAACCGCAANGAATTGTANCCAACGCCACANGTACCAGGCTGAGATAATTCATCATGAATACGGGCAATAAAACCCTGCTCAGTTANTCCCTTGGCTTCNCATTCNTAGGGNGAGATTCCCGTCACCCTGATGGCNGTAGGGTGGGGAATCACGTCGAGNGAGGGCTTGGCATAGACCGTCAGAGGCTCGCCAATCACNTCAAGATCTAGCGTGGTCCTGACCCCGGCAAACTGCCANGGCCGGTCATGCGCCGGTGACGCACCCGANGTTTCATAATCGTGCCANTAAAGCGTCTCGACCGGCAANGTCANTCCTCCGCTCTCGCAGCGACTAAANAGCCCNTAGAACAGCTCAATCGCCTGCTCTTCAATAGCTGCTTGCCACACCTTGGGTCCGGTAATGTGAACCGACTCACCTTGAGCATCCACCGCAACGCTTACTGGCATATCTTTTACGGTAAACGCGTAAATTGCTTCCATGCCNAGATCTTCAAACGCGACAACCTCCGCGTTCGTAATGGCTTTTGAGACCAAATAAGCAGCGCCCCCAACGGCCATGAGATAAACCGCTTTGTGCTTGCGAATCGCTTCNATGGCAACGGGNCCCCGCTCAGCCTTACCGATCATGCCTAATAGGCCCGTATGTTCGAGAATGTTGTCGGTGAATTTGTCCATACGTGTCGATGTCGTAGGGCCTGCAGGACCCACCACCTCGTCACCCACAGGATCCACCGGACCGACGTAGTAAATAAACTTGCCCTGCAAGTTAACCGGGAGTTCCTCCCCGTCGGCAATCATCTGCGTCATGCGCTTGTGGGCGGCATCTCGACCGGTATACATCGTGCCCGATAGCAACAGCGTATCGCCGGGCTGCCAAGTCAGTGTTTCCGCTTGAGTCACAGTATCCAGATCAACCCGCCGTACTGACTCACCCGGCTCCCAAGTTACCTCCGGCCATGCCTCTAAACTCGGTGCTTCCTGATAAACCGGTCCCTCACCATTAAGCTCGAAGTGGGCATGACGCGTTGCCGCGCAATTCGGGATCATTGCCACAGGTAGCGACGCCGCGTGTGTGGGGTAATCCATGATTTTTACATCGAGCACTGTGGTGAGCCCGCCTAAACCTTGCGCACCAATCCCCAACTTGTTGACGGCATCCATAATCTCAATGCGAAGTTCTTCGGCTTTGCTTGATGCACCACGCTCACGAAGTTCGTGAATATCAACAGGATCCATCAGAGACTCTTTCGCCATCACCATGGCCTTTTCAGCCGTACCACCAATTCCGATACCGAGCATGCCGGGAGGGCACCACCCAGCTCCCATAGTGGGCACTGTCTTTACAACCCAATCGACGATGCTGTCAGACGGGTTCAACATGGCAAGCTTTGATTTGTTCTCGGATCCACCACCTTTCGCTGCAACGCGAAAATCGACGGTATTGCCTGCGACCATACGGGTATGAATAACGGCGGGCGTGTTGTCCTTAGTGTTTTTGCGTGCACCGGCCGGGTCATCAAGAATCGATGCACGAAGCTTATTATCTGGGTGCAAATAAGCGCGTCGGACGCCTTCATTGATCAGGTCCTCCAGCGGTTGTGACGTTTCCCAGCGAACCGCCATACCGATGTCGACAAACACCGTCACAATACCGGTGTCCTGGCAGATGGGTCGCTTACCCATTGCGCACATTCGGCTGTTAATCAAAATCTGAGCTAGCGCATCCTTTGCAGCCTGACTTTGCTCCATTTCATAGGCTCGGTGCACCGCCTGCACAAAATCCTGTGGATGGTAGTAGGAGATGAACTGAAGTGCGTCAGCTACACTTTCAACAACGTCACGGTCTTGAATTACCGTCATGCATTACCTCTTTAAACTCGTATTACTGAACCGCGGGCGTCACTACCGCCGGCGCCGCACCTATCGCATCAACTTCTGCGGATAACGCGCGAATATCCGCCCTAAGTTGGTTAACGTTCGTGTTCACTTGCTTTCGGAAATTATTTATCGAAGCGACCCACTCTTCATTCGCTCCAACGCGCTTCCCTAGCGCCGCACGCTCTAACTTCGATCGGTTGACGTTGTCCGCGAGCCGCTCAACATCGCTCTGTATTTGTCGAGCGGACCCCGCTAAACGCTCAATATCGGCAGAGAGTGTCTGTAGAGCCTTAAGGTCGGCTGTGAGGGCATCTAAGGTCTTTTTCTGCCGGAAACCGTTGTCTTGGAGTGTCTGTACGGTATTTGCGGCTGATTTGTCAGTCTTTTCCAGATCAGAAAGCTTTCTGTTAGAGATCTTTCGTGCATCCCAAAGTTTGCGCACCTCAGTATCGAGTAAGTTGAGCTGGGCACCCATGGCGGCCGCCGATTTGGTGACCGTTTCATCTGTATCTGTCAGTAAGTTTTCAAGACCTTGCACCTGCTTCCCTGTCCGCGCTTGATCGACCGTCAATTCAGTAATGAGTTGATGGCTATACCAGGCATAAGCCGACAAAAAACAAACCGCGATAAACGAAAACGCCAGCGCAAATTTACCCGCACTCGACATCCCCACGGTTTCACGGCCTCGACTCGGTATTGCGTTGCGCGGCGCGCTGTCTACGGCTTCATCTCGCCGAGCCGCAAATGATGGAATTTCGGTTAGCTCATCTTGGGCCATGTCACTCCTCCCCCCTCGAAGCATCAGTATACCGCGACCAACCGGGGTTCGTGGCGATTATTCGGGCACAAAAAAGGCGGCCTAAGCCGCCCTCATTGCACAACCCAGCAACTTAAACGTAGTTGAGCAGAGCCCAAACTACGACGGTGAGTAGCAACGACATATGGATCACACCTTTCACAGTGGTCATCGGACCCTGCTTACCCATGATGGCGTTAATCTCCAGCAAGACGATCAAACCCAATGCGAGCATCAGTCCTGTTGAGCTACCACCCAAAATGGGCGAGAGATGCTTCGATCCGAGCATACCGAGCAGCATTGGACCCGAAAACAAAGTGTTAGTGCGGCTTGCTAGTCCTGCCTTCGCAGCACTTGAAGGACCGTCACCTTCCTTCATACCCAGGACAACTTGCTGGTTTGGCCAAATGATGAGCCACACATTGAGGAACATAAATGTTCCGGCCGTGGCGCCTACCCAAATAGCTGCCTGATTAAAGTTGGTAAATGCACCTAACTTGTGGAACAGGTAAAGACCGGTGATGAAGGTAAACATTGCACCCCAACGGAACCACCACAACGCACGCGGCGCAAGCTTCGCCATGGCGTCTTTCTTCGCCTCAGCCTCAGCCTCTTTGAAGTACTCAGTTTGTACAAAGTTGAAGTAGTAAAGCATGCCGATCCAAGTGATACCGGCAAGCACATGCACGTAACGAAAGATGAAACCGATCGCGTATTCCATTTATTTTTCCTCTTTTGTAAAACAGCGTCTCCGACGCCCTGCCCTAGGGTCAGTATATCCGCACATCAAAAAAAAAGAACCCGCAACCACCGTTTTAAAGGGCGGCTTTCACCATAATCCGTTTAATGAGAAGCGGTTTGTGCAGTGCACGATATGCAAAGCAACAATCGGAGGCTGACACATCGCAATAAGAACGCCTGCCAATGTTCATACTGCGTGATGGCAAGGCGCGACAGACGCCAAGGTCAAAAACCCTGCAAATGACCCGAGTGCCTGTCGGTAAGGGTGAATGCTCTCGGCACCTCTCAGCCACCCACCACGCACCCATCACGCACTCACCATTAGTTAACCAAAAACTCGCTTGGGTGGCGGGCTGAGAAGCGCCTAAATCGCGGACACACGTTTTTCTGCGCAAAAAAAACCCGGCGCTCGGCCGGGTTTCTAAGTCACAATGAGCGTGGCTTACATCATGCCGCCCATACCGCCCATGCCGCCCATATCAGGCATTGCAGGCGCTGCACCTTCTTCCTTTGGCGATTCAGCAATCATAACTTCAGTTGTGATCATAAGACCTGCAACCGAGCCCGCCGCCTGAAGTGCTGTACGAGTTACTTTCGCTGGGTCAAGGATACCCATGCCGATCATATCGCCGTACTCACCCGTCGCCGCGTTGTAACCGAAGTTACCTTCGCCTTGGCGAATTTTATCCAGAACAACTGACGCTTCATCACCTGCATTGGTAACGATCTGACGCAGAGGACCTTCCATGGCGCGCAATGCAGCTGCGATACCCGTGTTTTGGTCTTCGTTATCACCTGTCAGGCCGTCAACAGACGCAATTGCGCGAATAAGCGCAACACCGCCGCCAGCAACCACACCTTCTTCAACCGCTGCGCGAGTTGCATGAAGTGCGTCTTCAACACGTGCTTTCTTTTCTTTCATTTCGATTTCAGTCGCTGCACCTACCTTGATCACAGCAACACCACCTGCCAACTTCGCGACGCGCTCTTGGAGCTTCTCGCGATCATAGTCAGACGAGGTATTTTCGATCTGAACACGAATTTCGCCCACGCGACCTTGAATCGCATCAGCATCACCCGCGCCATCGACCAGCGTTGTGTTGTCTTTGTCCATGGTGATGCGCTTGGCATTACCGAGGTGCTCAAGACTTGTGCTCTCGAGATCGAGGCCCACTTCTTCAGAAATCACCGTACCGCCGGTCAAGATAGCAATGTCCTGGAGCATCGCCTTGCGACGATCGCCAAACCCTGGTGCCTTACATGCGGCTACTTTAACGATGCCGCGCATGTTGTTAACAACCAGTGTCGCCAATGCTTCGCCTTCAACGTCTTCCGCAATAATCACGAGCGGGCGCGATGCCTTGGCTACTTGCTCAAGAACAGGAAGAAGCTCGCGAATGTTAGAGATCTTCTTGTCAACTAGCAGTACGAAGGGGTCTTCGACTTCAGCTGACATGTTGTCTTGGTTGTTGATGAAGTAGGGGGACAGGTAACCACGATCGAACTGCATACCTTCAACCACGTCGAGTTCGTTCTCAAGACCTGAACCTTCTTCAACCGTAATGACACCCTCTTTGCCGACTTTCTCCATCGCCTCAGCAATGATTTCGCCTACAGACGTATCGCTGTTCGCTGAGATAGTGCCGACCTGAGCAATTGCTTTGTTGTCTTCACAAGCTGATGCCATGCCACCAACCGCGTCAACGGCTGCCGCAACAGCTTTGTCGATGCCACGCTTGAGGTCCATGGGGTTCATACCCGCCGCAACCGCTTTAAGGCCTTCGTTTACAATCGATTGAGCGAGAACGGTTGCAGTGGTTGTCCCGTCGCCAGCGACGTCAGATGCTTGCGAAGCTACTTCCTTCACCATCTGTGCACCCATGTTCTCGAAACGATCCGCCAATTCGATTTCTTTAGCGACTGAGACACCGTCTTTGGTGACAGTCGGCGCGCCGAATGACTTCTCGAGAATTACATTACGGCCCTTTGGACCAAGTGTTGCTTTAACGGCATCAGCCAGTGTGTTCACACCAACCAGCATGCGCTGGCGAGCAGAATCGCCAAAAAATACGTCTTTAGCTGCCATGTCTAAATTCCTTAACTTTCGTTGGTCTGATTTACTTAGTCGATAACGGCGTAAATTTCGCCTTCGCTCATCAGGATCAGCTCTTCACCATTTACTTCGATGGTGTTGCTGCCTGCGTACTGCCCGAACACGATTTGATCGCCAACTTGCACGGTCAAAGGGCGCTGCTCACCGTTGTCCAATACCTTTCCGGCACCAACTGCGACAACTTCACCCTGATTAGGCTTCTCTTGTGCAGAACCAGGCAGGACGATACCACCAGCCGAAGTCTGCTCTTCTTCCTTACGACGCACGACAACACGGTCGTACAACGGACGAATATTCATGGGTTTCAATCTCCAAAATGACGATTATTTTTTATCCCCCACTGAGGGCTGAGGGAATAATGGGGACTCCAAAAACAATTTCAAGCCTTTTTTAGCACTCAAGAGGTGAGAGTGCTAAAAAGCATTAAAAAAAACAGAAATGACCGCGCTTTAATCGTCTTCAACGCGCGAATAATCACCCTCGAGCGTAATGGGACCGCGATCGGTGGGGCTATCTGGCGTGCGATCAGGAATGTCTCGCTCAGGTGCCGCGGAGCGTGAACTTGTGCGTGAACTCACCCCACCAAACACTGCTTTTACAGCTGCCCTCAAAAAAACGTAGAGGGCGAGGAAATCAGAGATTAACCCGGGGATCATTAACAGCACGGCACCGAAGGCCACGCTTATCTCTCCAGCAAAGAGCTGGCCACGAATAGCCGCGGCCGAGGGGAATCGTCCTGCAGTGAGTAGTGCAGAACGTCCTGCTAATTGAAGTAGCCAATAGCCTAGGGTGATCATGAGTAGGATGTAACCGACGGTAGCGAGTGCACCGGCTTGAGCGCTAAGCTCAAGTAATGACCAAAACTCCAAAAACGGATATGCAATCAGCAAAAACGGCATAAGGTTTTCCTCGCCCACGCATCTGTACCCAGTGTACGTCGTTCCATTGCGCCGCGATATGTTAGGTAATGCGGGTTTTTAGCGCTCATTTCAAGGGAGACAGCCGATGCAGGCCGTGAATGCTCCCATCAGGGTTGAGAGACAGCACGCGTCCATCGTCAAGCATCCAGACCTCAGCGCATGACCAATCAGACTGATTCCCTGTGCTAAACGTCACGCATCGGAGGTCATTCTCGACTCGCCAACGACCCCTGATCTGCCGTTTTACAGGGTCACCATCGCCACTGGCTTCTCTGGTCCATTGGCTGACAAAGGTTCCATCTGCTTGCCAGTGTGTCTCTGCGGATATACCGCGCTGGTTCTGAACCTCGCCACGATCAATGACATCAGAAAATAGGTCGGTAATCTGAGCGGTTGTAAGTTGTGTCTTTCCCATGGGGCGGCTCGTTAATTCTTCTTCGCTAATAGACTCTGCCTCCATCCCAAGCGCTGAGGTTGCAAAGTAGAGTAAGAGGGTGAGAGGTATTGCCCATCCAAGAGGCGACCCATTTAGGTGTCTTGTTGCGACGAGAGCGCCTTTCTTCACGTTTTTAATCGCAGTCGGTGTACGTGCAGTCTTCGTGGTGCTATCTGTGAACTCTACGAAACTCACGGCTTGATCTCTTTCACGTAGCGATCAACAGTCCAAATTAAAACGAGGACCGGCACACCCATCATGGATGAGATGAGGAAAAAGCTTTCATAGCCCAGTGAGTCAACGATTGAGCCTGAATAGCCACCCAG
>NZIJ01000070.1 GCA_002689915.1 Halieaceae bacterium | reverse complement strand
TCATTGTCATCGGTTACGCCGGGTGATCTCGTGGCCAACGAGGGGTCGTCTTCACCGATCGTCTTGACGGGTATGCAGAACGACGAGATCTACAGTTGCGAGATAACAGCTTATGCGGGCAGCGATCCGAGTGAGACCGTGGCAATGGGTTTCGTGACGCCGACGCTCAATGCACCGGTAGATAGCGATAACGATGGGCTGACAGACACGCAAGAGGTTGAGTTAGGT
Organism: Halieaceae bacterium; assembly: GCA_002689915.1. GTDB lineage: Bacteria > Pseudomonadota > Gammaproteobacteria > Pseudomonadales > Halieaceae > Luminiphilus > Luminiphilus aquimaris. The sequence continues at coordinate 39,389 of NZIJ01000070.1, read as the reverse complement.
ACCGATCCAGAAAATGCCGACTCCGATGGCGATGGTCTCGAGGACGGCGCTGAAGTCGCGTTGGGTACGGATCCGACCGCATCGGATACAGATGGTGACGGATACACGGATGGTGAGGAAGTAGACGAGGGGACCTCCCCGACGAGTGCCGCTGATGCGCCTGTGGCAGGAAGCAGCATCCTCATCTTCAAGGCGGCTATCGATGCTGCCGCGACGTCGAGTCCTTGAGCCCAATGACCTGAGGGGGCAGGCAAGCTCTGTATCGCGTCCGGCTAGGTCGTTGTTTTATTCGGGCGGACTCAAATACAGAAGGGGTGGAAAAAGGATTGCGTTGTGGCTGCTCCAGTGTTCAAGGAGGGTCTTACGCTATCCGTCATTCGGGCGTCTCGGATAGGCATGTTAAACATTCAGTAATTCGAGCGAGTACTGGCATTCGTAAGCTTTAACGGAATAAAAAAACCGCCCATAAGGGCGGTTTTTCAAGATGGCGGTGGGCCAGGGATTCGAACCCCGGGAACCTCTCGGTTCAACGGTTTTCAAGACCGCCGCTTTCGACCACTCAGCCAGCCCACCTAAACCTGTATCGACGACTGTCGAAGGAAGCGCCGCATTATAGCGATGCCACCCTGACTATCAAGCTTCCTGAGCGTTATTTTCTCCCGAAGATGAATCCATTGGTTCGTCGCTCTCTCTCGGACCTCGTGGATCGTTAGCCGCGCGCGCCGGGTTGTTGGCAATTTTGACCGCATCAGGGGAGGCGGCAACGTTAAACAAGGCGCGCATTCCTGATTCAACAACGACTTCAGTAACGGGATTTGCTTCAACGCGCGGGTCATTGATCGCTCTGCCAGTCTCAGTTAAACCGCTTCGGTCGAGAACCGTTGCTGGTGCGTCTGAGGCCGCCGCTTCAGATGTTGAATCATCGCTCACACGCTTGTCAGTATGAGGCGCAACAGGTTCAGCCTCTTCAGCCTTTACCGGCTCGCTTGACTGAACATTTGCCGCCAGATCATCTTCTTTCGCAACTGCTGCAGAGGTGACGGTGGCAAACAGATCACCTGACTCACCCGACGCATCTGATTCTTCTACCTCGGCAACCGAAGACAGTGTAGACGCAGAGATGACCTCAGGGGAGGTGCCGTCTGTTGTCGCTGCTGACTCTGTTGACGAATTGTCTGTNCTTNGGCCACGCCTGCGACGACGACGGCCTTCAGANCGTTTATCTGANGGTCGGTGTCTTGGCTCTGCTTCGCTATGACCGTCGGAGTCATTGGAAGCCACTGCGTCGGCGCTATNTGTTTCATNNCCCNCCAGGGTGTCGACNTCGNCGGTTAACGCTTCAGTTNCCTCCGATCCAGTNGCAGCCGTNCCNTCTGCCGCACCTTCGCCAGCACCGCGCCGACGACCGCCNCGNCGNCCGCGTCTGCGACGCTTCTTGGGCTCACCTTCGCTACTGTCGTCGCTGGTTTTCTCTGCTACCGACGGTGTTTCCGCAACGACGACGGTTTCTGTNGNCGCGGNATCAGCCGCTGCTTGCTTAGCAGGGCGTTTNCGCTGACGATTNTTTCGTCGCTTGGGCTTGTTTCCTGCGCGCTCGCCGGTCTTCTTGCCCTCACCGGCAGACTTTTCTTCCGGTTCTTCGTCTTTGGGTATNNGCGCAAANAAAGCAGCCCACAANCTAGGAAATAACCCAGGCTTGACGGGTGCCGTTTCGGGCGCGGNCGCTGGCTCTGAATTCTTCGCTTCGGTCTCTGGTGCAGGTGATGCTGCAGGAGGGGGNGCATCGGGNGTCACACCNCGCACAAGCGCCTGTGGCGCCGGNGCTCCNTTATCNTCGTCACTGACNGCCGCTTCCGCCTCNAAGGCNGTAAGGTCAATCTCAAAGCTCTCNCGTTGCTCCTCNTCGACTTCATCGTCTCTTAAGCGAATGACTTCGAAGTGNGGGGTCTGCATATTNGGATTAGGAATAATGAGGACNCGAACCTTGGTTGCCTGCTCAATNTCTCCAACNGCCGAACGCTTTTCGTTCAGCAAAAACGCAGAGACATCGACTGGAACAATTACTCGTACTTCACCNGTTCGNTCTTTCGACGCCTCTTCTTGAATCAGGCGGAGAATGGCGAGAGCGAGTGANTTGGTGTCTCGNATAGTGCCNTGACCGTTACAGCGAGGACATACCATGCCGCTNGTCTCACCCANTGAGGGNCGAAGGCGCTGCCGNGACATTTCNAGNAATCCAAATCGAGATATCCGACCCAGCTGNACGCGCGCTCGATCAATTTCAAGCGAATCACGCATCCGATTCTCGACAGCACGTTGATTCTTAGANGCATTCATATCGATGAAATCNATTACGACNAGGCCGCCCATATCACGAAGCCGNAGCTGNCGAGCGATCTCTTCNGCTGCTTCTAAATTGGTCTGCAGTGCNGTTTGCTCAATATCGCTGCCTTTTGTCGCNCGGGCAGAGTTGATNTCGATAGAGACAAGCGCCTCGGTCGGATCAATCACAATCGATCCACCTGACGGGAGTCTTACTTCTCTTTGGAATGCNGTCTCAATCTGACCTTCCACTTGGAAGCGGTTNAAGAGGGGCANCGAATCATCGTAAGCCTTGATNCGATTTTGATATTTCGGCATCACCATGCTTACAAAATCAAGCGCCTGACGGTGAGCGTGCGCGTCATCNATNAAAACTTGATCNATATCGTCTTTNAGGTAATCACGTATAGCGCGGATNATGACGTCGCTCTCCTGGTANAAGAGCGTCTGAGGGGGGTTCTCATCTGCNGCCTCAGAGATGGCTGNCCATAATTTTANAAGGTAGTCCAGNTCCCACTGNAGCTCTTCTGCAGAGCGACCAACACCTGCGGTNCGAATGATGACACCCATCCCGTTGGGTATTTCGAGTTGGTTTAGNGCNTCACGAAGCTCTGTTCGATCGTCACCTTCGATGCGACGNGAGATACCACCCGCTTTAGGGTTGTTGGGCATNAACACCATGTAACGNCCGGGGAGGCTGATATAGGTGGTCAACGCTGCACCCTTAGTACCGCGCTCTTCCTTGTCAACTTGAACGATGACTTCGGTACCTTCTTTGATGGCATCTTTAATGCGCATCTTTCCGTCAGAGGGTGACGAGGATCGGTAGTACTGATGAGCAATTTCTTTGAGTGGCAAAAAACCGTGGCGCTCAGCGCCAAAGTCTACAAATGCCGCCTCGAGGCTGGGCTCGACACGCGTTACTTTCGCTTTGTATACGTTGGCCTTGGTTTGGAGTCTGGCGCGATTCTCGATATCCAAATCGTAGAGTCGCTGGCCATCGACGAGCGCAACGCGAACTTCTTCGCGCTCGGTGGCGTTTATTAACATCTTCTTCATTTGTTAGGTTCCATAAGGCAACCCAACAGCAGGCGAGCGCACTTTCGTGCACGACACTGAGGTTTGACGAGCCAGTTGGCTACGTTGCTATCTACTTGTCGCAACTGAATTTTTTTTACAAATCCAGTTAAATTCTCTCCGCGCTATTGGATCGCGGTTTAACTTATCGCTCTGAGCTGCCGTGACTGCTTTTCTCTCGATTCCAACGCGCCGGCGCTTCGAGCGGTTTACTGTTCCTGGCGGGGTCTATCGCGAGCAGGGAGTGCCCTGCGGTTCGCTTTCGCGTAAAGTATCGCGCGCAGACTTGCCGGGGCGGGAGCATAGCACCGCGCAAGTGGGACATCAATCAACATAACATTTACATCACCCAATAGAGGCTCTAAACCACTCGTGACCAAAACCAGCGTGCAGTTCATTACGCTTACGGAGGAGGAGTCAGGCCAACGCCTGGATAACTTCCTACTTCGTATCTTAAGTGGCGTGCCTAAGACGCGAATTTACAAAGCGATACGTAAGGGTGAGGTGCGGATTAACAAAGGGCGAGCTAAGCCTGAAACCAAACTGGTGGCAGGAGATCTCGTCAGAATTCCGCCCCTGGACGTGGCAGATGTAAAGGCTGCGGCTTCGATTCCTGACCGATGGTTCCGTCGGATAGAGCAGAGCATTGTTTACGACGACAAAGATCTCATTGTTCTAAACAAACCGACAGGACTTGCGGTTCATGGTGGTAGCGGGGTGACCTTTGGCCTGATTGAGTCGTTGCGTCAACTATTTCCAAACCAGCGCTATTTGGAGCTTGTACACCGCTTGGACCGGGATACCTCCGGCTTGATCATGATAGCGAAGCGCGCGTCGACCCTGAGGGAGCTGCATCAATTACTCAGAGGAGACGGAGTCGATAAGCGTTATCTAGCGCTCGTGCACGGCAAGTGGCCGTCTTACCGTGTCCGGGTTGAGGCATCTCTAGAAAAGACGGGGCTCTCCTCGGGGGAGCGCATTGTCCGCGTATCGGCTGAAGGGCGGCGAAGTGTCACTGATTTTAAGGTGTTGGAGCGACTGACTGGGGCCACCTTAATAGAGGCCAAGCCGATAACGGGTCGCACCCATCAGATTCGAGTGCATGCCCAGCACGCGGGACACCCCATAATGGCGGATTCAAAATACACCACTGAGGAGCAGCTGGCGCTTGCCAAGTCCATAGGGTTAAAGCGACTGTTTCTTCACGCACACCGCCTGTCGTTTAAACTGGACGGAAAACGTTACTCGTTTGAGGCCCCTATGGATGACGAATTAAAGCGAGTTTGCGACGCGATAACACCCACTTGATTCCCATTGCGCTAAGTGGACCTCTAGGGAACAAGAACGCCTTCATCACGCAACATCGCGCAGAGTTTTATCAGAGGCAGTCCCTCCAACGCTGTGGGGTCCGGACCTTCTAGCTCCCGCATCAGTGAGATGCCTAGCCGCTCCCATTTAAAAGACCCAGCGCAGTCCAGTGGCGTGTCTGCCTCGACATAGCGGGTAATCTCGTCGCTTGATAATGGCCTTAAGGATGCGCGATAGACTACGTAATCAAGGTGGCAGCGATCAGTAACCGTGTTTAAGAGCGCAAGACTCGTATAGAAAGTGATCGTCTGTCCCTGCGCCTGTTTGAGTTGTGCTTCTGCCTTTTCAGGGGTGCCGGGTTTGTGCAGCTGACGATCGCCCAAGACGGCCACTTGATCTGAGCCGATAACGAGCGCGTTACTTACCGAAACAGACCGAGCCTTTTCCTCAGCAAGACGAAGTGAAAGCGCTGTGAACGACTCGCCGTCAACTGGAGTTTCGTCCGTATTAGGCGCAATGGCTTTAAAGGGAAGCCCCAAGCGCTCCATCAAGGCCGCGCGGTAAGGGGAGGTCGATGCTAGGATGATATTTTTCACGTGCGGTGGCCCATGTTCGGTGTGAGTTTTTGACAGCATTGAATTTTGACAGCATCCGCACCCATACGTATAGTCCGCCGCCATGTCGCAAACCTCTATACCCAAGGAAGCTGAGTTACGGAATTGGGCTGCGCGTGAGTTAAGCGCAAAGGGTGTCGTCAGCCTTGAAAAAATGCAACGCCTTGCGTCCGCAACAGCGGGTGCAAGATCGGATGCTAATGCAATGCTGGCTTGCCGTAGAGATGAACAGCACCGTTACTTGGTGGATATAACGACCGATATGACGGTGGTTATGCAGTGCCAGCGGTGTCTGCAACCTTGCGATGTTGATTTGCGCACCTCAGCTACACTGTGCGTACTTTGGGATGATGAAGCGGCAAATGACTTGCCGGCGAATTATGACCCACTGATTTCAGGGGATGTAACGAACTTGCATGCCCTGGTTGAGGAAGAGCTGTTGTTAGCCCTGCCTGCTGTGCCGATGCACAAGCCGGAAGACTGTGGCCACAGCGGAACGGAATTTGGAAACGGCGTCGAGGCGGTCCCTGCTCAGCGCGAAAAACCATTTGCGGCGTTGGGAGAGTTACTGAAAGACAACGCAACAAAGACGTAAACAATGGATTAAACTTATTCCATCGCGCTAGCCCTAAAGCGACGCGTTGGTAAAAAGGAGAGCACTATGGCTGTTCAGCAGAATCGAAAAACGCGTTCAAAGCGTGGCATGCGTCGTTCGCACGATGCGTTAGGCGGGTCAACATTGACCGTTGATAGCACCTCGGGAGAGACGCGCCGTCGTCACCATGTCAGTGCAGATGGCTTCTACAAGGGCGAGAAAGTCTTAGACACTAACAACGACGACTAACACCATGACTCTGGGTGTCGTTTTCCCTGGACAGGGTTCTCAGCGTGTCGGCATGCTGTCTGAGGCTGCCGGAGCGTATCCGGTGGTTCAGGCTACGTTCACTGAAGCGAGCGATGCGCTCGGATACGATCTGTGGTCACTGGTGTCTGAAGACCCCCAAGAGCGGTTGGGTCTGACAGAATTCACGCAGCCTGCCATCCTCACGGCGAGCGTCGCGCTTTATCGCGCGTGTGTGGCCGAGCACCAAATCTCTCCTATTGCTGCCGCTGGGCACAGCCTCGGCGAGTACTCCGCGCTTGTAGCCGCGGGCGTGCTGTCGCTAGCCGACGGCGCAACGCTTGTCAGCAAGCGTGGCGCTGCAATGCAAAAGGCCGTTCCAGTGGGTGAGGGAGGCATGGCGGTCGTTCTCGGTCTAGAAGATGCTGTGGTTTCTCAGGTGTGTGACGCCATCTCGACGCCCGACGCTTTTGTTGGGGGAGTCAACTTCAATGCGCCGGGGCAGGTCGTTATCGCCGGTGACGCAAAGGCGGTTGCCGCCGCTGTGTCTGCGTTAAAAGAGGCGGGTGCCAGGCGGGCTATGCCGTTACCGGTTTCAGCGCCTTTTCATACGCCCCTAATGCAGCCAGCCGCAGTGGTCATGGCGGACGCATTTGATGGGGTAGCGTGGAACGAGCCGAGTTTCCCCGTCGTAAGCAACGTCGACGGCGCGCTACAAACTTCTACAGAGGCGATCAAAGCAAGTTTGGTGAAGCAGATTTCTATGCCCGTACTTTGGACTCAGTGTGTCAAGACACTGCAAATCGCAGGCTGTGACCAGTTTATAGAATGTGGTCCCGGTAACGTCCTGTGTGGATTGAGCAAGCGAATCGACAAGACAGTACCTATCAAATCCATCGAATCTGTCGCTGCGCTCGAAGCGGGCTTATCTGACCTTTAGAGACCAGTCATACTTTTAGATCATTGGCAGTTCTTACCCCTTGCCAGTGATCGTCAATTTTAAGACGAAAGGAGTGCTTTGATGTCTGATACCGAAGTGAATCGTGTAGCGCTGGTTACTGGGGCTACGCGTGGAATCGGAAAAGCCATTGCTCATGAGTTGGCGACGGCAGGTCACAAAGTCATTGGCACAGCGACCTCTGATGCTGGAGCAGCCACAATTGCGGAGAATTTGCGTGCAGCGGGTGGTACTGGTATTCGATTGGACGTAAGCGATGTTGAAGCGGTGAGAGAGTCAGTTGCAGCTATTGTGTCAGAGCACGGCGCGCCCACCATTCTCGTGAATAACGCGGGCATTACACGCGACAATTTGATGATGCGCATGAAAGACGAAGAGTGGGGCGATGTACTCAATACCAACCTAAACGCACTGTTTACCGTTAGTAAAGCGTGTTTGCGGGGGATGACAAAAGCGCGCTGGGGCAGGATTATCAATATTTCCTCTGTCGTGGGATCCATGGGTAACGCCGGTCAGGCAAACTATGCGGCGAGTAAAGCCGGTGCAGAAGGGATGTCGCGGGCCATGGCAAAGGAATTGGGTTCAAGATCGGTAACGGTGAATTGTGTTGCGCCTGGATTCATCGCTACAGATATGACCGAGGTCCTCACCGAGGAACAAAAAGCCCTAATGATGGGTCAAATTCCACTCGGGAGGCTCGGTGCGCCGGAGGAGATAGCTAAGGTCGTTGCTTTTCTAGCAAGTGACGCCGGTGGCTACATCACAGGTGAAACCATTCATGTGAATGGTGGTATGTACATGTGATGCGAAAAAATGCGGGTTTTAATTCGTCGATATATCGGTAAAATCCGCACGCAATTGGCTGAAGAGCCACTTAGAAGAAACGGAAACTAAAAAGGGAACGTCATGAGCAACATTGAAGATCGCGTAAAAAAGATCGTGGCAGAGCAGCTTGGGGTAAAGGAAGATGAAGTGAACAATGCCTCATCTTTCGTCGACGATTTGGGTGCTGATTCACTTGACACTGTTGAGTTGGTCATGGCGCTTGAAGAGGAATTCGATACTGAAATTCCTGACGAAGAAGCCGAGCAGATCACAACGGTACAGCTCGCTATTAACTACATTAACGAGAACTTGGCCTAAACACGGACAAATTTCTCGAGAAAAAGCCGCTCTTTTTTATAGAAGAGCGGCTTTTTTTTTGCTGATACACTGAACTTAACGAAGTCTGGGGGTTTCTATGAACAACCGAAGAGTTGTCGTCACAGGAATGGGGGCGGTAACAGCGTTAGGCTTGGACACGGAGTCGACTTGGACCGGTGTGGTCAACGGTCGCAACGGCGTGAAAGCGATTGAGCATTTCGATGCGAGTGCTTTTTCGACACGCTTCAGTGCCAGCCTAGAGAATTTCTCTACTGAGGGTTACCTCGAGCCTCGTGATGCGAAGCGCATGGACCTCTTCATTCAGTATGGCATGGTCGCAGGTATTCAGGCTATGCGCGACTCTGGGTTGGAAATTACCGAGGCCAATCAGGATAGGGTTGGCTGCAATGTTGGCGCGGGTATTGGTGGAATTGGGCTGATCGAGAAAACGTCTTTATTGATGAATAAATCTGGCCCCCGAAAGATCTCACCATTCTTTGTGCCCGGCTCCATCATCAACATGGTCGCTGGCAATCTGTCGATTGAGTTCAATTTACGGGGTCCAAACCTGGCGATGGTCACCGCGTGTACCACGGGCACTCACAGCATTGGGTTGGGTGCGCGTCTAATCGCCGCAGGTGACGCAGATGCGATGCTAGTTGGTGGTGCAGAGATGGGGACTACACCCGCGGGGCTCGGTGGTTTTGCCGCCGCACGCGCGCTAAGCACCCGCAATGATGATCCGGCCACCGCTTCAAGACCCTGGGACAAGGATAGAGACGGCTTTGTTCTTGGCGATGGCGCAGGTGTGATGCTTATCGAGTCGCTAGAGAGTGCGCAGGCCCGTGGCGCTAATATTTACGCTGAAGTCGTTGGCTTCGGTATGAGTGGCGATGCCTACCACATGACGTCTCCCCCCGAAGACGGACGTGGTGCGGCGTTATCGATGCGTAATGCACTGACTAGCGCAGGTATGAACGCTGACGCAGTCGACTACATCAATGCGCATGGCACATCGACGCCTGCCGGCGATGTCGCTGAGACGCTGGCAATTAAAAGCGTCTTCGGCGCCCACGCCCACAACGTGGCAGTCAGTTCTACCAAGTCGATGATCGGGCACTTACTCGGTGCAGCGGGTGCAGTGGAGGCGATTTTTTCCACACTTGCTATCAGGGATGGGGTTGCGCCACCGACGATAAACCTGACTAATCCTGATGATGGCTGCGATCTCAACTACGTGCCTGGCGTCGCTCAGGAGCGAGATATCCGTGTTGCAATGTCGAACTCATTTGGCTTTGGCGGCACGAACGGCACACTCATCTTTAAAAAGTTTGAGTAAATGGTTTTAGGGCGTCACCGTTGAGTCGTTTTTTCGGCCCCCGAGTACCTCTTTTTTTGCTTACTCTCGCCCTAAGCTTTATGGCTGTGGGTGGTTACATTGCCAACGAGCTCGATCGTGAGGTACAGGTCACCGATCCGTCCCAGGTGTTTTTTGTACAACAAGGTGATGGTGTGATTCGAGTGCTGACGGCGCTCGAGGCGCAAGGGATTATCCGATCAGGTGTTTTGTCGCGATTATCGATGGTGCTTCGCCGTGATACGTTTTCGGTGAAACCGGGCGAGTATCGTCTGCGCCGTGGCGAAACATTGCATACCTTGCTCCGGCGATTTAACGATAATGATGTGGTTGTATACAACGTTACGATCCCCGAGGGCGTGACCTTTCAGTGGATGCTAGAGAGGTTATGGCGTCATCCCCAGGTCACTCGAACGCTAAGCACTGCAAACGACGAGGCTATTGCTTCCTTAATAGCGCCCCAGACCTCTCCAGAGGGACTGTTCCTACCTGAGACCTATCTCATTTCACGAGGCACATCCGATATCGAGGTGCTGAGACAGGCCAGGGCTGCGATGAAGCGTGAGCTCCAGCAGGTTTGGCGAGAACGAGATTCGGGCATACCGCTAACGGAGCCTTATGAGGCGTTAATACTGGCGTCCATTATCGAGAAAGAAACGGGGCTAGGGTCCGAGCGTCCTGAGATCGGGGGCGTGTTTACACGACGGATCAAGAAAGGAATGCGACTGCAAACCGATCCAACCGTCATATATGGCTTAGGGTCTGACTTTGACGGCAACTTGAAGCGAAGCCATTTACGGGATGATACAAACCCCTACAACACCTACCGCATTTCGGGTCTTCCCCCCACGCCCATTGCGCTTCCCGGCAAGGCGGCGCTGATCGCGGCAACGCATCCACAACCGGGGGAGACGTTATACTTCGTAGCACGAGGCGATGGCAGCCACGCATTTAGTAAAACCCTCGTTGAGCACGAGGAAAATGTGAGACGCTATCAGCTAAACCGAAAGCAAAACTATCGATCGAGTCCTCGCTAATGGCTACATTACGTTCCGAAGGAAAGTTCATCACCTTAGAAGGTGGAGAAGGCGCCGGAAAATCCACCAGCCGTGAATTTATCGTTGAGTTACTTGATGCCCGTAATATCCCATTTGTGCAAACCCGAGAGCCCGGCGGTACGGCACTTAGCGAAGCGCTCAGGTCGCTACTCCTCACTAAAGAGGGACCTGCTCCGTCTGTCGAAGCCGAATTGCTTATGATCTTTGCGGCGCGCGCGCAACATTTACACGAAATTATTGAGCCTGCGCTCGCGGAGGGAACATGGGTTCTGTGTGATCGCTTTACCGACGCGACCTACGCCTACCAAGGGTTTGGTCGAGGGTACAACCTGAGCGCAATTGAGTTGCTCGAGCAAATGGTACAGAAAGGGCGCCATCCTGACTTAACGTTGCTGTTTGATCTTGATCCGGGTATCGGAATCGAACGCGCTCGTAAGCGTGCCGAACTCGATCGTTTTGAGGAAGAGGAGCTGGCCTTTTTTGAGCGCGTGAGGGATGGGTATCTGACGCGAGCGAAAGGCAATCCGCGTTTCGTTGTGATTGACGCGGCGCAACCTGTGGATGCCGTGCAGCAAGCACTCCATAAGACGCTCGAGCCCTATTTTGGGAGTGAGTTTCATGGATAGCGAGCTCTACCCAGAACACGAGGCATTGGTTGCTGAGCTTGTTCAGCTTCAAGATGTTGGCCGTCTTCCTCACGCGATGCTACTGACCAGCGATTCGGGTCTGGGCCTTAAAGCGGTTTGTCAACATTTAGCACAGGCGTTGCTTAAGAGGGCAGGGCAAGCATCGGAGGCGGACACTGCTGAGTTACTGTCTGCAGGAACGCATGGAGACTTTCGTTGGGTTGCGACCCTTGATGGCAAGTCAAGTATTGGCGTCGATCAAGTGCGTGTTGCCTGCGAGTTTGTCTCCAAAACTGCAGGTTATGGCACGCTAAAAGTATTGGTTGTCGAGGAAGCAGACAAACTTACGTCGGCGGCAGCGAACGCACTACTGAAGACCCTTGAGGAACCCCAGGGCGATACGTTCATTATTCTGATGAGTCGGAGGCCCTGGCTACTGCCCGCAACGGTTCGTTCTCGCTGTCAAGCTCGCAAACTTCCGCGCTTAAGCGAGGCAACCTGCAAAGCTGAACTTGCAAAGCAGGGGCTGACATCCGAATCGTATTCAGAGCTAACGTCCCGCTTTCTTGAAAACTGGTTGGTTTCTGCCTTGGGTGGCACCCTTGAAGCACATCGAGAAGTTCGGTTAGTTTTGAACAAAGTGCTTGACCGGGATTTAAGCGCGCGAGAACTGACTGAATGTTTGATGAAGTTTGAGCTATCTGAGGCCGTTGAAGCGATGGTGCGAGGGTTAGAGGAGCGACTTGCTAAGCTTGACGCTACAGGGGATGGACTGTCGACGCTTATTACGTTGCATCGCCTAATTGCGTCTTTGATGCAGCGCATTCGCGGTGGTGCAACCCCGGCACGCGAGGTTGCCTGTTATGAGATTGGGGTTTTGACGGCTGGTGCGAGCGAAAACAAGATCAATGTTGTGAGAGAGGGTTTACACTTAATGGGCGTTGCGCGCATTTAAGTCGTGTGGCGAAAGAGTCTATAAGCAAGGATGTTGCTGTAGTGGGTGAAGAAAGCAAGCAAGGCATACTGTCGCTAACCATCAAGGACCGAGCTGTTCTCTATGCAGCCTATATGCCGTTCGTTCGTAACGGCGGGTTATTCGTGCCCACGAATAAACGCTACGAATTGGGGGAAGAGGTATTTATCCTCCTCGCGCTGATGGATGAACCAGAAAAAATCCCAATTAATGGCAAGGTGGTTTGGATTACGCCAAAGGGTGCGCAGGGTAACCGTCAAGCAGGTATTGGCGTGCAATTTTCTGAAGCGGACTTTGCTGCGGCCACTAAGATAGAAGATCACTTAGGCACGGGTTTGGTGTCCGATAGGCCAACACACACAATGTGACTCTAAGCGGGCAAGCTTTTTGTGTGTCTCGCGGCGTTTTTTCGGCATCGCATTGAATCAAACCATCTAATGTGACAACATCCGCGCCCTTAGGTCGGGATGCACCGAAACACTCGAAAGAGTGATCGATTACGCGGAAGTGGCGAAATTGGTAGACGCGCTGGATTTAGGTTCCAGTGTCTTACGACGTGAGAGTTCGAGTCTCTCCTTCCGCACCATATTCCAATATTGAGTTACGCCTCATCACGAGGCTTTATCAGGTTATAGAGTTAGGAGACGAGGATGCGTGTCTCGGTAGAAACAACATCGGGTTTGGAACGTAAATTAACAGTTGGCGTTCCCGCTGATGATGTAGATTCGGCGGTCGACAAAAAATTAGCTGAGGCAGCGAAGAACGTCCGCTTGCCCGGTTTTCGCCCTGGCAAGGTGCCCATGCGAGTCATGAAGCAGCGCTTTGGTGCCGGCGTTCGCCAGGAGGTACTTGGTGACGTTGTAAATCGCTCTTTCTCAGAAGCGGTTATGGGGGAGAACCTACGGCCCGCGGGACAGCCCAACATTGAAATTAAGACCTTCGAGAGCGGTGAGGACGTTGAGTATGTTGCAACGTTTGAGATTTACCCTACGGTGACGCTGAACGAGGTAAAGGATTTCGATGTAACGAAATTAGTGTGTGACGTTGCTGAGACTGATGTCGACGAGATTATCGAGATATTTCAGAAGCAGCAGGGTCAACTCGTAGCAGTAGATCGGGCAGCTGAGCAGGGCGATACGCTTACAATTGACTTTGAGGGTTTCAAAGACGGTGAAGCCTTCGAGGGTGGTTCGGGCACTGATACGGCACTTGAGTTAGGCTCAGGAAGAATGATCCCCGGTTTTGAAGACGGACTTGTTGGTGCAAAAGCGGGCGACGAACGGGCGCTTGATCTAACGTTCCCTGACGATTACCACGCCGAAGAGCTCAAGGGTGCCGCGGTTGAGTTCAAAGTGACCGTAAAAGAGGTCAAGGCGTTAGAGCTTGCCGAGTTGAATGCAGAGCTGTTTGCCTCCTACGGTGTCGAGGACGACGATGTCGAAGCCTTCAGAACTGAAGTGCGGAAAAACATGGAACGCGAGTTAAAGGCGGCCGTTGACGGGCACGTCAAACAACAAGTGATGGATGCAATTGTTGAGGCGCACCCTGGACTCGAAATTCCAAACAGTCTTATTGCTCAGGAGACGGATGCACTTCGTGGTCAAATGTTTCAGCAATTTGGCGGTGCCGTAAGTCCAGACATGGATCTGAAGAGTATTCTCCCAGATGAGATGTTCACTGAGAGAGCTGAGACCCGCGTTAAGCTGGGTCTACTCGTCAGTGAGCTCGTACAGGAGTTGGGTGTGCGTGCAGAACCCAATAAAGTGCGGGAGCTGATTGAAGATATCGCTTCAACATACCAAGACCCGACTGAGGTTATAAATTGGTATTACGAAGATAACGACCAGCTCATGGGTATTGAATCTCGTGTCCTGGAAGACGCGGTGGTTGATAAGCTTCTGGAGAGTGCAGCTGTCACTGAGGAAGCGACGGGCTATCAGGACGCGTTACAACGCGCCCGAGAAGCGTCTCAGCAATAGTCGAAACAGAGATAAAAGGAGCCGGTCATGGCACAACGATTTGACGTCGGAAACGAGCAAGCGCTGGGGCTAGTGCCAATGGTCATCGAGCAGACATCGAGGGGCGAGCGGTCCTTCGATATCTACTCTCGCCTTTTGAAAGAGCGTGTCATTTTTATTGTCGGTCCCATTGAAGACCAGATGGCTAATTTGGTGGTGGCGCAGCTTCTGTTTCTTGAATCTGAGAACCCAGACAAAGACATCCATATCTACATCAACAGCCCGGGCGGTTCAGTGACCGCGGGATTGTCGATTTACGACACGATGCAGTTTGTTAAGCCCGAGGTGAGCACCATGTGTCTTGGCCAAGCGGCCTCAATGGGCGCTTTTTTGCTGAGCGGCGGCACGAAGGGCAAGCGCCTTATATTGCCTAACGCACGCACCATGATCCACCAGCCTAGCGGCGGAGCACAGGGTCAGGCGACTGATATTGAGATTCAGGCAAAAGAGATTCTGTTCTTGAGGGAGCGTCTTAATCGCCTCCTAGCTGATCACACCGGACAGCCACTTGACGTTATTGAGCGGGACACCGAGCGAGACCGTTTCATGAGTGCAGAGCAAAGCGTTGAATACGGTTTGGTCGATCAGGTTATCAGCACGCGCTGAACGCATTTTCTGGAAATCAGATCTGCCGCCTTGCATTAGGCGTAGAAACCTATCATCTTTGTGATTTAACGAAGAACAAGCACAGGGCTAGAACGAATGACGGCTGACAGCACTAACGAAGACGGAAAACTGCTTTACTGCTCTTTCTGTGGCAAAAGTCAAAATGAGGTGCGCAAACTCATTGCTGGGCCCTCAGTCTTTATTTGCGACGAGTGCGTGGATCTATGCAACGACATTATCCGGGAAGAGATTCAGGAAACGGCCGCTCCTGAGGCGTCAGACAAACTGCCAGTACCACGCGAAATAAACGAAATTCTCGATGAGTACGTCATTGGACAAGCCCGCGCGAAGCGCGTGTTATCGGTGGCGGTATACAACCACTACAAGCGGTTGCGCACGGGCGAATCGCAGAATGCGGAAGTGGAGCTGGGTAAGTCGAATATCTTGCTCGTGGGACCCACAGGGTCAGGTAAGACGCTCCTAGCTGAAACGCTTGCACGCATGCTCGATGTGCCCTTTACCATTGCCGATGCCACGACACTCACGGAAGCGGGTTACGTAGGCGAAGACGTCGAAAATATTATTCAAAAGCTGTTGCAAAAGTGCGACTACGATGTCGACAAAGCCCAAATGGGCATTGTATACATCGATGAAATCGACAAGATTTCGCGCAAATCAGACAACCCGTCGATTACACGTGATGTCTCCGGAGAAGGTGTTCAACAAGCACTACTGAAACTCATTGAGGGGACTGTTGCGTCTGTTCCGCCTCAAGGCGGCCGCAAGCATCCGCAACAGGAGTTCTTGCAGGTTGATACGAGCAACATCTTGTTCATATGTGGCGGTGCGTTTGCCGGGCTAGATAAAGTGATACAGAACCGTTCGGATAAGGGCGGCATCGGCTTTTCGGCAGACGTGAAGGCACAGTCTGACAAGAAGGATTTTGCAGAAAGCCTCCAAGACTTGGAAGCCGAGGATTTAGTTCAGTACGGGCTGATTCCCGAGTTTGTGGGCCGACTCCCAATGATTGCCACGTTGGAAGAGCTTGACGTTGCAGCGCTGGTACAGATCCTAACCGAGCCCAAGAACGCGCTCACCAAGCAGTACCACAAGATGTTTGACATGGAAGGTGTCGAGATCGACTTCCGAGAGGACGGACTCAAAGCCGTGGCCACCAAAGCCATGGAGCGCAAAACGGGCGCTAGAGGCCTCCGCTCGATTCTAGAGAATGTGTTGCTTGAGTCGATGTACAACATTCCGTCGCAGGCGGGAGTAGCTAAAATTGTGGTTGATGAGTCAGTCATTAATGGCGATTCTGAGCCGCTTTTAGTTTACGAGACGCCCGACGAGTCCGTTGCTGCTCAAGACGCCTAACTTCAATTAGTCGTAACATCTCGTAAGCCTAAATTTATTGAGTTAAGGGCTTGAGTTTCCTCATAGCCCCCCCATCTCTTACTTGTGACCTTGGAGATGATCATGAGCGAAACGAGTCCAATGCAATTACCGTTATTACCTTTGCGCGATGTTGTCGTGTACCCCCATATGGTTCTGCCACTTTTTGTTGGTCGTGAGCGATCAATCGAAGCGCTAGAGCACGCCATGTCTGGAAGTAAGCAGGTGCTGCTTGTCGCTCAACGAGAAGCCGGCGATGACAATCCAGGCGTTGACGACCTGTATCAGGTGGGAACCATTTCCACGATCCTTCAGTTATTAAAGCTCCCCGACGGGACCATTAAGGTACTTGTCGAAGGGGGCGAGCGAGCCGTCGTTGAGGCGATCGACAGCGGTGATGAGTTCTCGCTTGCGACGGTCAGACAGCTTGAGTGCGATGAGCTTCCCCAAGACGAAGTTGACGCAACGGTCCGTGAGACTGTTGGCCATTTCGAGAAATACGTCAATGTCAGCAAGAAAGTGCCCAACGAAGTTTTAACCTCGCTTTCCGGAATTGATGACCCAGGCCGATTAGCGGATACCATCGCAGCGCACATGTCAGTTGACCTCGAGGAAAAGCAAAACATTCTTGAGATGTCATCTGTAAAGCGACGCATCGACCACCTTATGGGGCTTATGGATTCTGAAATTGATCTCTTCCAAGTCGAAAAGAAGATTCGTGGTCGGGTTAAGAAGCAAATGGAGAAAAGTCAGCGCGAGTACTATCTGAATGAGCAAATGAAAGCCATCCAGAAGGAACTCGGCGAGATGGATGACGCGCCGAATGAAATAGACGAGCTCCAAACAAAGATCGTTGATGCAAAGATGTCAGAGGAGGCGAGCGAGAAGGCGAACGCGGAGCTCGGTAAACTTAAGATGATGTCGCCAATGTCGGCTGAAGCGTCGGTGGTCCGCGGATATATCGATTGGCTAGTCGGTGTCCCTTGGTCGAAGCGCAGTAAGGTCAAGCACGATATCAAGCGCGCCCAAACCATTTTGGATCAGGATCACTACGGGCTCGAGGAGGTTAAGGACCGCATCCTTGAATACCTCGCTGTTCAGAAACGTGTTCGCAAGCTCAAGGGACCCGTGCTTTGCTTGGTGGGGCCGCCAGGTGTCGGTAAGACGTCACTTGGGGAATCCATAGCGAAATCAACAAACCGAAAGTTTGTGCGAATGGCGTTAGGTGGCGTACGCGATGAGGCGGAGATTCGAGGGCATCGGCGGACCTACATCGGCTCAATGCCGGGTAAGCTGATTCAGAAGATGGTGAAAGTCGGGGTGCGCAACCCACTTTTCTTGCTCGATGAAATAGACAAGATGGGAATGGATCATCGCGGAGACCCTGCATCGGCAATGCTTGAAGTTCTCGATCCAGAACAGAATCATGCGTTCAACGATCACTATCTCGAGGTCGACTATGATCTTTCGGACGTTATGTTTGTATGTACTTCGAACACAATGAACATACCGGGGCCCTTACTCGATCGAATGGAAGTCATTCGTATTCCGGGCTACACGGAAGATGAAAAGCTAAGCATTGCGCGTAAGTATCTTTTGCCAAAGCAAGTAAAAGTGAACGGCCTCAAAGCGGATGAGATATCCGTTGCCGACGAAGCTATCCTCGATATCGTTCGCTATTACACCCGCGAGGCGGGCGTTAGAGCAATGGAGCGTGAGCTATCAAAAGTATGCAGAAAGGTCGTAAAAAAGATCGCCCTTGAAGCTTGGCAACCGGGTGAGGAAGTCAACTCTGCGAACCTTGAATCGTTACTGGGTGTCCGCAAATTTAACTTTGGGGTGGCGGATGAAGCCAACCAAGTTGGCGAGGTGACAGGTCTGGCCTGGACTTCGGTCGGCGGAGAATTGCTCACGATAGAGGCGGCATCGGTCAGTGGTAAGGGCCGTCATGTGAGAACGGGCAGTTTGGGCGACGTGATGATGGAGTCGATCCAAGCTGCTATGACAGTTGTTCGATCCCGCTCTCAAGGGCTGGGCATACCCGCCAAGTATCATGATAGCCACGATCTGCATATTCACGTTCCTGAGGGTGCGACACCTAAGGACGGGCCCAGTGCCGGTATCGGAATGTGCACGGCGCTGGTCAGCGTAGCGACCGGTATTCCTGTTCGAGCCGATGTGGCGATGACAGGTGAAATTACGCTACGGGGAGAGGTTCTAGCGATTGGTGGGCTGAAGGAGAAACTGCTGGCCGCTCGACGCGGAGGTATCAAGACCGTAATCATTCCCAAGGAAAATGAACGCGACTTGACGGAGGTTCCCGATAAAATTACGGATAACCTCACTATCAAGCCCGTAAAGTGGATCGATGAAGTACTCGAAATAGCGCTCGAGAGCTCGCCAACGCCGCTTTCTGACGAGCTTTATATGGCCGGTCAAAACGACCCAAAAGTCGCTTCAACTGGTGAAGAAGAGGGAAGCGACAAACCCTCGGTGGCACATTGACGCGTTTATGGTCCGATTAAACGAAAAAAACCTGAAAAATTTACATTTGTTGATTGACCCTTACATGGGGCAACGGTAGGCTCAGTAAGCGTTTTAAGCATTTCCAAAAGCAATTTAACGAGGAACTATCGTGAATAAAAATGAATTAATTGATGCTATGGCATCCGAAGCAGATCTCCCTAAAGCCGCCGCCGGTCGTGCCCTCGATGCAGCAGTAGCAGCTATTACTGCTGAACTTGCTAAAGGTGGTAGTGTATCGCTTGTCGGATTCGGTACGTTTTCAGTCAAGCCACGTGCAGCTCGTGACGGTCGTAACCCACGAACTGGCGAAACTATTAAGATTGCGGCGTCTAACACGCCTGGCTTCAAAGCTGGCAAAGCACTTAAAGACGCGTGCAATTCGTAATCGTGTAAAATCCTAGCTGGGGCTGGGATAATAGGGCGCTCTAGGGCGCCCTTTTTGCATCTATAGACTAGAGAAAAGAAGAAGGAAGGAAGACAGGAATGCTTCAAAGCATGCGTGAGGGGGCTCGAAGCCCTTGGATTTTGGTAGTAATAGGCCTCATCGTGCTTAGCTTTGTGCTGACAGGTGCCGAGTCCTTAACCTTCAATGGATCTCAGTCCGGTGCGGCCGAGGTCAACGGGGAAGAAATCTCTGTCAACGAACTCCAGTTTGCTATCGAGAGACAACGAAGGCAGCTGAGCGAAATCTATGGAGATCAAATCGACCCTTCGTTTTTGGATGACGATTTGCTGAGACCGTCAGTCCTAAATGGACTCATCGAGCAAGCACTGCTGTCAGATTATGCTGAGGCACTAGCGATTGCACCCTCACCCAGGGCGGTCGGGCGCGCTATAACGAGCAATCCGGCGTTTCAATTAGAAGGCGCTTTCTCTGCTGACTATTATCGAGACATATTAAGGTCCAACGGCCTTACTAACGCTCAGTACAGGGCAGATCAAGAGAATCTAGACCGACTCCAGAAGCTTCAGTCATTTGTAAGTGACGCGTCCTTTGTTACGCCGATGGAAACTCAAGCCTCAATTAACGTCGCGGCTGAACGCAGGGACGTCCGTTATCTTGTCATTGAAGAGGCATCTCTCGTTTCTGAGGAGGCGCTCTCAGACAGTGCGATCGTTGACTACTACGACGCGAACAGGGCTGCATTTGCTCAACCTGAGCGGGTAGTAGCTCGGTACATATTATTAACACCTGACATGTATACCAAACCTGTCGACCCCGAAGAGGTTCAGGCACAACTTGCAGCAGCGTTAGCCGAGTATGACGCTAAAGCCGAGTCAGAGGTGGCGCACGTCCTTATCACACAAATGGATGATGAAGACGACGAGAGCTATCAGAGCCGAATAACAGCAGCAAGTGCCCGACTTGCTGCCGGAGAAGAATTTGCCACGATAGCGCAAGAGCTCTCCGATGATATTGGCTCTGCTTCACTCGGTGGTGATCTTGGTTACACCGATGGATCGGTATTTCCAGATGCGATGGAATCAGCGATCGAAGCGTTGGCTGTTGGAGAAATTTCAGATGCCGTTGAGACGGATGCGGGCACGCACTTTATTTTGTTAAAACAGCGGACAGCTGCTGCACAGGTTGCCGATGACGTTCTTAAAGCTGAGATCGAAGGTAATTTGCAGGCGACGCAAGCAGAGCGCGACTTACTGTTAGCCGTTGATAAGCTGCGTGACGCGGCTTTTACTTCCGATACATTGAGCCTAGCGTCTAACGAGCTGGGCGTTCAAGTACGCGTATCGACGCCCTTTTCTCGAGACACGGGCGCGGACATATTTTCGGAGATGGCCCTTCGAGAGGCCGCTTTCTCCGACGATGTGTTTGTGGATAACAATAACAGTGATGTTATTGAACTTAGCGGCAGTCGATTCGTGGCACTTCGTGTCGGTGAGCGACTCCCAGAGGGCTACAAGACGCTCGATGAGGTGAAAGAAGACATTCTGGCCACGCTTGAGCAAAAAGCGCGAGAGGGCGAACTGGCAGCGCTGGTGGGTGACGTGAACCAAGCCTTAGCCGACGGTGACACCTTAGAGGCGATTGCTGATAAGAAAGGTTTGCAGTGGCGAGTTGAACTAGCAGCCACACGCCAAAACACCCTGTTGCCGCCAGAAGTGTTGCAGGAGGCCTTCTCCAAGGCAGCCGATGACACAAATTCGGTGACTTCTGTTGATGTGTCATCTGCTGGGTACGCGTTAGTGCAGCTCGCCAGGGTGACACCGGGCAGTGAAGAGACGTTACTTACGGCAGAGAGACAGTCGCTGGTAGACGAGGTTCAACAGGTCCAGAGTGATTTACTCTTCACTGAATTTCTAGCAGACCTGCGACGTCGTGGTACGGTCATTGTTCGATAAGTAGCAACGAAGGATGCTATTTGATGCAGGATGATGCGTACGCGAGATTGATACAGAATGCATCAGATGCATCGAAAACGACTGATGACATCCTCGCTTTTTCGGGCAGCGTAAATGGACGTCAGCCCTATCCGCTAGAGAAGTGGAATCCGTCTCATTGTGGTTATGTCGATATCGCCATCGATCGTGACGGACGTTGGTTCCACGAAGGCTCTGAAATTAAGCGCGCTGAGCTGGTTAGTTTATTTGCGGGGCTTCTGCGTCGAGAAGAAGACGGGTGTTATTACCTTGTTACCCCGGTCGAGAAAGTAGAGGTGTCGGTTGCACTTCATCCTTTGATGGTAGTCGATGCGACTCCCATGGGGTCGGGGGCCGAGCAGGTGCTTGCGCTCGTTCTCAATACCGGCGGCATCTTTCAGCTCGATCTAACAGTGGGGTTGCACGCTGAACCGCGGGCAGCGGGGGCCGCTTATATAAAACTACCCAACGGGTTGACGGCGCTTTTCACCCGAGCGGCTTGGTACCGTCTCGTCCAGATCGCCGATGACGAAGGTTGCGTTGTGAGCGGTAAAGAGCGCTTTTCCCTGCTGGGTGATGACCCAGGCAGGGATTAAGTCACGCTATAAGCCTTACATGTTCGGGTAGTTAGGCCCGCCTAGGCCTTCAGGCGTCACCCAACGGATGTTTTGAGACGGGTCTTTGATGTCACAGGTCTTACAATGCACGCAGTTCTGCGCATTGATCTGGAACCTAGGCTCGTCACCGTCTGTAATGACTTCATAAACGCCAGCAGGGCAGTAACGCTGAGCGGGCTCATCGTACATGGGCAAATTGACCTGAATCGGGACCGAGGTGTCCATTAACTGCAAATGACACGGTTGATCCTCTTCATGGTTGGTATTCGACAAAAACACAGAGGACAGTCGATCAAACGTGAGGACGTTGTCGGGCTTAGGGTAGTCGATCTTTTTAGACTCTGCGGCAGGCTTGAGGCACGCATGATCAGGTTTACGATCACGAAGCGTGAACGGCATATTGCCTCGCATAATGGTTTGATCGAACCAAACCGCGGCTGAACCTATTAGAGCGCCAAAGGTGTGCATGTATCCCGCAAAGTTGCGGCTCGACTTAAGTTCTTTACCCAACCACGATGCGCTGATTCTCGCCTCGAAATTAGTAAGATCAGCTGCGGGGCTGTCAGACATAAGTGCCACCGCCACTTCCTCCGCCGCTAAGATGCCGCTCTTCATTGCGGTGTGATTACCCTTAATCTTTACGGCGTTTAAGGTGCCCGCATCACAACCAATAATGAGCCCACCTGGGAAGTTCATTTTTGGTAGCGAATTCAGGCCTCCCTTGGCAAGTGCACGGGCGCCGTAAGCAAGACGCTCCGCGCCCTCGAGGTATTGGGCGGTCTTCGGATGTGTCTTCCATCGTTGGAACTCTTCGAAGGGACTGACATGAGGATTGGAATAGTTCAAATCCGTAATCAGACCAATATAAACCTCATTATTCTCGGCGTGATACATGAACGCCCCCCCGGAAGAACCACTCTCAGCCAGCGGCCAGCCCAGTCCGTGGATGACTTTGCCTTCCTCATGCAACTCGGGCTTGATCTGCCATACCTCTTTGATTCCAATCCCGTAGTGTTGGGGGTCTTTACCCTCATCGAGACCAAAGTGCGCGATTAATTGCTTGCCCAAATGTCCTCGACAGCCTTCAGCGAAAAGGGTGTATTTGGCATGTAACTCCATACCTGGCATGTAAGAATCTTTCTGCTCGCCTTCAGCACTGATCCCCATGTCGCCGGTGGCAACCCCTTTTACGGAGCCATCATCATTGAAAAGCACCTCTGCCGCAGCGAAACCGGGATACACTTCAATACCCATGTTTTCGGCCTGCTCAGCCAGCCACCGGCAAACGTTACCCATGGAAACGATATAGTTGCCATCGTTGTGCACTGGCGCAGGCAAAAAGAGATTAGGGATCTGAAACGCAGATTTGCCAGAGGTGTAGTAGTAGAAAACGTCCTCTTTGACTTCCGTGGTCAAGGGAGAACCCATGGATTGCCAATCTGGAAGCAGTTCGTCGAGCGCTGAGGTTTCAAATACTGCGCCAGACAAGATGTGCGCACCCACCTCTGAGCCTTTTTCCACAACACAGATACTGATCTCTTGCTCCTGCTGTTGTGCCAGTTGGCTGAGTTTTATAGCTGCTGACAGTCCTGCAGGACCTGCACCAACTACGACTACATCGAATTCCATTGATTCGCGTTCCACGACTAACCTCCAATTAACTCTCGCAATAGGCCGTATCTACATAAAATATGCGGCAACAATAGCTTTTTTGAACTTTCAGTATGTTAAAGTATCGCGCCTCGCAGGTGTAGTAAGGCGAGCAACAAAATGATCATTGATCATAAAGAAATTCAAACACGTTAACTTTCAGTGGAGATGCTATGAAAGTACTCGTCGCAGTGAAGCGCGTTGTTGATTACAACGTCAAGGTTCGCGCCAAAGCAGACGGCTCTGATGTAGAGCTGAACAATGTAAAAATGGCGATCAACCCATTCTGTGAAATCGCAGTAGAGGAGGCGGTGCGCCTAAAAGAAGCGGGCACAGCGTCCGAGGTTGTTGTGGCCTCTATTGGTGACAAGAGCTGCCAGGAGCAGATCCGTACCGCTCTGGCCTTAGGTGCCGATCGCGGGATTCACGTGGAGGCGGAGGGTCGTCCTGAGCCGCTTGAAGTTGCCAAGTTGCTCAAGGGCGTAGTTGCCTCTGAGTCTCCGGATCTTGTCATTCTCGGCAAGCAGTCGATTGACGGCGATAACAACCAAACCGGGCAAATGCTTGCGGCACTAGCGGGTATGGGACAGGGCACGTTCGCTTCAGAAGTTAACATCGGTGAAGGTACCGTTCAGGTGACGCGCGAAGTAGACGGCGGGTTGCAGACGGTAGAGCTTAAGCTGCCTGCGGTTGTGACCACTGATTTACGTCTCAACGAGCCGCGCTATGCTTCATTACCTAATATTATGAAGGCGAAGAAAAAGCCGCTCGAGACACTGTCTCCGGCAGATTTAGGTGTGGATATCCAGTCACACGTAGCCCTTGTCGGCGTTAAGCCACCGGCTGAACGATCGGCGGGCATCAAAGTTGAATCAGTAGAGCAATTGGTAGACAAGCTCAAGAACGAAGCAAAGGTGATCTCATGAAGACATTAATTGTTGCTGAACACGATAACCAGTCACTCAAAGCCGCGACGCTCAACGCAGTGGCCGCTGCACAGCAGCTCGGCGGTGACGTTGATGTGCTTGTAGTGGGAAGTGGTTGTGAAGGTGCTGCTAACGCTGCAGCTGCTGTTGCAGGCGTCGGTACCGTTCTCTGCGCCGACAACAGTGCTTATGAGCATCAGCTTGCTGAGAATGTGAGTCTCGCTGTGGCTGAGGCCGCGTCCAGCTACGATTGCGTCATGGCGCCCGCGACAGCAAACGGTAAGAATG
This sequence comes from Halieaceae bacterium, assembly GCA_002689915.1. Taxonomy (GTDB): domain Bacteria; phylum Pseudomonadota; class Gammaproteobacteria; order Pseudomonadales; family Halieaceae; genus Luminiphilus; species Luminiphilus aquimaris. The sequence goes on along the minus strand of NZIJ01000070.1, from coordinate 14,713 downwards.
TTATGCCGCGCGTTGCAGCGTTGTTAGACGTTGCGCAGATTTCGGACATAACAGCGGTCATCGACGCTGACACGTTCGAGCGACCGATCTATGCCGGCAATGTTATTGCAACGGTCAAAAGTTCCGACAGCAAGAAGGTCATCACTGTACGCACAACCGCGTTTGACGCGGCGCCTGCGGAGGGTGGCACCGCAACTGTCCAGTCTATGGCTGCAGCGCACGATGCGGGTGTCTCCAGCTTTATTGGTGAGGAAGTCGCTGTTTCGGACCGTCCGGAGCTCACTTCGGCGTCCGTTGTTATCTCCGGTGGTCGAGGCATGCAAAACGGCGATAATTTCTCAATGCTCGAGGGCATCGCAGATAAGTTAAACGCGGCGATTGGTGCATCGCGGGCGGCTGTTGACGCAGGTTTCGTACCGAACGACTACCAGGTAGGACAGACAGGCAAGATTGTAGCGCCTGACTTGTACATTGCTGTGGGTATTTCCGGCGCGATTCAGCACCTTGCGGGAATGAAAGACAGCAAGGTCATCGTCGCAATTAATAAAGACGAGGACGCGCCTATTTTTCAGGTTGCCGACTACGGACTTGTAGCTGACCTATTCTCAGCGTTACCAGAACTCGAGACGGCGCTTTAAAGCGCCGTTGTAATCAGTCGTTAGGGGGATTTGATGGCTAAAAGTGATATTGATGACAGTACAGCAGACGCTATTGTGGCTGTTGTGATCGTGTCTGTTGCCGTACTAGCAGTAGTAGAGTGGTTGTCCGGGTTACCCGCTTAAGCAAGCACCCATTGCACGACGCCTAAAACCGTGGCGATGAATAGTGCAGTGAAAATAATGCCGGCGGCGATGAAAGCACCGGCATTACCTTCCTCAAAATCGCGTTCGCGATTTTTTTTGCTTTGGACCCCAATAGCGGCCGCCAGCGTGCTTTGAATTATTTTGACGGTCTTACTCATGATATATCCCTGAAAATCGCGGATTTATTCTAAATAGGGCTAGGATAAACGCAAGGTGATACTACAAAGGCGAGCGCATCTGGTAATCTTGGTGTGTCAAACGGGAGATAGCTATGGTGACAATAACGGAATCGGCGCGAGAGTATCTTAAAGAGCTGCTGGGAAAGCAGGCAGACGCGCTGGGTGTAAGAGTTTTCATCAACAACCCCGGCACCCCCCGAGCGGAGACTTGCATAGCTTATTGTCGCGAAGGCGATATGCAGGCCAGTGATGTTTCAGAGGACTACGAGCTGTTCACCGCATGGATCGAAGAGCGAAGCATCCCTTTCCTAGAAGACGCTGTAGTTGACTACGCGAAGGACCGAATGGGCGGACAGCTTACGATCAAGGCACCGAACGCAAAAATGCCACGTGTTGATGCGGATAGCACGATTGAAGATCGTATCAATTACGTGCTTTACAATGAGGTTAACCCATCGCTGGCTGCCCACGGAGGTGATGTCTCACTGGTCGAAGTCACGGACGAGCAGGTCGCCATTTTGCAGTTTGGCGGCGGTTGTCAGGGGTGCAGTGCCGTAAGCGTTACACTCAAAGACGGGGTTGAGAAAACATTAATTGAGCAGATCCCTGAGCTGGCGGGTGTTCGTGACATGACGGACCACACCGACCGGACGAACGCTTTTTATTGAGAGAAGCAACCCTTCTACGCCCTTTGTGGTAACGCGTCGCGGACAGCGTCTGCGAGCTCGCGCAGGGACGCTTGCGTGTCTGCCCAATTAATACAGGCGTCAGTAACAGAGACGCCATACTCAAGATCATTCAAGTCTCCAGGAATCGCTTGGCGCCCTTCACGCAAGTGACTCTCTAGCATGAGTCCCACGATGGATTTATTACCCTTGACGATTTGATTGGCGATATCGCGTGCAACCAGCGGCTGGATATTGTGGTCTTTGCTCGAGTTTGCGTGGCTACAGTCCACCATGATGTTTTTGGGTAGCTCTGCGGAGGCTAGAGCATGTTCGCACTTGGCAATGTTTACACTGTCATAATTTGGTCCGTTGCTACCTCCGCGCAGTACCACGTGCCCATAGGGATTCCCTTTGGTCTCAAAAATAGACACGACCCCCTCTGAGTTGATGCCGAGAAAGCGGTGAGGGTGCTTTACTGATTTCAAGGCATTGATGGCAACATCTAAACTGCCGTCGGTACCGTTCTTGAAACCCACTGCAGACGAGAGCCCGCTAGCCATTTCACGATGCGTTTGTGATTCGGTAGTGCGTGCGCCAATGGCAGACCACGAAATGAGGTCTTGTAAATACTGAGGTGTTATTGGGTCAAGGGCCTCTGTCGCCGTGGGTAGCCCCATCGCCAGTAGGTCCCGAAGAAGCGTTCTACCAATCTTCAGACCTTCCTCGATATCAAAGGAGTCATCGAGGTGGGGATCATTGATCAAACCTTTCCATCCCGTTGTGGTCCGCGGCTTCTCGAAATACACCCGCATCACAATATAAAGCGTATCGCTCAGCTCAGCGGCTAGCGACTTCAGTCGTGTAGCGTAGTCAATTGCGGCAACTCGCTCGTGGATCGAGCAAGGCCCAACCACGACAATCAGCCGATGGTCCTTTCGATCAAGAATGTTGCTTATGGTGGCTCGCGAACTACTGACAAAATCAAAGGTGGCTTCATCGACAGGCACTGATGCTCTCAGCGCACTGGGCGCTATGAGGGTCGTTTGCGATGTTACGTTGACGTTGTGTACGGATGATTGGGTCATGACTCACTATAGTGTTTAAAAAAAAGAGCGCGGAGGATAACCCGTACGAATTCTGTAGTCACAGCACTCTCAGGATTTAAAGCGAATTTATTCGTCTCGTCCGTTACTGTATAAGAACACTATGACGCTTCCAGCTGAAACGAACCTACCTTCTACCGAGGCTATTTTGGCGATCTTGGCCCGCGGTGGCGTGGTGATGACAGCTACTCAGCGACTGGCTCGTCAGCTGACACAACAGGTGGCCAACGAGGGAGCGACTGTCATCGAGAAGCCGGCGATCCTCTCACTCGAGGCTTGGCTCATTGACACGTGGAGTCGTATCGAAGAACGCAATAGTAATCCGCGGAGACTTCTATCTAGCGCAGAGACGAGCGAACTGTGGCGCCGGGTCATAGAAGACCATGCTGTCACAGCGCATTCCTTCAGCCTTTTACGATCAGACGCTGCGGCCGAATTGGCCGCACGATGTCGTACAGCTTTGAAGACCTATGCTGTGTCGGTGGCCCATGAGGCCAACCGACGTCATTTTGAATCGGAAATCGATACACAGAACTTCTTGAGCTGGCTCGATTCACTTGATGCAAAATTGAGGCGAGAGGGCTGGCTACTTCTTGAGGACACATACGAGATCATCGCTCAACAGGCGCCGAAAAATGCCGGAGAGGTTTTGTTCTTGTCAGAAGAAGCCCCGGGGCCTGCGCTGTCAGCTGTTCTCAAACGTTGCTTTTCCTGCGCAACTTGGCATCACTCGCAGCCGCTACTCGAGACACTTCAGACGCACGTTTTTGACACACGGCCTGATGAATTAGCAGCCGCGGCTCAATGGGGCAAGGCGCAATACGACAAGGGTCTGTCCGCTGTTATCGTATTGGCCGATTACCATCGCGACCGAGCGGAACTAGAGCAGTTTTTGAGGCATGAATTTGAGGTGGAGGGGCAGTCCTTTACCCAGCTGCCCGTGAACTTCAGTAGAGGCGTAGAGCTCGCAAAAACGCCCATGTATCGGGACCTACTTCTATTGCTGCGGCTGGTTACCCGGTCTCTCTCACGAGAAGATGTGTTAGCACTGATACGGTCACCTTTTTTTCGTTGGAACCGACTAGCCGATAAGGCGACGGTTATCCGCGGGTTGTTTTCAACTGAGGAGCGACAATTTTCACTTCAGCAGGTGCTCGCGCAACTAACGCAAGTGGCGCCTCAATCGGGTTTGGCTGAGGGGCTCAATTGGGCACGTGTGGAGAGACTCAATACCGCAAGAAATACGGTTGATGAGTGGCGCGAGGTGCTGATAACCCTTACGACACGCGCAGGCTGGCCAGGTGCGGCAGGTCTCGATTCAGTGGAATATCAGCAATACGAGCTGTTTTCAGACCTGCTTGATGAAATAGAGGTTAATCCGCTCGATAACGGGGCGGTCGCATTATTCAGATTTCTAGAGAAACTGAATTACTCACTAGCGCAGCGTATCTTTCAACCGCAAACAGATGCGTCGCCACTGCAGGTCATGTTTCTGCGTGACACCTTCGGTCTTTCGTTCCAAGCCTGTAGGGTAGTGGGTGCCGTAACGGAGTCGCTTCCGCCGGCACCGCAGGCGCTGAGTTTAATACCTTGGCAAATCTGCCATGACTACAACATTCGGTCGGTATTTGAGAGTGAGCCGGAGGTCATCGCTCGACGTTTGCTTGGACGGCTTAACGAGCGTGCGCCAACGCTACTGTCATTCACCCGGATGATCGACGGACTTGAGGCTCTGCCTAGTCGGTTTTGCGCCGCGCCAACACCAATGCCCCAGATGCAGTCCCCGCTTAACAGGGCTTCACGGGGCACCCTTGAAGAGATATTGGATGACAGGGGCTTTGAGGTCGCGACACCCGTGGCCCAAACCGGGGGAGTGGGGCTCCTTGAGGACCAAGCGCTATGCCCGCTCAAAGCGCACTTAAAGCACCGACTGGATATATCCTCCTTGCGCGAAGCGCAAACGGGGTTATCCGCCGCGGAGCGGGGTGCACTACTGCACTCGGCACTTTTTTATACGTTTGACGAGCTGAGTAACTCAGAAAAGCTATTAAGCATTGCTCTGAGCGAGCAAGCCGCCGTGGTAAGTCGAGCAGTTGATAGGGCGATTACCAATATCCGCTCATCAACCCGCGATCGAGTTGGTCTTAATGTAATTGACCTTGAACGAAAGAGGCTGCAAACCAGCGTTGCTAATTGGGTGGAAATAGAGAGAAAACGTGAGATTCCCTTTGAGGTGATCGAGCGTGAAACGAGTTACGAATGGCAATCACAGGGACTCACGCTGTCGTTCAAAGTCGATCGTGTTGACGAGTTGTCTGACGGAGGCAGGCTTGTCATTGACTACAAATCCAAGGCTACAAACACCCTAAGGGACTGGACCGATAACCCCATAAAAGCACCGCAGTTACCCTGCTATAGCGAGGTCATCGATGATGTCGTCGCAGTAGCCATAGCGTCGGTCACCGATGAAAAAGCGGGTTACCGGCCCCTCGGCACGGAGATCGGCGTTGGTAGGAGCGATCAATCATCTCGCAGGGAACTCGAGGAAAAGGCTAACCTTTCTTGGGCTCAGCTTAGAGAGCAATGGCGCATCGATCTCGATCGATTGGTGGCTGATTTCATTGCGGGCGATGCGAGAGCGACGCCTTCAGCCAAAGCCTGTCGGTATTGCGATTTTGCGTCGATTTGTAGAGCTAAAATCAGCGCGCTTGTTGAAGATGGAGCAGGTGATATAGAAGGGGCGCCGGGTGACTGATCAAGCGATTCGAAGAGAAGTGCTGTCGGTCGATCAGAGCTTCTGTGTCACGGCACCCGCAGGCTCAGGTAAGACAAGTCTTTTAACTCAGAGGATTCTCGCTTTACTGTCTCGAGTTGAGCGCCCAGAGCAGATTCTTGCCATTACGTTTACACGCAAAGCCGCTGCTGAAATGCGTAGCCGGGTTCTTGATACGCTCGAGAGAGCAGCGCGCGGAGAGGGTGCAGCGTCCGCGCATGAGGCGCTGAGCTTGGAGCTGGCTAAAAACGCGCTCCGTAATGCCGAGCGTATGGGTTGGTCACTCGGTGCTGAGCGACTCAATATAAGAACAATAGATGGCTTATCGGCCCAATTGAATCGATCTATGCCGGTCACAAGCGGGCTCGGTGGCGGAGCGCTGATAGCCGATGATGCCTCACGGCTATATGCTGAAGCAGTCGATGATCTTTACGGTCTGATCGGCGAGGATTCAGACCGAGGCGTCGCACTGCGAGAACTCCTACTTCTGATGGATAACAACTGGCAACGATGCAGTGATCTGCTGGTGGCTTTGTTGAGTCAGAGAGGCGATTGGCTCTCCGCTCTGGGTCAACACGAAGACCCAAAGGCTGCGGCTCAGCTCGCGCTTAAGACCCTTGAACGCATAGTCTCAGGACGATTGGCAACGGCTGTAGCCTCGCTACCCGGGCACTGGTTGCGCTCGGTTACAGATGCTGCAAACGAAGCAAAGCAGAGACTGGCATCCTCCATAGCGGATGGTTCGCTGGAGGAAGCGAAAGCGAGAACGTTTGACGGTGAAACGCTCCACCTGACCCCCCAGCTCACGTCACTTGGACATTGGAAGTGGTTTGTGAGCTTTGTGCTAACACAGCAGGGTGCGCCCCGGAAAACTTTCGATAAAAACTGGGGTTTCAGGGCGAAGGTTGATTCCCAGGTTAAGCAGCAGGCCATTGATTTAGTTGCAGAGCTCAACGATCACGATGACTGCATCGAGATGCTCAAAGAAATCGCCGCGTTACCGACATTGAGCCTGGCTTCGGAAGAATGGCAGGGGGTTCTCCGCTTGTCGCGGGTGTTGCCCGTGCTTGCAGCACAGTTGCTCGCTGTATTCCAATCTCACGGTATGGTCGATCATACCCACATGGCCATGGCCGCTGATGCGGCGCTGGGGGACGAATCTGAGCCGACTGATCTCGCATTACGCTTGGACTATCAGATACAGCACATTTTGGTTGACGAGTTTCAGGATACGTCTCTGACACAATTTCAGCTGCTTGAGAAGCTGTGTCGTGGATGGTCCGAATACAACTTTATAAATCCTCAGTCTCCCCGAACCCTATTTATTGTTGGCGATGCGATGCAAAGTATTTATGGCTTTCGTTACGCAGACGTTGGACTGTTTTTAAGGGCGCAGGAGCAGGGGATTGCCGGGGTCCAACTTCGGGCGCGGGCGCTGACACAAAACTTCAGAACACAAGAGAGTGTTGTCTCATGGGTGAATCGCCAATTTAAGGCGTTAATTCCCGAGAACGGAGATCCTCGTCTCGGTGTGGTTCCACTCACTGAGGCACATGCCGTTAATCCCCGTGTGCCCGGCCAATCCGTTGCCGTGCGCGTTTTTCCAGACGACCCTCAACGAGAGGCACTGTTTGTCGCCGATGAGATTAAACGCCTACAGACGCACGACCCAGATGCGAGTATTGCGGTGCTAGGCAGAAGTCGTGCGGCGATTACCCCAATTAGTGAGGCGTTGGTTCAAGCTGGCGTCGATATCATTGGCTCAGATTTAACGCCCTACAGCGAGCGATCAGCGGTTGCTGATCTGATGTCTCTTGCTCGGTGGTTAGCCAATCCGGCAGATAAAATTGCCTTTATCGCGCTTTTACGAACACCGATGATTGGCGTGACGCTCAGGGATATTGGTTATCTCGCCCCTTTGATAGACGGCGCGTCAGTGGTTGAGCTTATCGCATCGATAAGCGCGGGTGGCTCTGGCCTGTCCCATGATGGATGTCAGCGTCTGCTGCATGCGTTGAACACACTTGCGTGGGCTGAATCAAAGCGTGATCGACTCGACCTGACGTTGTGGATCGAGCAGACCTGGAGAAGACTCGGTGGAAACCGCGCTTACCCAGCGGGAGAGATGTTGGATGTAAACGCACTGCTTGGCGAGATTCGTCGACAGGAGCTGTCTTCGAACCGTTTAGACATAACACCCTTGACCGACTGGTTTGAGCGAGGCTATTCAAAGGCCGAGTCGGCAACTGCGCGCGTTGAACTAATGACGCTGCACAAAAGTAAAGGGCTGGAGTTTGATCATGTCTTCATTGTGGGGGCTGCGAAAACAGGACGGTCGAACGATTCACCCTTACTGCGTTGGTACCGTGATGGAAATAAAGGGCTCATGATTGCTGCAAAGCCAGAGTCGAATCAGTCAGACTCCCTCTACGACTACCTTGGCTTTCTGAACAAAGCGCAAGAACGTCAGGAGGTAATCCGGCTCTTCTACGTGGGTGTTACGCGTGCCAAGTTGTCGTGCACGATTACGGCCACACAAAAATCCGATAAGGCTTGGCCACCGTCAAAGACATCGTCTTTTTGGTCGATTTTTTGCGACGCGGCAAAAGACACGGTGTACGAGCCTGTTTCCGAGCCGCATCAAAACAAGAGAGAAGGTCCGGATACGTCCGCAATGATGCTGAGACGGTTGCAAGACCTTCCATCTGAGTCGCAAGGCTTAGGGCAAGCTCCCTCTTTTACAGGGCAGGAAAGCAAACTCGGCAGTAGCAACCTCAGTTCTCGACGTTATGGCATTGCACTCCACCGAGGGATAGAGCTGTTGTGCCACTATTCTAAGACCCCTGAAGTCTGTCCGCCCGATATTCTGTCTGCCGTTCGATTTCAGCTTGTGAACGCTGGGGTGCCAGCGCGCGAGCGAGAAGGTCAGTTGCTTAATATCGAGAAGGACCTTAATACACTGCTGTCAGATGAGACAGGTCGCTGGCTCATATCGAGTGAGCAGGTCGATGCGCACAGTGAGCTTTCGCTGTGGCATCGTGAAACGCAGCGGGAGCTCATTATTGATCGAACATTTATTGATCGATCGTCGGGGATAAGGTGGATTGTTGACTACAAGTCGAGTCAACCGCACCAAGATGAGCCCATAGCCGACTTCACCGAACGGGAATCGACGAAGTATCAAAGCCAACTAGAAAAGTATCGCGAACTCATGGCCTCATATGATGAATCTAAAGGACACACCGTTAGCGCCATGAGAACGGCACTGTATTTCCCAAGGGTGGCTGCCTTGGTAGAAGTCGGGCTCTAAACGGTTCTCAGGAGGCCCACACTACCGGGCGGGCTATTAGGCGCTAATAATGGAGCCGACGCATAACGCCGGTGGCAAGCTCAAACGCTATGAAACTAACCTGTAGTGACCTCAAGCACTAAAAAACCCTTTGCGATTGAGACGTTTTAGTTCCAAGGCTTAGCCTTCATCCTTCCAACCACGAACAGCTCCGAAAACATCAGCGGGAGAATCACCCCTGTGCCGGCCTTGCTGCTTGAGTTGCGCGATAATTGCCGAAGCGTTCCAGCGTAAGAAGGGATTAATTTCCAGTTCATTTTGAATGGTCGAAGGGACTGTAGGCACGCCGTGCGCGCGTTTGCCCTCGCACTCAGCAAGGTGTGTGGCAAGCTTTTCATTATGCGGGTCAACCTTTTGCGCAAAAGCGAGGTTTGCGAGGGTGTATTCGTGCGTGCAGTAGACCGCTGTATCGCCAGGTAGCACGGCGAGTTTTGCCAAGGACGCCTGCATCATCGGGAAAGTGCCTTCAAAAACGCGACCGCAACCACCAACAAACAATGTATCGCCACAAAATAAGACGGATTCTCGGCGACAGTAGAGTGCAATGTGATCGAGCGTATGTCCCGGCACTTCGAGAATCTCAAATGCGTAACCCAGAACGCTTACCGAATGTCCCTCGCTCAGCACTTGATCGACACCTTGAATCTTGGGGTTGTCGGGGCCGATTACTCTGCAGTTGGTTTCGGACTTCAGTGCGGTTACTCCCCCCGTATGATCGAAGTGATGATGTGTAATGATGATGGTATCGAGCGCTAACCCCATTGACGCGAGCGTGTTCAGGACAGGCTGGGCATCTCCGGGGTCAACCACGGCGGCACGTCCGTCCTGTACCAGCATCCAGATGTAGTTATCAGAAAAGGCAGGTATCGGTACAATATTCATAAATCGGCTCTCGATCGTTACAAGGTGTTTGCACTCGCTGTGGGAAAAGATACCCTTGTGCCATGGGAAAGCAAATCACATCGCAAGCGCGCCTCAGCACAAAGGATCACCTCGCCCAATGGTATGAGAAAACGCCAGTGGGAAGACGGCTGCATCATCAAATTACTCGCGAGTTGGGCAGTCAGCTTGAGCGGCTTTTTGGGTATCACACGTTATTTTTAGGTGTGCCACCGACTGTGTCTGTCGAGGAGCTTGCTCATTCTCAGACAAAGCTCATAGCCACACCTGATGGCGCCCGAGTAGAAGGGGCCCTAACCGTTATCTCTTTCGACGAAAGCCTACCGTTTGATACGGAGTCCATCGATACGGTCGTTGTCTTCCATGGGTTTGAAGTTTGCGAGGAGCCGCATCAGGCGTTGAGGGAAGTACATCGTGTGCTTGTCCCAAACGGTAATTTAATTATTGTCGGCTTTAATCCGGAGAGTATTTTTGGTTTGGGATGGCTAATAAACCGGTTCGTATTCCCTTCGAAATGGCGTGGGTTGAAGCTAGAACGGATTCCCAAACTACTCGATTGGTTATCACTCTTGAATTTTCAGGCCGCTAAGCCGAAACACAAGCTGATTGTACGCCCCGTTGGACGTGGGCGACTCTTTCGCTGGATGGCGCGCTTTGATGATTGGCTGGTTGATCATCAAGTGCCAATGGGGGGCGCATTCGTTCTCCATGCGCGCAAACAGGTTGGGGCGGGTATAAAGGGCCTCCACCGACAAAAAGCCAGACCGAAGCTTGTCCCAATTCCCGTATCGCGACCAGCGGTAGGGGCAGAGACTCACCCGCGTAACGAACCGACCAAATGAAATCTGTCGAGGCGTTCACAGACGGCGGATGCCGCGGTAATCCCGGTCCAGGGGGCTGGGGCGTTATCCTGCGATTTGGAGACCACGAGCGTGAATTAAACGGCTCGGAACCAGAGACCACAAACAATAGAATGGAACTCCTTGCGGCCATTAGTGCGCTGCAGGCGCTTAGCGAGCCTTGCCTTGTTGTCCTAACAACGGATTCAACGTACGTCAAAGACGGCATTACGAAGTGGATTAAAAACTGGAAGGCGAATGGCTGGCGCACTGCCGCTAAGAAGCCCGTGAAAAACCAAGACCTTTGGCAGATGCTCGATGCGCAATGCAGTCATCATCAAGTGGAGTGGCGCTGGGTGAAGGGCCATGCAGGTCACGCGGAGAATGAGCGTGCTGACGCGCTCGCGAATGCGGCGATGGATTTATTGGAGAAAAGTTAGCGTGCGACAAGTTGTACTAGATACAGAGACGACCGGGCTTGAAGTCAGTCAAGGCCACCGCATTATCGAGATAGGTTGTGTCGAGATTATCGATCGTAAGCTGACAGGGCGTCATTATCATCAGTACATCAAGCCGCAGAGGGCCATTGACCAAGGTGCCCTCGAGGTTCATGGCATCACTGAAGAATTCCTCGCAGACAAACCAGTGTTTTCCCGGGTTGCGGATGAGTTTCTCGACTTCATCAGAGGCGCTGAATTAGTCATTCACAATGCGCCATTCGATGTGGGCTTTATTGAAGCCGAATTTAAGCTTTTAGATCCGGCCAGTGCCCCCGTTTCCTCCTATTGCAACGTGACCGACAGTTTGCAGCTAGCGCGCAGTCGACACCCAGGTCAACGTAACAACCTCGACGCACTGTGTCAGCGTTACGCGGTAGATAACAGTAACCGCACGCTGCACGGTGCATTGCTTGATGCTGAGATCTTGGCAGACGTCTACTTGCTCATGACTGGTGGGCAAACGAGTCTTGGGCTCTCTCCAGATGAGGAGGGGGCAGGGATTGGTTCTGGATCCGCTTCTGCCATTCGACGGCTCCCAGAAGGCCGGCCGCGATTACGCGTCATAAGCCCCTCGGAAGAGGAATTAGCCGATCACGAAGCCAGATTGGACGTACTGAGTGAGCGTTGCGATGACGGTGCAGTGTGGCGCCGCTAAAGCGCCTCACTGCAACGTACGTTATGCTCAGAGCGTGTAGATAACCGCCGTTAAACCAACCGCCGTTAATACAACCGTGTACGGTAATGCCATGATGACCATGCGGCCATACGAGAGGCGGATAAGCGGAGCGAGGGCAGAGGTCAGTAAGAACAAAAAGGCAGCCTGCCCATTGGGCGTCGCAACCGAAGGTAGGTTTGTTCCCGTATTAATCGCCACCGCAAGCTGATCGAACTCCGCTCGGGTGATAACACCATTGTCCAGTGCTGTTTTGACTTCAGAGATGTATACCGTTGCAACGAATACATTGTCAGAGATCATCGACAAGATACCGTTAGCGAGGAAGAACATCGCGGGTCTCACACTACTCTCCATTGCCAGCACCGCCTCAATCACCGGCGAGAATAGGTGCTGCTCATGAATCACGGCGACAATGGCGAAGAAGACAACCAACAAGGCTGTGAACGGCAGCGCCTCTTCAAACGCATGTCCGAGCTTGTGCTCTTCGACAATGCCGTTGAAGGCAGTGAGCAGTACGATAACCATCAAGCCAATTAGACCAACTGCGGCCAAATGAAGTGCTAGACCTACGACCAAAACGAGGGCTACCAACGCCTGAATGACGAGACGCGCGTTTGATGCAGGGGTCGCCTTGGCGTTTTCTTGCGCTTGAAACTCCTCTAACACCGAACGCACTTTTGGTGGCAAAAGTGCCCCGTACCCAAACACACCGGTTTGCTCAAGGATGAGACATGTCAGTAATCCCGCAACCAAAACGGGCATGGTAATCGGCGCCATAAGCAGGAAGAACTCAACGAAATCCCAGTCTGCGACTGTTGCAATCAGTAGATTCTGTGGCTCACCTACCAGCGTGCACACGCCGCCAAGCGCTGTCCCGACCGCACCGTGCATTAGCAGGCTTCGCAGGAAGGCTCTGAACTGCTCCAGATCCGCTTCATTTTCGGCTTTTACGGTATCGTCCGTCGTGTGATCGTGTTGAGCATCGTCAAAGACAGTCCCTGACGCCACTTTGTGATAAACCGTAAAAAATCCAACACCCACACTAATGAGTACGGCGGTTACTGTAAGTGCATCCAAGAAAGCCGACAATACAGCTGCGACTAATGAAAAGAGGAGTGACAGCACTTTCTTGGACTTAACGCGCAGAAGTATTTTGGTGAAGATGAAGAGTAGAAGCTCCTTCATGAAGTAGATGCCGGCCACCATGAACATAAGTAGCAAGATCACCTCAAAGTTTGCTTCTGCCTCGTGAAAGACGGTGTGAGGATCGGCCATGCCAATAGCTATAGCCTCAATCGCTAACAAGCCACCGGGCTGAAGCGGGTAACACTGCAGGGCCAAAGCCAGCGTAAAAATAAACTGTCCAATTAGGACCCAGCCGGTGACAAAAGGACCAACCGTGTGAAAAAGAATGGGGTTGATGATCAAGAAGGCAATTATGGTCTTTTTGTACCAATCGGGCGAAGACCCGAGGAAATTGCGCCAATAGGGATTGGCTAGGGCAGTATTCATACAGCTGTGTCCTTTTATAGTTAGCTTTCAAGCGCCCAAAACGCAGTGGCTATACGCAGTGCGCGCAGGGTTGGACGAGTGAGTTTCGTCTCAGATTAAACGAAGCCGCGATTCCTTGGAAGGTCGATGTGGGGGCAAGGCCAAATGGCGCTTAACAATACTTGAGCAAGATGTGCTGTGCACCTAGTATGGTCGCCCGAGGAGATGCGCATGTTAAATTTTTCAAGACCCACGGCCCCCGCAAGTCCAAATGACTTGGTTTGGGCCTTTCATGGGCGAAACTTAGTCAGTGAACTGATGGGTAGCCAAGGCGCGCCCATTCCACTTGCCAGTCTCCAAGCAGACTTCGACGAGGTCAGTGATCTCACGTCAGTGGGTTATTTGGATGAAAAGCCCGTTTACGCTTGTAAAGTTCGGACAAGCGAACTGGACGTCATGAAGTACACAAGTGGAAACCTTTTTGCGCTTCTTGGCCGTTCTAGCCAAGCCCTGTTCGACGTTGTTGGGCGCGCTTATCAACTGCTGAATTGGGAAAGAGACCACCGGTACTGTGGGCGATGTGGGCGTGAAACGGTTCTTGCAGATAAGGGGCAGAGTCGTGCATGCGAGCCCTGTGGATTAAGCGTTTACCCTCGCTTATCACCTTGTGTCATCGTACTCATCTCGCGCGATGATGAGATTCTTTTAGCGGCTGGGGCAGGTGCCAATAGGCGCTTTTACAGCTGCCTCGCAGGATTTGTCGAGCCGGGTGAGACCTGTGAACAGGCGGTCCAACGTGAAGTGATGGAGGAGGTCGGGCTAGAGGTCGATGATATCCAGTATCATGGCTCACAGCCCTGGCCGTTCCCCGGCCAATTGATGCTCGGTTTTACGGCCAAATGGCGCGCGGGTGAGATCAATATCGATCCTGAGGAGATCGATGAGGCTATTTGGTGTAAGCCTGACAATCTACCGCCTGTTCCCCCCGCTTTTTCAATAGCCGGACAACTGATTAATAGCTTTCTTAACGCACAAAACGCATAAGATTTAGGGACATACTTTGGAATTTTTATACGAACTCGGTCTTTTCGCCGCGCAAACACTGCTCATTGTTGTTGCTGTCGGAGCAATTGTGCTTCTCATTGCCGGTACAGCGGGCCAGAAAGGTAAAGGGCCCGACGAAGGGTATATCGAAGTTAAGTCGATCAACGATCGATTTGATGCTTATACAGCCGCAATCCGCGATTTATCTGAAACTCCCGAGGCCTCTCAGCTTCGTGCAAAACACGATAAGAAATCAGCCAAGAGCAAAGCGAAAGCAGAGAAGGCGCGATTAAAAGCAAGTGCACAAGCGTCTACCGATACGCTGAACCTAACGAGTGAACGCCCTAGGACCTTCGTGCTCGACTTTGAAGGTGACGTTATGGCATCG
>NZIJ01000069.1 GCA_002689915.1 Halieaceae bacterium | reverse complement strand
GAAGAATTTGAGGGGTTGAACTTCGGTTGGTTGGCCGTTGGTGCTATCGCTCAAGAGGCGGGTCGCAGGTTAGTCGCCAGCCCCTTCCTATCCAGTGTGGTGTTTGCTCAAAACCTACTTCTTAACTGTGGCTCGCGCCATCAAATAGAAACGTATTTGCCGAAACTCATATCGGGAGATCAAACGGGCAGTGTTGCGTTGGATGAGGGTCGGTTTTTCAATCCACACGCCACTGAGCTGTCAGTGGTCGACGGCCGTCTCACCGGCGCTAAGACCCGTGTTTTAAATGGGCAGACCAGCAATTTTTTGCTGTGTGTGGCGAGGCGCGAATCGGGTGCTCTGGGCGTAGCCCTAATCCCACGAGATCTGGCGGGTGTTGCAGTCGAGGCTAAGCGGGCAATGGACCTCCATGGTTATGCCAGTATTAGCTTTAACGGCGTTAATGACGCCCATATTGAGTGGCTGGGGGGGGAGGCAGTCGATGCGGGCATAACGAGGGCTATCGATCAGGCGACCATCGTTTTAGCGGCAGAGATGATGGGGAGTGCCCGCGAAGTCCTTGAGCGAACTGTTGAATACCTGGGAGAGCGGGAGCAGTTCGATGTGAAACTGGGCAGTTTTCAGGCACTACAGCATCGTTGCGCCCAAATGTTTTGTGAACTCGAACTGGCTGAGAGTGCGGTGAGTGCTGCATTAACAGGTTTAGATGAGAACGCGACTAATCTGAGTCTTCTTTGTAGTGCGGCAAAGGCGCTTGCCAATGACTGTTTTACCTTGATTTCGTCTGAAGCGGTCCAACTGCACGGTGGTATGGGTGTCACCGAGGAGATGGATATGGGGCTGTTCCTGAAACGATCGCGAGTCTGTAATCAGCTCTTTGGTTCTTCGAGCTACCACCGAGATCGATTTGCACGCCTTCACGAATTCTAAGGCGAGCCGACTGCGTTAGCGCCAAAAATTTGAGCTCAGTAACGATTCAAGCGTCGTTGAGTGAGGAGGGCAGGTAGTGGGTATAGCTTCGCGCTAAGCCCTCCGCTAAGCCCACACGCTAGGCCAAAGGTGCTGAGCGGCCAGGTAAGGCGAGCGCTGTTGAGAGGCATTCAATGCATGCCTCGCCGCAACTTAGCTCACACAGTACTTCTAGGCGGTAGGTTCCACCAAGAACTGACTAAACCACCGTCGAAACTTAGCAAAGGGGCCGTCACCATCGCAGAGTAACGGACGCTCAAAGTATTGCTTTCGATCCCAAATAATTTGATCTTCAGCCATTTGCTGGCAGATATTGCCGATAATGGCTTGTCCGACAGTTTTCCCGAGTGTTTCCTGTGTGGCCCGCGGTTGAATAAAGGCGTAGGAAGCATAGGTTTTTTCAGGCCCTACGGGCGTCACATTAGCGAGCAGCAGGGTATCGTAGATTCCTGTAAACCGAACGACTGAGAGTCCTGCACCTTGACTGCGGGTTTCGATGGCACCGTCGACCACACCACGAGGCGTTGGTTGGCGAGTGATGAACTTGCCCTCTCGGATATGACCGTCGAAGTTTTGAAAAGCGGCCTCTGGTACATCGTCCGTGCCGTGAACATAGTGAAAATGAGCAGCATCTACGGCGTTTTCGCCCATTTCCTGCATGTGCGTATTGATATCCCAGGTATGGATAATCATCTCGCCCCAGTCAGGGTGATTGGCCGCCGCCTCGGGGATAACTTCGGGTTCCCAGGTTGGGGCTTCTTTCTTCGGGTGATACCAAACAAGTATTTGCTGATTAACTTCACGAACATCCCAAGCACCCAGGATCGACTCTCCCTTGGCAACCCGCGGCGGCATATTCTTGGCATAGGGGATGTGGGTGCATTGACCCTCACCATTCCAGCGCCAGCCGTGAAAGGGACACTCAATACTGTCACCGACGATACGGGGACCTTTCCCGGTTTGCTCACGAATGCCGTAACCGAGGTGTGCGCCCATGTGCGGACAGAATGCATCAACCACCTTTGCCTCGCCGGCTTCAGTGCGAAAAACCACCAATTCTTGGCCAAAGTATTCAACGGGAATTGCGTCGCCCACCGCTAACTCGTGGGAGTACAGTACTTGAAACCAACCCATTGGCATGGGGAGTGGACATCTGGGGGTATCGGTCGCAATCATCATAGAACGTTGTCCGGCAAGTGAAGCATAGCTTGAAGTATAACGGCTGATGCGCCCCTGCCCAGCCGGGCCAGAGGTGCAAACGGATTATGGTGCCTTCAAATGGATTATGCGCAGGGAGATAACCTGATCGATTTATAGGTGACGATCTCAGTACACTCGAAGCTTCACGAGCCGGCGCAATAAAAAGGAAAACGTGTGTCTATTAAAGCGACGATAACGGAGCTCACAGGTGTTGGCGCCTTTTTTGAAGTGGAGCAACTTCAGACTGAGCGCGGTGCAATGGATGGCTATAAACACGCACCGCAGACACTTACAGAGATTATTCAAAATGCGCGTGGACACGGTGATCAGGGGTTCATTGTCTCGGGCGATACGCGATTAACCTTTGCAGAATTCTTTGACCGAGCAGATCGGCTGCGCGCCTATTTGCAGGAAAATGGTCTCAACGCAGGCGATCGGTTTGCCATTGCCATGCGCAATAATGCCGAGTGGTTGGTGGGCTTTACAGCGGCCTTTTTGGCGGGCGCAACAGTCGTCCCCATAAACAGTTGGGGGCAAGCTGACGAGCTGGCTTTTGCGCTGCAAGATTGCGGTGCATCGTGGCTACTGTGTGACGACCAGCGCGGAACCATGCTCTCTGGCGAGCTCGATACCAAAAAACGACTTATCGTTTATGACCGCGCGGTACCCGGGTCGCTACGGGGTATCGATTTCAACGACGCGACAAGTAACGCAATACCAAAAGAGGTCGCTACGCCCGCTGCGGACGACGTCTGCTTGATCTTGTACACCTCGGGCAGCACCGGGACGCCGAAAGGTGTAGTGCACTGTCAGCAGGCGCTGTCTCAAGCGGTATTCAATATGATGTTTACGGGCATGCTGACGATGACCATAGAAGGGGGGTTACGCGAGTTAAGGGGCGGCGCGACTCAAGAAAAGGCGTTACTGAATGTCCCGCTCTTTCACGCTACGGGTCTGCTGGGATCGTTTGTGCTGCCGCTGGTCACTGCGCAGGGGATTGTCATGATTTCGAAGTGGGATGCGCAAGAGGCGTTACGTTTGATAGAGGCCGAGCGCGTAACCCTCTTTAGTAGCGTTCCCGCTTTGGTAAAGGATTTATTGACTCAGCCGAATTTGGCGAATTTTGATATTTCATCACTACACCGCGTGTCCTCAGGCGGCGCTGCAATGCCGTCAGATCTACCCGGAATCATCGAGGAGACAATCGATAAAGCCTACGCATCAGGAGGCTACGGGTTGACCGAGACACTCGCCGTCGGGAGTCAGGCGGCGGGTGCGGTGTTTGATGCAAAGCCCGCTGCTGCAGGTGTTCAGTCGCCAATCATGGCCATTCGCTGTAGCGGCGCCGATGGATCCGTATTGCCGCCGGGGGAGGCGGGTGAGATCGAGATGCGTGGTGTGGCCTGTACCCTCGGATATTGGAATAAGCCAGAGGCAAATGCCGCCGTGTTCACCGAAGATGGATGGATGAAAACGGGCGATGTGGGTTATGTCGCCGATGACGGTTATGTTCATATCACGGGCAGAATTAAGGACATCGTTATACGCGGTGGTGAGAATATTTATCCCGGGGATACCGAGCAGGCCTGCTATCAGATAGACGGTGTACAGGAGTGCGTGGTCTTTGGTGTGCCCGATGAGCTGATGGGAGAAGAGCTGGCTATGGTTGTCAGGGTGGCTGCATCTTCTCTGTCAGAAGATGACATCAGAGCTGGGCTCAAAGCCCGCATAGCGGGCTACAAGGTACCTAAGTTTATCGAATTAACGGATCAGCCCTTGGCTCGAGGCGCTACGGAGAAATTCGATAAGCGCGCTATTCAGGCCGCTTTTATTGCAACAAATATTGCGACGAAAAAGCGTCATTGAGCAAGCGGGCAATAGCGCCCGATTTTGAACGGCCCGCGTATTCGGCCGAGCGCTCGGCTTGTCGTTGAAACGCCGCCTTTTTTAAACGCCAAAGCCACCATCTACCGGTATGAGCTGTCCCGTGGTGTAGGCTGCGTTATTGGAGGCAAGGAATACGGCCATCTTTGCAACTTCTTCAGGTTGGCCGAATCGATTCAGCGGAAGGGCACTCTTAACGCCTTCAATCCAAGCATCATCAAAGACGCCTTGTTCTTTGAGGCGCAGGAAAATGCCGGTCTCGATGACGCCAATGGCGATGCTATTCGCCCTGATATTGTTGATGCCTTCCTCTTTTGCGACGCCTTTTATTAACTCCTCGACAGCCGCCTTGGGCGCAACGCTCAGGATATCAAGCGGCGGATACTTCAAAAGCCCAGCGGAGCTTATGTGTACGTAGCTACCGCCACCACCATCACGCAGGTGCGGTAATGTTGCATGTATCGCGTTAAAAGCGCCCTCAGCATCTGAACGCATAACCCGCTGCCAAAGCTCTGGGGTGACTTCTGAAATCGGCGATTGCGGGATGTCGTAGCCAGTGGCAATAAAGACCGAATGTAAACGACCATACTGAGCGATACCGCGGCGAATGGCACGGTTAAGGGTAGTAAGGTCTTGAAGCGTGACCTGTTCGCAGGACACGGACGCTTGGCTCCCACCTAATTCACTGGAAAGTTGCTCGGCGCGCTTACGGTTGCTGTTATAAGTCAGCAGCACCGGTATGTTGTTGGCTACCAATTCCTGGCAAATAGCGGTGCCCACACCTCCGCTACCACCGATGACTAAGGCAAATCCACTTGGGTAAAGATCATTCATGGTTCTGGATTCCTCCGAGTACCTTATCGAGCATATACCGTCCTATTGCAGACAGATAGCCACGAACTTTGGTCAAAAAAAACCCGCCGTTAGGCGGGTTTTGGTCAAGCAGTCAATTTACAGGTCGAGTCGAATATCGACACCATACGTTGCAGGGTTGCCCCACTGGTGAACGGCGTATCCGAGAGAAGGACCGTAGTTGAATCCAAAGGTTCGGTACTCTTCATCTGTGATGTTACGACCCCATAGTGCGACGTTTACATTACGCCCGTTATCCATCTCTGTATTAAACGTCAGGCGGGCATTAACAAGATCACGCTCTTGGTTAGTGGGCTGACTTAGGTTCACAGGGATAGATGGCTGTCCTGCTGCCGTGTAGTTGCCCGGTACGGAGTTGATGCTGACGGTCTCGTCTGTATGCGAGGTGGAAATTTGCAGGTCGAGTGTGCTTCCACCTGAACTCCACATCTGCCAATCCATCACCAAGCTGTATTGGTTATCCGGCGTCAGACCTTGACTAGGCTGAATGTTCAGACCGAGATACGCGGGATAATCGTCAAAGTCCCGGTTGGTATAGGCGTACTGAGCACGGAACTGCAGACTGTCTGTAGCAAGCCATGCTACGTCGAGTTCCAGGCCATCTGTGCTGAAGCTGGCGGCATTTACAACGTCCGTTGAAATGGCGCCCGCATCAGTCTTAACAACACTGACCTGTACGTCATCGTAGTCATAGGTATAGTACGCAGCGTTTATGCGCACTCGACCATCGGCCAACATAGACTTCATACCCACTTCGAAGCTCGCAATGGTCTCTTCGGTGTAGTCATCGCCTGTGCCCGTGTCCGTATTAAAGGCACCTCCATTGAAACCACCCGCTCGGTAGCCTGTTGTGTAACTGGCGTAGAAGTTGGTGTTGTCGTCAAGATTGTATTTGGCAACCAAACGACCCGATGTGTTGTTAAAGTCTTGCTTGTTGTAGTTGCCATAGACTCCCGGTGTTTCTGCGATATCGCTTATGTTCTCAACTCCGCCAACGTAGGCATCTGTGAGGCTGCGAGGGACAGATATAGGATCTACGCCAGGGGGTAAGAAGGCGTTCGTCAAGGCTTCTTCAATCACAGCGCCGATCCATGAACCGATCGCGCCCGGGTTATCGCGCCAACGATAAGTCATGTACTTCGTTTCATCGTTGTAGCGCAGACCTGCGGTGAACGACCACTTGTCAGAAGCTCTCCAAGTCACCTCACCGAAGACCGACTGGGCGTCACCACCCACATCAAAACCACGACTTGCTGATCCTGCCAGGGTGTAGGTAGGATTCTGCACGTTTCGCATTTCACCGTAATCTTCCCAATCGTAGAGACCGACAACCCAGTCAATGGAGTCCGTTGAACCTAAAATCTGCAGCTCATGGCTCTCTTGCTCATAACGGTTCGCGAGATCTGTCCAGAATACGCCGTCACCGTTATTCGCGTTGATAGCACCCATCATGGCTAAGGCAAGCTCGAAGTCATAGGAGTTAGGGATATCGACCTGGAAGGGAGGCGGTGTCCCGGCGGGGCATGCACCAACCGAATTCGTTGCCGCGCAGAACGTGTCAGGGATAACCTGGCCGAAGAACGCACCACCAATCGTTTGCAAGGTCAGATCGCTACGCACACCAGACGATACCGAGTTATCAATGCCGTCTAAGTCACTGAGTGATCGATCATTCATGGTGCGATCACCATAGATGTACTTGATGCTGACCGCATCACTCAGCTCGTAATTCAGCGTGAGTGTGTGTGCTTCATTTTCCACGGTTGCGAAGCTGTTTATATCTGTAGAGCCTGCACCAAAGTGTGAATCAGCATTGTCCAGAACACCATTCGCCCACGCCACGTAGTCATTTGACCAACCTAGGAACTGCTGGATTTGGGGAAGGGGTGGTAACAGACCAAACTGGGCCGCTTGAGCAACGCCGCCGGCGATTGCCTGCACGGTTTGGATACGTGATGTGCTGTCAATCGGTACGTTGGCTTGATCGCCACCGGCGGCGAGATAACCGCCAAGCGCCGCATAACTGGGGTTCAAGCCACTTGGTCGGTTCCAGTTGTCGAGTTCTCCGTTTACATTGCTCTTCGCATAGGAGTAGTCAACACTGAGACGATCAGTCGCATCCCAGGCGAGCGCAACACGAAAGCCATCGCGGTCGATGCTATTAAAACCGTCGATGTCCGGGTTGGTGTTGTCATAGAACGGATCCCGCTGCCGATCGTTAAACGAAATGGCCGTGCGGAAGGAGTCGGAGAAGGGAATGTCGGCGCGGACAGAATACTCCTGAGTGCCGTAGTTGCCCATCGTGCCACGCAAGGTCAGGCCCATCTCATCCGAGGGTGCTTTACTAATGTAATTGATGGCACCCGATGTTGAGTTTCGGCCAGACAGCGTTCCTTGCGGTCCCTTCAAAACCTCGATTCTGGCGAGGTCAACAATATCGGGGGAACTGCCTTGGTTTTTACCGACGTACACGCCATCGACGTAGCGCCCAGCCGCGGGATCAAGCGAAATCTGAGGCGCGCCATCGCCAATACCGCGGATGATGAAAGCTGTAGAGGAACCTCCCTGAGGCGATCCGTAGCCGTTTACACCAACCACTTCATTAATCATATCCAAGTTGTTGTTGATGCCGCGCTCCTGAATGTCTCTTTCAGTCAGGGCTTCAATTGAAATGGGCGTATCTTGAAGACTCGCTTCACGACGCTCAGCTGTTACGACAACCTCCTCGAGCTGCGCAAAGGCGGTTTCCGCTGTCATCACGGCCATTACGGCTGCTGCTAATAGCGTCTTTGGGCTAGATGGGTTCATGGTTTTAACCTCTTTTTAGCGTTATTAAGTTAAGAACTGCTTCATCAATTAAAAGATATGTCATAAATTGTGTCAAATAATTGATTTTTCCTTTCAGTACCGCCTTTGGCCGCGATTTTGAGTGAATGGATCCAAGCCTGCGCGACCGTTACCAGAACCAATGAAAAGCAGTACTTTGTCATTATTCTGTCGAGGTAGTGTCTCTCAGGGGCGAGATCGAGGGAATGCCTGTTTCGCGTTGTGTTTAGAACAAACGGACTACCTCAAATAGGCGCGATTGGCGTGTGGTGGTGGGGTGCGAAGCGCCATGCCGTGACGGAGTCGGCGCGACATAACCTAAAAACCCGCATAAAGTGTGACCGACGGTTTGGTGGAGTGAAAGTAAGCGTATGAAAGCCTTAGTGTTCAATGGTCCGCGAGATGTGCGGTACGAGCGTTTTCCTGACCCTGAATTAGCGACCGATAATAGTGTCATCGTTAAGGTCGAGCGGTGCAGTATTTGCGGCTCTGATTTGCACATGTACCACGGCGATAATGTGGGTGTCGCCAACTACAGTGAAGGGGTAGAGCCCTTTTGTGTCGGGCATGAATTTGCGGGCGAAGTTGTGGAGGTAGGAAAGAGCGTCCATCGACACAAAGTGGGACAAAAGGTACTTGCGTCTGGCGGTGCGCCCTGTGGTCGCTGCGAACACTGTCTTTCCGGGCATACAGCGCTGTGTAAGCACTGGACAGCGTTTGGACTGAGTACTCGCTTGAACGGTGGCCAGGCAGAGTTTGTCAATGTGCCTATGGCGGATCTCACCTTGCAGCCCATTCCCGAAGGTGTGAGCGATGAGCAAAGTATCCTGCTGACTGATGCAATGTGCACGGCCTACTTTGGTCTGACGCGAACAGCGATGGAGCCGGGCGACGCGGTCGCTGTTGTAGGCCTTGGCCCTATTGGACTTATAGGCGTTGAATTGGCGTATGTGCTGGGTGCTTCAAAGGTCTACGCCATCGATCCTGTGGCAAACCGTCGGGCGCACGCGGCGAATCTGGGCGCTGTGGCCTTGGCGCCCTCGCAAGCACTACCCACCATCATGGAGGCAACAAAAGGGGCGGGAGTACCTCGTGTCTTCGAGGCCTCAGGTGCTAAGTCGGCTGTCGAACTCGCCATTAAAATTGCGGGGCGAGGTAGCACCGCATCGTTTATTGGATTGCCCCAACCGGATGTACAGCTGCCTATGCTAAAGGTGCTCTATAAAGACATCACGATCCGCGCGGGTGTGGCCTCAGTGATCGATCAATGGCCTCACCTGATTCCGCTCTTACAACACGGACGTTTAAAGGCGGAGGGGCTGTTTTCGCATCACATGTCGCTCTCACAGGGCACCGAGGCCTATCGAATCTTCGACGCCAAAGAGGACGACGTTGTTAAAATCATGATGACGCTCTAGCCACAGGCTATGTATCGCTCCTGCCAACGTCTAAGATTTCCCTCAGGCTGTTGTGGGTTTAGAGGTAAGGCATTTGGATAGTAGAGCTGTTATCAACCCTGATTTCAGCCCCGTTAATGTGACGTGATTCATGACTGGCTAGGAAGTAAATAACGTCGGTAACGGCTTCGGGTTCGCAGGCAAAACTGAAGGCTTTCATCGCCTGATGAGGCTCCATTTCTGGAAAGGTCCCCTCCATATTGTTGGTCATATCCGTCAGAATGCCGTCAGGGTGAACACTGTTGCAGCGAATCGGTAACTGGTTGGTTTGACAGTGGACCGCAACACTCATGGTGAGGCTTCTCACTGCCGCTTTTGCGGCACCGTAGGCGATGAAGTGAGGGTAGCCCGCCAAGGCCGATGACGAAGAGATGTTAACAATCGATGCGGCGTCGCTTTTCTTCAATGCATCGAGCATGAACTTCATACCCAAAAAGACCGATGTCGAGTTCACTTCCATCATTCGCTTGTAGTCATCAACAGACGAAGTCTCAATGGTGTAGGTCATCAAAATAGCCGCGTTGTTGACCAGGACGTCGAGCTTTGCGTGGTCGGCGATGACAGAGTCTGACAGTGCTTGCCAGTCTGATTCACGGGTCACATCACAGGCCCGATAAGACACCTCTGGGTGTTCGAATAAGCCATCGGGCACTCTTATGTCGGTGCCAATTACCGTGTAGCCGTGCTCAGCAAACTTCTTTACCGTCGATTGACCGACGCCACCTGCGGCGCCCGTTATGACGGCTACGCGTTTATTTTGAGTAGACACCGAAGGCCTCCTATTATGGGTTTTTGTACTTTCTACCAGAGGTCCTAGAGTGCCAATCATGCCGGGTGTTTAGCAAGGGCAGCGATAGGGTGCGGATGCGCAAATGGACCATGCTGAGGCGCTAAGGTCGTGGGATGGTTGACGTAAATTTCGCACTGACAGCGCAGTTCGTCACGTGACGGGTATGTCGCGAAGGTAATTCGCACGCTTTGAGGACTTATTGAGGAAAAGCACCATGTTGTTGAAGGATAAAGTAATAGTGATTAGCGGCGTGGGCCCCGGCCTTGGACAAACACTCGCCAAATTAGCGGCGTCTGAAGGTGCGAAGGTGGTTCTTGGTGCGCGCAATCAGGTATTCCTTGATGAAGTCAGGGAGTCGATAGAGGCGATGGGGGGGGAAGCTGTCGCGCTTAGCACGGACGTTACTTCAACAAAACAGTGCAAAGCGCTTGTGAGCGCCGGTGTCGAGGCTTTTGGCCGAATCAATGGGTTGGTCAACAGCGCCTATGCCCACGGTGACTGGGCTGCTGCTGATGCATCAGACCCTGACAAGATGGGAGAGGTTATCAATGTGATATGCCAGGGTGCCTTGCGTATGGCGCAGGCCTGTGCGCCCCACATGCAAGCTGCTGGGGGCGGATCAATTGTTAACGTATCGACCATGTCGACCGTAAAGCCTTTCTCTGGTGAAACCATGTATGCCGCAGGCAAGGGTGCCTTGAATGCATTAACGCGGCACATGGCTAATGATTTTGGGAAGCATGCCATTCGAGTTAATGCACTGAGAATGGGCTGGATAGGCGGTGCGCCTGTCTACGGATTCATCGATGCCCAAGTTGAGGCCGGTGCAGATCGCGATACCGTTGTTCGAAGCATCACGGATCGAATCCCCCTCGGCATCATCCCGCCAGAGGCGGATTGTGCCAAGGCGGTACTTGCTTTCCTATCTGATTATTCAGCGGTCATTACCGGTACGTCTGTCGATGTGAACGGCGGCGAGTACATGGCACCGTAATGTCCACTAAACGGTCCTACTCCCGCGCTCGTGGTAGACAGGGTAGGTGCTTAAAAGGTTGAAGATGACGGGTCACAGAGCGAATGGTAAACCAAGGTACTTTTCGGGAAGTTCGCGTGACGCTTGGTTTTATCGGAGTGCGCAGAAGGAGTAAGTCATGACTGAAGACGAAAAGTTGGCCGTGGATCCAAAGGCCATTGTTCATTCAATCACGGTGCAAATTGATGCACCGGCACAGGTCGTCTGGGATGTGCTCGTTGACTTTGAACGCTATCGCGAGTGGAACCCCTTTTGTGTGGAGGCGTCGGGNGCACTNGAAATAGGCGCCCCATTNACCATGAAGCTNAAAAGCTACACAGAAGAAGGGCAGTATTTCGATAANGTGGAGTTCATTACCGAAATTGACGAGCCTCGNTTGGTGTCGTGGTCNGCGCCTTGGGTAGATGAATGGCCCTATCCGGCGAGGAGAGACCAATTTGTCATCTCTACAGGACCCGATACCTNNGAGTACTACTCTACTGANGCGTTCTTGGGGCCTCACGGCATTCACGTNATGCGCTTTGCNGGNCCNTGGGTNAAGCGNGCNTTTGATGACACAGCCNATGCGTTAAAGGCTTATGTTGAGAGNAAGTAATGCNTTTTAAGGGGNATTAACGCGCCGCATGTCGCGAAATATACTCNCCAAACTGGTCTTCGATACCCGCGGCTGTGAAACCATAATCCGCTAACTGGTAATGGTGCTCGGGGCGGTTCTCGCGCGCATTCATATCTCGCCAACGGGCCATTTCCGTTAGCGCTCCTTCGGTTAGCGTTTGCCCCGTGAATTCATAGATCCGCCGAATCGTCGCTTCAGGGTCGCTCACTGAGTCTTGGAACCACAGGTCTAAATAGTGATGGTCATGGCCGTTGTCGCGGAACTCCCGAGTCTTGGCGAGACCCACCTGCCACTTATTTGCCCAATGTTGGGCCATGGCAACGGGGTCGAGCTTGTCGGTAAAGGGTGACGCCAGAGCTGACATCATGCTGCCGTACGAGGGGATGACCTCGAGTGGGTGGCGGTGAGTTTGAATCACTACCGCGTCGGGGAATCGTGCAAAAAGATGTTCAGGGTAGTGAAGGTGATGCGGTGTTTTTAAGAGCCAGCGCGTGCCGGTTAGCCCTTTTCTTCGTTTCTGCCACTGTAAGAACTGCAGCTGTAGGTAGAGATAGTTGTAGCCGGCAGATTGATCTTGGTTGTAAAGGTTGTCACCGTACTTAGGCATGAAGCCATAACATTCGGGAACGGTGCTCATGAAGGCATGCTCGAGCAGCATGATCTCTTCATCAGCAGCAACAGGGTCCATGGGGTGGATGGCTGCAAGTTCAGGTGAAGCCTCCAGCATGGCAGCGACTTCTGCCTGAGCAATTGGAATTCGATCGTCTTCTTGCTCAAAGTCGTCGTTGAGCGGACTCGGTTGGCGAACTTCATACCAAAGCGGTGCGAGAAGTTGGTCATCAGCGGCAATGCTACGGTGCAACATCGTCGTACCTGTGCGAGGAAGTCCGATCACAACAATGGGGCTGAGAATTTCCTCTTCTAGAATCTTGGGATAGCGCTCAATCCATTGCTCAAGTCTAAGTCGATTTGCGAGCAAATCTATCAAGCGAGCCGCATGGAACTGTCTGCCAATCTCGTTAAGGGCTGCCTCGGTATTTAGTCCCTCGATCAGGGATTCGAGGGGAGGTAAGAAACGCAGATCGCTGAATGCTGAAGCGTTCGCGACTTCCAGCGCCTTGGTTACGAGTTGATCAGTATTTAGCACAATCTGGTCCCCATGGGATTTACAGCTCCGATGCGCTCTGAGCCGTGTCGTTAGAGCCACTTTTGAGCGTTCTTAGCCTCGCGGTTGGCGCCGGTGCCTGATCAGATAGTAAATATCGTATCGCCACCAACCCCTCTGACGCACCGCCGGTGTTGAGAAAGTCCTCACCTTCTGGCGGTGGAGTATCGCTAATCCAAACACGATATTTACCTTGTCGGTTTGTGATTTCACTGCCCTTGAGCGAGGCGGGTTCTCCATTAGACTCGATAGACTGCATCCAATGGTCTTGTAAGGTGATGCTCCAGAAGGCGGCCACAGGTACTTCGCCCTCAACAACGAGGGCGTCACCCGGAGCGAGCGAGAAAGAGCCGCCGTGGTAGTCATTGTCGGGCGTCGGATAAAAAATGCCGACGAAATCCGGAGACACGGTAGCGGGACGATCAAAACTATTCGTTGTTTCTTTGAGTGCGTCTGCAAGCGCAAGACTGCCTTGCCAAGTCTGATTGAAAAAGTTCACAGCGTTCTCTGCGCGCGTTTCAAAGGGGGTAGCGTCCTGACCGGGGGTGCTGGTCTGAGTTATTAATCCTGCAATAGAGGTAGCCGAGGTTCTCAAACGTTTAATTGTGAGTCTCGAAGGCTGGCGAGGCTCTGAGTCAAAAAAATACTCCCGAACCATGATCAGGTGACTGCTAGCACTGAGCTTGAGTGTCGCTTGCTGGGAGTTTGACCCTATGTTCCGCATCCGAAATCCTGAAACGTCGTCGTGGGAAAGGATAGATAACGCACTTTCTGCTCCCTCTGATATTTCTGTACTTCCTGCGCTCTCTCCCAAAACAGTATCTAATTTCTTGCTCTGAGACGGCTTGTCACTCGATTCGCTGGTCAACCGGATGCGGAATACGCTGTTTTCTGCATCGGGGACGATACTGGTACTGTCCGCTGCGCGATTCCACCCGATGATGGGGTTACGCTCATAAACAACGAACCCTAGATAGTCGGCGGACCCTGTGGTTATGGTTACCTCGTACTCCCCATCAGCTTCGATTGGCGCTGTTGAGTAAATGGCATCAGGGCTGTCACCCAAGAATTTTCGATAATCACTCATCCAGTTGGTGAATTCGGGCTGTAACGGGTCCCCTTTGGCGATATGCATCTCCACAGATGCTGCCAACAACCCACCTAGGTAGTCATAGGCTTTCCCTAGCGAGGCTTCTGAAGCTTCCGGATTACGCTCACGGATGGCGTTTGCCGCATGCTCGAGACTAATCGATAGATCACTTATTTTTATGGCAGCAGCCGAGCCCAGAGCCCAGCTCATATCCGGTCGACTGATCGTATCTCGTGCGTTAAAGGTGCCTAGTCCGTAACTGACCGACCCCACAATAAGTATGGCCGCAATGACACTTGCCAGCCGACCGAGACGCCTGGTCATGAAGGTTCGGGCTTTAGGTGCGGATATCTCCTGAGTCACGCGCTAGCGTCCGAAGCGTGGATGACTCGGGTGGTCGGATTTACGGGGTCTTTGCAGCCCACCCATCGGAAGCAGAGTGTGCCCTCCACGTGACCGCCGGTGCTGAGCCAGTTTGCGTGTCCGTTGTTTTTCACTGCGATGTGTACATCAACTGACCCGTCAGCCTTAACACTGGCTGTGTGTCGGTTGATTGAAATCTTGTGATATCGGTAGTCGAGAGACTCCATCCAGTAGTTATCAACTTGCAGGTTCCAGGTCTGACACTCGGGAACAGAAGGGAGTGTCACAATCATGACCTCATCCGAATTCAGACGAAAATGACCATGGTAGTAAATGATATTGGGATCTCCACCCACAGCTTGGCAAAAAGCCTGATCCCAAAGTGGGAGACTATTTGGGTTCTCCCTGATTTCTTTACTCCACTGTGAAAACAAACCGACTGTATTGCGATAAAAGGCCATCGCCTTTTCGAAGTCGGCTGTGACTTTCTCTTTGCTTAAGGGAGAAGGCACCGCCGTCGTATCAACCCGATGAATCTGTATATCAGCCGATGTCTCAAGCGATCGATCTAAAAAGGTCTGACGAATCAGCAGTGATTCGGATTCTGTATCCATGGGTAGCCAGTTGCCCGACTGCTCGTTGGCGCTAAGGATGATCTCGAAGTTGCCCTCAGCGTCGATCTCAATCGTATTGCTGTCGAGGAACCCCGTTTCGATTTGTTTGAAATTCTCTGCGTAACTGCCTTTGCTGGTCGCAAAGCTAATGTAATCAATCGATCCACGTTTTCCCGTCAGCCGGTATTCAAACCGACCGTCGATGACGGCTTTTTGGTAGATATTATCGGGGTTGTCGGCGCCTAACTTAATACTTTCATGCGCGGGTCGGTAAAGCACTGGGAATGCCGCGTCGTTGAATTCCACGTACCACTCCAGCGCGGCTCGTGCCATTCGGGACAAATAGCGCAATCCCTCCGCCTGGCTTTGCTCGTCCTGAGGGACGTGATCCTTTGTCAGCTCTTGTCCTGCCACTTTTAGTGTGTCGCAGAAGGCATCCCATGTGGCAGCCATATCGTTAGCGGCCATACGACTTTCCTTANTGTTCAGTGACCAAACCTGGCGCGCTGCCGATTTGTTCGATTGCAACGACGCCCTCAGCAGACGAAAGAAACAGGTTGGACATCAACGTGTACNTNGATACGCGCATTTTCCACTCNCCNTTAACTCTAGCGTACTCATCTTCGTAGTAACCGCTCATCAGCTGCACTTGCTTTTGCTCGGTCTCCAGCAGTTGGAATCGCATCCGCCAGCGACCTTTCGCTGTATCNGGNCCCGTCATCTCAATTTCAGGGGCTGTGCCGTGGTGCATGTCAACGTGTGTGGGGTGGCAGGCGAGTGACTCGAAGACGCCGATGAAGGCGTCCATGTCAGTGAATTCACCNATNAATCCAAAATCGATAAGGAAATCATCCTCGTCATAACAGCTGCGCATCCCTNCAAGATCACGNGTGTCACAGGCGAACCACCACCGTGCTTTGAGCCGCTTTATGGCCTCAANNTCNTCGAGGGCTTGNACCCTNAAAGCGAGATCAGTTGCTGCAGACACGGTTANTTCCCAGGNGCACCNTTAACACCNGGCCATCGTGAGCCAGAAATGGTGTCTGCGAAGGGCAGGAATGCCTCGGGATCAAGCGGCTTTGATAANGTGACAGAACGATCCAAGAAGATNGGCCACCACAGGTAGGCCGATAGCTGCTCACGCATNGGNAGCTTGCTGGCCANGGGATCCCATGGNCTGTCGCGCAANACNAGCTGGCCTTGNACGTTCTCTTTCCANGCNGTGCCATANTTGCTGGCCACGTGGACCACGTGGGGAGGGAAGTCGTAGCCTGTNGCAGGNCCNCCAATGCTGACCGCNCGGGAAACCTTAANCCACCACTCATTTTGNACGAATTCGTCACCGGTATCGGTTGGTCCNTCGCTCATGCCGTCAAATTCGAGGAAGGTNTAGCCTTGGTGGGTGCACTTTGCCCGCACCATNGGGCCCAAGCGNTGATAGTCAATTTCGCAGGGGTATTTAGGCTGACCATTCGTCTCTTGTGAGATAAAAATGGCCGANTCCTGATCGATGCCNTAGCCGAGTGTGAATTCACCTTCGACGCCATCAAAATCCGCATTNACNGTGGTNACAACNCCGTACTCGGGTACGTCTGGAACCGGGAAATTGTAAACAGTNAGGTTTACGTTNGGCTCTTTGCCCACCGTGATGCCNGGCGGCAAGAGCGCGGCNATTGCCTCAGGATCAGTNCGGTAGTGAACCTTAAGCATTGGCCAATTAATAATATCGCCTGGTGCGCCCATTGGGGCTTGTGCGTCACTCATAGTGTTGTTCCTTCTTATCGTTCTTTTAGAATTTTTGTCACTNTACGGACTGGTTTTATNNGNGCTTCATAGGTTTAGCGNNCGATCAACCNACNGATTCGGGTACNGGCGTCGTTTTATTNATAATCATATCGGCTCGGCGCTGAACNTTCGCCATACTNTCTTCGGTATGTGCCAGGAGCCAAAAGTTACCATCTGGAATTCCGGCAAGCGCCATCTCAGCGACTTCGTCGGGATGTGTTGTCTTNANGTCGAAGCCAAATTCCTCGGCCATTCGTTTCATGTCNTCAACGGAATTGATGCCCGTTTCGTTTCCGGACACGCCNTTATCGAACTCTTCAGGCCGAACTCGGCCTGAGTTNAATAAACCTGTTTCNACGACGTGTGGNCCGGGGAATANCGCGCTTACCACGACNGGTAATCCACCCATTTGCACTTGGTAGTGCAGNTTCTCAGTGATGGTGTGGACCGCCGCCTTGGTCGCTGTGTAGATGGGNACNTCGGGTAGGACGGTGTAAGCGCCGTTGCCCGAGCCGGTAATGATGATATGAGTGCGCTCGGGGCGTGTAATCAGNTAGGGCATAAATACGCTGATACTGTTTACCGCCCCCCAAAGATTAACGTTAAAACACCANTGCCAGTCTTTTTCAGAGAACCCCCAAATCGGGCCGGCTTCGCCCGCTCCGATACCGGCNTTGGCGAATACAAGATCCACCTGCCCAAAGGCTTCGAGGGANGCATCGAGAAGCGATTGNAGACTNGCCTTGTCGGTGACGTCACAGCGTTCAATTCGATTGGNAATGCCCTCGCTGGACAGATCNTTTGCNATTGATTCCATNGCATTTGCATCNACATCNCCAATGACNACGTTGGCACCTGCGCGACCCAGTCCAAAGGCAAGCGAGCGTCCTACNCCGCTTGCGCCACCCGTGATNACGGCCGTTTTCCCTTTGTAATACTCGTTACTCATTGCTGACCCCGCGGGCTTTCTGGTAGGTAAAATTGTCTTACCCATTTTCTAAAGAGCACGAGNGTCTCNTCGCCTTTGCAGAAGATGGGNTGTTTCCTGTGCACCTTGTTTTCCCAAATAGGGTAGTCGTCGGACAGGCCTTCAATAATGCCGTCCATCACTTGATCGCCCACAAACTCGGCGATTTCATTTCGAACAATGAGTGTCCAGCGCAGAAGCGTTTCATTGCGCGAAATCGGTTGGGCTGAGTTGTAAACCAGCATTTCAGCACCGGGACCATAGCTCGTCATGACCCGTGCCAAACCGGGCTGGAACATCGTTGCGTGGAGATCGCCTTTCATACCTTGTGCTTCGATCTCTGAGCGAAGGTGAACGGCGCCGTCGTCCTCGACTTCAACAGAGGAGGGCGGCGTCTGATTTTGTTTGTGAACGTATTGGAAGTGCTCGGGATCGCAGGAGTTTTCAGCAATATCCTGTATGTGAACAGGAATGTTGAACTCGACTTGGCGCGGCTCCGTCCAATGCTCATCGCCAATCTGCTCAATGACAGGCACTTCGCGATCGGGGTCAGCGCCTGTGGGATGGAACCACATGTAAATTTCGCCATTGACCTCGCTGACAGGCCAATTTTGTACCTTCGCGCGGGAGGGAATCGTCTCGCAGTAGGGAATGTGGTTGCACTTCCCGTCACCGCCGAACTGCCAACCGTGGAAGGGGCACTGGATAGACTCGCCAACGACTTTACCGTTGACGCCTAAGTGCGCGCCGAGGTGTGGGCAGAAGGCGTCATGCACGCGAGCCTCACCGGACTCTGTTCTGTAAACAACGAGTTCACGATCCAGCGCACTGACGGACTTTACATCGCCTGGCTCGAGTTCATGGCTTTTCGCCCCTGACCACCAGCCAATAGGGAAGTCAGGCGCAGTATTTGTTTTTGAATCACAGACAGCAATGAGTTCCATGTGAGTTAAATCCTTTCTTTTTGTTTTTGATTAAGCCGCAAATATATCCTTGGACGGTCCAATATTGGCGGCAAGGCCATCAAGGTAGGCACGGTCGAGTCCGTAGAACTCGATGGCATTACCGCCCAATATCTTGCGTCCTGCTTCCGCGTCAAACCCTTTGAACGTATCCAGATAGTATTGGGCTGTGTTTGGCCATGTGCCTTCTGGGTGTGGGAAGTCGCTGCCCCACATGATTTGCTCAAGGCCGATTTGATCTCTCATATCGAGGTCTCGTCTTGGCACGCACGACGCGCCAATACCGCAATTACGTGCAAAGTATTCGCTCGGCGCCATAGAGAGGTGTGATCGGAAATCCCCCAGCTTTGCCGAGAACTGAATGTCCGTGTAGTTGTGATCGAGGAGCATCAGCCAAGAGGGCACCATAAACATCGTGCCTCCCTCGACTACCATGGCCTTGAGGCGAGGGAATCGCTCAAATACACCGCCCCAGAGCATGAAGGTCAAAGGCCGATAGAGCCAGAACATGACCTCAGAGACATAAGCGCCCATGGCCCCGGGCAACTCCGCGCTTCGGTCTTCATTGGGGAATGCGGGGCCGAAGTACTCATGGTGCGGCGCCGGTCCCGAGTGGAAGTGGATAACAATGCCCAGATCTTCGCAAATCTCCCAAAATGGATCGTATTTGATGTCGTGGTACGCTGCATGCTCGCCCCACATCGTTGGTAACATAACGCCTTTGAGGCCGTTCTCGTGACACCATCGTGCCGCGTCAACAGCTTGTTGAACGTCGAAAAGAAGCGGAATTGAGGCTACGCCAAAGTGTCGCTTAGGGTCATTCTCGACCAGTTCGGACAGCCAGCGGTTGTGTGCCATGGCACCCGCCCACTGAAGCTCAGGTACAGCGTCTTTGGGCGATAAGCCAAGTCCTGCACCAAACGGTGGCGTGTTTTGCTCTGTAATACCATCAGGGAAGATAATCTCGGCCGCGATGCCATCTTTTGCCAGCATCTTATGCCGCTCGCTGTATTCCCAAGCACCGGTAAGTTCCTGCTGAATGGGTGCTCGCCACTCATCGTTGATCTCTTTGATGAGAAACTGTTGTTCAGCCTTATCCATCATGTCGATCTGCACGTCGACAGCCATGTCGATGAAGTCGTGATACTTCGAATCGACATAGGGTTTGTATTGAGCAATCGGCAGTCCTGCGTGGCAGTCCGTGGAGACGACGGTTAAGCGGTCAGTCATAGGATCCTCGTTGTATGCGTTTTGTTATCACTAGATACGCTGAACATAGGGGACGGGATGCGTCAGAGCAACTCGTGGTGAAGTCTTGTCTTAGTCCGGTTGAGGGGGGCGAAAATTCTTCTTCTCGGGCTTCTATCTGCTTAGACAGCACGAACGACAAATCCACGCGGCGTCTCGAGCGATATTTTGTGCGTCATTGAAGCTTTTCAAGCTCGCTGTCCAGCCAATAAAGCTCGTAGTCATTGCCCAGTGGCTCAGCTTGCTGCTTGAGTTGTAGCAGTGTCTGTGTTCGCAGCGCTCTGAGTGTCTCTGAAGCGGTGCTTCCCTCGAGCAACTCAAGTAGCAGTAGCGCTTTTTCGGGCTGTGCGTCATTTAAATAGGTTTGTACCTGTAATTGGGCCGCTTCAAGGTCGATGAGCTTAGCGACATCGGCCAAAATGGCGCGTTGAGAAGTGGGGTATAGCTCGCTAGTACGATCAAAGTGAAACCAAGTCGCGTAGTACTCCCAAATCGATTTAACCGCCCAACTGACCTTCCCGTGAGATTGTGACAACGTTAAGTCTTTAGGCAATGCAATTTCCGCCATGACGGTTTCGAGCGAATAGCCTGCATTCATACCAGCCACGGTCTCGTCATGAACGTATTGCACTGCATCGCGAATTTTCCGCATATCAGCTGCGATGTTTTCTGCACCACTAATCGGTGCAAGGTGGCTGGGTAGGATCACTTCTGGCTCAAGAGCGAGGAGCGTGTTGAGGGACGCGATGTACTCTATGGGTTTGCGGACCTTCTCGCCCCGCATCGTAAAGATGTTGGGAAATTGCGGAAACTGAGGACCGAAAAAATCGCCCGAGAGCAGTATTTTTTCATCGGGTAACCACAGAACAACGTTGTCTGCCCCCTCGGCTCCCGGCATTGCGTGTACTTCAAATCGTCTGCCACCAAGCGAAAAACGGTAGGGCTCGCCATTACGCACCCTCGTATCGGGAATAAGCCCTCGAAAGTTCATACCTACGAGCGTGCGGGGTGACTCAGGAATCCACGGAAATAAGACCCTATTTCTTTGGTGGAGGTAAGGATTGAGCTCCGTTAGATAGCGCTGTTCCTCTTCAAATTCCTCATGCGCGATTAGTTCGGCTTGACCCCGGTCCCAGAGCCGNGTGCCNCCGACGTGGTCTGCATGGCTGTGGCTTAGAATGATNTTTTTGGGCTCTGCNTCGCCAATCAGGGCTTTNAATTTNGTCACCTGCTCGCTGGCCTGAATAATCAGTCCNGTATCGAATATGACGTTGCCNTCNCGGGTTGTTANGGCGAAGGAGTTACCAACGCCCGATGCTTGGAAAATCCCACTCGCCACNTCANTNACGGATATGGGGAGCGTGATGAGCTCGGCCGCNGCAAGGCCACGCNCATTGTTCTCGGCAACNAGGGATGACATGTTNGACACGGCNGCNTGGCCNGCGAAACGCGTAACCGTCTCCCNCACNNNTTGCTCNAGGGTATCGCGCTCTATGACAGCNGCGATCAAGGCAATGGCACCCAAACTGACTAAAAGATTTCTTCGCCGCATACTNTNCACTCTTGTTCTTGNNAGGNTAATCTGTGGCCNTTCGTCAAATCATCATTAANGGCATCGANAGGCGACANAGTNAAAAACAAGAATAANCGAGAATAGGAAGGTGCAATATGGTCCGAATAGGGGCCTTCGCGCTGCTCNTTAGCGCAACANTCGTATCCCTTGTGGCTGCGGCGTCTGAGCGACCCAANGTGATTGTAATGGTGGCGGATGATCTTGGCTGGGCNGATGTCGGATTCCATGGNAACCCGATTATNGAGACACCCGCACTTGATCGGATTGCCGCGGAGGGCGTGCAGCTCAACCGNTTTTATACAACGCCCATATGTTCACCCACTCGTGCGGCATTGATGACGGGTCGGGATCCCATTCGATTGGGCGTGGCCTATTCAACCATNATGCCCTGGCAAAATAACGGTATTCATCCCCAAGAGACCTTTCTTCCTGAACTGTTCCTNGGTGCCGGTTACCAAACNGCTATGGTNGGTAANTGGCATTTGGGACACGCGCAACAGACNTATCACCCGAACTCTCGGGGTTTTGAGCATTTTTATGGNCACCTGCACACGGAAGTCGGGTTTTTCCCGCCGTTCGCNAGNNTNGGCGGNANGGACTTCCAGCGAAACGGGGTGTCAATCGACGATCAGGGCTACGAGAGCTACCTNCTTGCAGANGAGGTCAGTCGCTACATTTTNGANAGAGACANTGAGAAGCCTTTTTTCATNTATATGCCGTTTATTGCGCCTCACACACCGCTTGATGCCCCNGATGANTTAAAAGCCAAGTACGCAGATATGGGGGACGACCGCGGTAAATCACGGAGTGAGCGGGCCGATCAAACGCGNTTTATGGCAAAAATAACCGGCCGCGAGAGCGCGCGGNCCATGTATGCCGCGGTCGTCGACGGCATGGATCAATCCATTGGTANAGTCCTGGANACGCTNGANGCNGAGGGACTTGCGGACAACACCATCGTNCTGTTCTTCTCCGACAATGGNGGTGCTGTNTATGCCACCGGTGGGGCTGACAATGCNCCACTNAGNGGCGGNAAGGGCGATACCTTTGAGGGTGGCATCCGCGTCGTGGCCGCGATGCGCTGGCCTGAGAAAATTGTCGCGGGAGGCCAGGTTAATTCGATTATGTCGGTGATGGATGTTTTACCNACNTTGCTNGCTGCCGCAGGAATCGAACCCATTACACGTTATCGNTTGGATGGCCGAAATTTGCTCCCCGCCATCGTTGANGACGAAGCCTCGCCCAGANAGCGGTTGTTATTTTTTATTGCCGAGTCGCCTTTTAAAAATACGGTCAATGTCACGGCGTTNAATGATGANTGGAAACTGGTNCAGCGGATCGAGACAGGGTTTAGCTCAGTAGANGTCAGTAACTTTCTTTTTGATATCAACACTGACCCCAATGAATACANGAACCTTGCATCAGAGCATCCNGATATNGTCGATGAACTGGCCANAGAGATTCGTCACTGGCGTAATCTGTATCCGGTTGCCGGTACNCGCTCCGAGCTCATGCCACCGCCTGGGTGGAGGGCGCCGCTGGATTGGGCGCATTATCCGCTNCAANACAGNGCCCTGCAGGATNAAGCGTCGGGNGGCATGCCACCNGAGAGTGCGATCANGGTGCTCGATTGGCAGTACGGCGAAAATGGGCGTCTCATNTACAACTGCGAGCCNTACCGTTGGGCTGGGGGNGGTTTGTGCAAGGGTCAGTGANNNGCNAACNCGATAGTGTNTGGCGTTANTGTGTAAGTTNNGCNANGCAGCTGCGANGAGAGACNGCTCTNCGCATTTCNNGTTTTAACNACGTGATCAGAATTTGGATGGGTTGACGCCCTGTTGTGNAGGNCTGAGTCGATGTTTGCCCGTATTAAGAACATCACCNNCACTCANNATTAGAAGGATTACATTATGTCTGGTTGTCCGTTTACCCANCCGCTTGACCTTGATGCNTATCGTTCTGGTATGCCCTATGAGGCACTTGCTGCTGCGCGTCAAANAGGAAGCTTTGTCCGGTATGAGGACCCCGCNACGGGCGTTCCCTATTGGGCCGCGGTAAAACGTGATGCGCTGGATTTTGTCTCNCAGAACCCTGCGCTGTTCTCATCGCAAACGGAAGGTCCTTTCCCCATGGAACCACCGGACGAGACCGCGCGCGAAGTCACCAAAATCATGAANGACAACAGTTTNATTGCGATGGACCCGCCTAATCACGTCACACATAGACGNNTTGTGAAAGACGCGTTTACNCCNAAGGCNGTNGCNGCNATGGAGCCATGGCTTCGTGAGCAGGCGAAGAAAATTATCGATCGCGTCGCACAGCGNGGTNANTGTGAGTTTGTCGAGGAGGTGGCGGCTGANCTGCCCTTGATGGCGATNCTNGAGCTNTTNGGTGTGCCGCTTGAAGANCGCGCNCAGTTCTTTAAATGGACCAATACNATGGCATTCGCCGATGACCCGGATGTCGCAGGGGGTATGGAGGACGCGCAAACNGCCTCGTTTGAAGTCATGATCTACGCNGCTGAGCTNGCCCAGAAACANCGNNAGGGNTTTACNGGNCCGNTNATNCANGCNCTNCTNGANGGNGANATAGACGGTCAANCCNTCACCGATGANATGTTTTCATGGGTGTTTATTCTGCTGATGGTTGGCGGCAACGAAAGCACGCGGACNGCCATNGCGCATGGTTTGAGGNTGCTCATGGAAAACCCAGATCAACTGCANCATCTGGTNGACCATCCTGAGGATATTGCGGCTGCCGTTGAGGAAATACTGCGCTACAACACAGCGTTCATTGCCATGCGTCGGACCGCCACGCAGGACATTGAGTGGCAGGGCTATCGATTCAACAAGGGCGACAAGATCGTCATGCACTACCACTCGGTGAATCATGACGAAGACGTCTTTGGCGATGACGCGCTCACCTTTGATATTCACCGGATGAAGCGCATGCCAACGCTCAATCGCGAGATTCGCTCCTTTGGTATTGGCCAGCACTTTTGTTTGGGCATCAACCTTGCGCGTCTTGAAATGCGAATCATGTTTGAGGAGCTGTTGCCGCGTCTAAGAAACCCGCGACTCGCGGGCGATATTACCTATATGCGATCGTTCTTCATTTCGACGATCAAAGCGATGCCGATCGAATTTACACCAGAGCCTTAGCGTCGAATACGAGAACCAATTCAATAACGAGCGGGAAAGCGCGACGGTAAAAGTGAAACAGAGGGAGTCGTCATGGCATTCACAGGTCAGTTAGCCGTCATCACTGGGGGTGGCAGCGGAATGGGTCAAGCCTGGGCACGACAGCTTGCCAAAGAGGGAGCGACCGTTGCCATTCTCGATGTGAACAGCGAGGGCATGGCGGATACCGCCTCGGGCTTTGATAGTGTTCACCGGTTCGAAATCGACATCACGGATTCATCGGCGGTAAACGCCGTATTCCGCGATATCGAAGCATCCTTAGGCCCAGTCGAGCGGGTGATCAATGCCGCGGCTATCATGCCGTTTGGGCGTCTTGTTGACGAA
>NZIJ01000068.1 GCA_002689915.1 Halieaceae bacterium | reverse complement strand
ATAAAAAGAATATCGCGCTCATCGAGAATTTTCTGGACCGCAGGCCAATAGGTNTCTGGNGGAATAATNACGCCCCCNGCGCCCTGAATCGGTTCGGCGATAAAGGCGGCCACTTTGTCTTCCCCGAGTTCATCGATCTTCTTNGCTAACTCNTTGGCCGCCCATAGACCGAACTCNTCAGAACTCATATCACCACCCAACTCGAACCAATGTGGCTGCTCGATATGATGGATGTAATTCAANCCTTGGGTCTGCTCGTGCATAGCGCTCATGCCACCGAGCGAACCCGCCGCGATTGTGCTGCCGTGATANGCATTTTTNCGACTAATNATTAAGCGCTTCTCAGGCTTTCCTAGCAACTGGAAATAACGATGCACAAACTTAATTTGTGTGTCATTCGCCTCAGAGCCTGAATTGGTAAAGAAGACCTTATTAAAATGTGCTGGCGCCATGCTTGTAAGCCGCGAAGCTAACTCCACCGCAGGCTGATTCGAACACTTAAANAAATTGTTATANAAGGGGAGCTCCATCAACTGATCAGCAACCGCCTGTTTGATGCCATCNTGGCTATACCCTAGGCTGCAGCACCANAGGCCGGACATTGCGTCTTGGATTTTATTTCCNTCGGAATCAAAGATGTAAATGTGTTCNGCGCGACTNACAATCCGCCCCCCGTTTNGAGCGTAATCACGGAAGTCTGTAAAAGGATGCAGGTGATGCTGCTGATCGAGTTGTCGTAACTGATTCGTTTCTAAGGTGGCATTCACGGTATCATCTCCAGCTAATGCTTGTATTCTCCACAA
The DNA here is from genome assembly GCA_002689915.1 of Halieaceae bacterium. Classification (GTDB taxonomy): domain Bacteria; phylum Pseudomonadota; class Gammaproteobacteria; order Pseudomonadales; family Halieaceae; genus Luminiphilus; species Luminiphilus aquimaris. Next base: position 6,993 of record NZIJ01000068.1, on the reverse strand, counting down.
GCTTTAACNACGGCGCCGTACCCCGATCGGGTAAGAGCGCCCTTAATTGTAGGAACACCGATNGATGATGGTGAATGAAGAGTACCGNGGCCTTGTCTATCCCTGGGGTCGAAAGAGTCCAGTGAACTTTGGTGAGCCAATGGAAGTAGCGCCNGGGGTGTGGTGGGTTCGGTTCAAGATGCCCGGAGGCCTCGATCACATCAATATCTGGCTNCTTGAAGAAGAAGGTGGCTGGACGGTCGTCGANACCTGCATGAAGCTCGATAGCGCCAAAGCGCAGTGGGAACAATTATTTACTGNCTTTATGCAAGGCAAGCCTGTCCTGCGCGTCATTTGCACNCACTTACATCCCGACCACATTGGTCTTGCAGGATGGCTCTGTGAGCGTTTCGACTGCGAGGTATGGATGACCCGCAGTGAATACTTAAATGGCAGNTTGCTTCTGAGCTACACCTCAGACGAGATCCCAAAGACAGCNCTGACGTTNTANAAACGGGCTGGTTTCACCGAAGAACTCATGTCGAGCTATCAGGAGCGGTTTGGTACGTTTGGCAAAATGTCNGAGCCATTACCNCACAGCTATCGCCGNATTGTTGATCTGGAAACNATTAANATCGGCGATCACTANTGGCAGGTGGTTATCGGTCAGGGNCATTCCCCTGAACATGCGTGTTTATATTGNCCNGGCCTNAAGCTCATTATCGCAGGTGATCAAATCCTTCCAAGAATAACGCCCAATGTCTCGGTNTTCCCGACCGAACCCGAGGGTAACCCTCTNGAATATTGGCTCTCATCGAACACACGATTACTCGACATNNTGCCCGAGGACTTGCTGGTTCTCCCCGCTCATCAGTCNCCCTTCAAAGGTGCCAGAACACGACTCAACCAGATTATAGACGGGCANCGGCAGTCNCTTGCGCNGCTTTACAATCATTTAAGNGAGCCCAAAACAGTCCCCGAATGCTTCACACCGTTATTTAATCGGGTNTTAAAGGAACACGAGGTGCATCTNGCCACCGGGGANACGGTGGCTCACCTCAATTATCTCGTCCAGCGCGGTAACGTTAATCGNAAGATCAATGCANAGGGGCTGTANACTTACCACGCNAANCCGAACTCGCAATTTATCCACGCAGATGACGTCGCTGCTTAANCGATTAATCGCAAAATTTGCACGCTCGCTCTACCTTCGGCGCCACAATAAGGCCTGGGAGGGGATNNCGCGTGCAAAGGTCCCCGTNAGTAATCTCTGCGTCGAATTAGACGGCCGGCAGGTCAGTTTACGNATGTATCACGGTAATGCCGACAAACCCATGGTGATCTACACACACGGTGGTGGATGGGTNGTCGGAAGCTTGGACACGCACGATAGATTCTGCAGAGCNCTTAGCCAGCAAAGCGGTTGNAGTCTCATCTCNATCGATTACCGTCTAGCGCCGGAATATCAATTCCCTGCAGCACATGATGACAGCTTGGANGCAAGCCGCTGGGTTATCGATAACCTCACTAACTTNGCCCCTAATAATGGGATGTTTATCCTTGCCGGNGACAGCGCTGGCGGNAACATTGCCATCGCAACAACGCTCGCNTTGACGCATCAATATGGGATGGCCGGTTGTCTCGCAATATANCCNGCGACACAGCACTACATCACTGACCTGCCCTCTTATACAGAGCACGCTAAATCAGGNCTCGTNCCTGCTCGAAATATGCGCTGGTGCTGTGATGCTTATCTTGGAAATATCGCGCCTGCTGACCCTTCATTGGAGCGCATCTTCCCGGGNCGCAGGACGTCTTTAAACAACTTCCCNCGGACTTTGATTATCACNGCCGAAANAGACCCTATCCGTGACGATGGGGCGCGTTTTGCCGTGAGACTCCATCGAGCCGGCTGCAAGGTNATGTACAAACACCTCGAAACNGCCAGCCACGGNCTNGTCTGCTCAGAGGGCGATTCAGGCGATTTTCAACGCGCAGTAAGCCTTGCCAGCCAATGGCTGGCAACACCGCTTATCCTGAAATCGCCTCAAGAAGATTGAGAATTTCTGATTTNTCAAGCTGTCTCGGNCAGAAATAGCCATCACCCTCATCCATTGCCGCTTCTGCAATGGCATCAAAGGACTCCCGCTTTATGCGNGGGTCTGTAGGCGCAATTCCTACATCNGCGATCAACCGCTCTACCTCNGCGATGAANGCGCGAGCTCGTGTTTCTGGGTGCCCCGAATCTGAAACACCGGTAGCTACCGCAAGCTCAGCNAANCTTTCAACCGCCGTCTCNCCGTACAAGGTGAGCACATGTGGCAGCACCAGTGCNTTGGCGTGTCCGTGTGGGATACCAAAGTTGGCGCCTAATTGATGCGCGATCGCATGCACGTTACCCACGTTCACCTGATTGATCGCCACACCCGCGTTNTACGCNGCAAGCGCCATGCCTTCTCTTGCGTCCATGTTTCCAGGNTCTTCACAGGCCTGCCGGAGCCAACGGAAAACGCCTTGCACAGAAATCCGCCCCATCTCTGTTCGATTTCCCCGCTCCCAAGTGGAAATATAGGCNTCAACCCCATGGGTCAGCGCATCAATNCCTGTTGCGGCCGTAATGGGCTTGGGNAGCCCCACCATAAGGCACGCGTCGAGGGCAACGGCGGCNGGGTGAATGGCNCCACCTGAAATAATCTCTTTCTTGTGGGTCGATTGATTGGTAATCACGGCNCCCATAGTGGCTTCGCTNCCGGTGCCCGACGTCGTGGGAATGGCAAACAACGGTGCTGCTTCATCGGGTGCCTTTCCAAAGCCCGCCCANGTCGTCATATCACCGCTGTTGTGCTTGGTAAGNGCAATGACTTTTGCNCAATCGATGGANGACCCACCNCCAACAGCAATAATGGCCGTAGCACCTGACTCACGCAAAATGCGGGCACCTGCTTCGACATGTCCGTATGTGGGATCGGGGTCCACCTTGTCGTACCANCTGAGCGTNACACCATCGCGGTTGAGGCCNGCAACCGCCTCATCAGCNAGCCCTAAATCGCGCAATGCTTTGTCAGTCACAACCATTACAGAGGTGTGTCCCAGCTCAATAATNCGCTCGCACAAGCGCGCGCAACTCGCCTTACCGACGAAGGCCATGTACTGCCCTGANGGCTCACCAGCAACGACTTTNGCCATCNTATAGATCAAGCGATTTTTTATTTTTCTGAGAAACATTGGTTTAGCCATGAGATGCCCCTAATTTTTGCGGCGAGTGGTCGANTACCGGTATGCTCGCCAGATCTTNTAATTTGTCCCAACAGTAACCCTAGGAATGCATTTGCGCCACTATGTCATATCACTTTATCCATATTGAAGACCCCGAAACCCTCAGTATTCAGCAAGGTGACGATCTACAATGCCATGCGGACGAGGTTGTCATTGATGTCGCTTATGCCGGCCTCAACCGAGCCGATGTATTACAGCGTATGGGTTTGTATCCACCACCCCCTGACGCCAGCAAAGTAATGGGGCTAGAGGTGTCNGGTTGCATCAAAGTAGCNGGCGAAGAAAGCGGATTTTCTGTNGGCGAGCGTGTCTGCGCACTNGTGCATGGCGGTGGCTATGCCACNCAAGCAGTTGCGAAAGCTGTGTGCACGATGCGTANCCCTGAGGGTGTCGATGACCTAACCGCAGCCTGTTTGCCCGAGGCCTTTCTGACCGTCTGGTACAACGTGATCGTTCGGGCNTCGCTNCAGGCNGGNGAAACATTNCTTGTCCACGGCGGTGTGAGTGGTATTGGAAATATTGCTGTGCAACTCGCTAAGTCTATGGGCTGNAAGGTCATTGCCACGGCGGGAACGCCTGAAAAATGTTCAATTTTGGACCGNCTTGGTGCCGACATTAGCCTTAACTACAGCGCNTCATCACTCACACAGCAGTGCCANGAACACGGTGTTATGGGTGAGGTAGATGTGGTGTTNGACATGGTCGGAGGTGACTTTGANCAATTCAACCTTGAGTGTCTCGCGGTTGATGGCCGCATTGCATGCATTGGTCTAATGCGCGGAGGCCAAGCAACNATCGATCTNACGCAGCTGCTCATGAAACGCGCGACCCTCACAGGGAGTACGCTCCGTNGNCTCACGCCATCNGAGAAAGCTCGCTGTTTCGAGGAAGTTGAGGCNCATATGATGCCCCTCGTCGCCACAGGCGCTATGACNCCCCTCGTTGACCGCGTTTATGATCTGNCNGACGCCCTAGATGCCCAGACNTACATGGCCTCGGGCGGTCATGCGGGNAAGCTCCTATTAAAATGCGCTTAATNAAGCGGNGCTAGGACGNGCTCGAGCGGTCACTCAATCTNGAAAAAATTAGCCCCGATGCCGCACCCGTNGCAACATGCGCCATGAGGCCACCTACTGTTCGGCCAGAGGCAACCAGAACACCGCTTAGNCCCATTGCNGTATCGAGNCCCATGTAAACGAGGAGCAAAGACANCGCGCCTGCAATGGCAAACAAGGCATGCCCCGTAGCCGGATTACTAACCCTNGNCTCNNNNGCGTTGTACGCAAAATGATTTANCAGTAAGAAAACGACGGTGTGCAGCAGNACGTAAATGAGGAGGTAGGTACTGGCAAGCCCAAGCCACTCGGTCGCAAACATTTGAAATCGATCGCCTATCGTGACCTCGATGCCAAAACCCACTAGCGTNGCGGCGCTCACCGATGAATTAATCAATACGCTGAGCGTGTAGCCCACTGTCGCCGCAAATACAGCGTTGATAAGCAACCGCATTATCTTAACCCTCACAACTCCACATGGCTGGCCATGTTGCGCTATAGTCGACGCACAATCCAGTGCAGGTTAACCGGTATGCTTNTTCGCTTAATCAAAACGTTTNTTTGTATTCTTTCTTCAGCGCTGCTTACTCATGTCGCTCACGCCGATATCGAGATTCANACGATTGCNGAGGGCTTCGATACGCCTTGGTCNCTNGCNGAACTCCCNAACAACCAAGGCTTTCTGGTTACCGAACGGCCAGGGGGCCTGCANCACGTCTCTGGAGAAGGCGAAATNCAATCAATNAGCGGCGTTCCNGACGTTTTTGCAAAACGACAAGGTGGCTTNTTTGATGTGGTCTTACACCCCAANTTCGAGGCNAATAACGTCATCTTTTTGGCNTACGCTGCGGGNTCCGAANANAGCAACCGAACAACNGTNGCAAAGGCAACACTTATGGNTTCGGAGCTGACAGANCTCAGCGTCATCTTTGAGGTTACACCCAACAAAAAAGGCGGNGGTCACTTCGGGGGTCGCATGGCGTTTCTTNATGATGGAACGTTACTGCTCTCCGTTGGCGAAGGCTACACCCTCAGGGAAGATGCCCAGAAAAAAGAAAGNCAGCTAGGNAAGTTACTTCGCATGACNGAGACGGGGGAAGCTCCCGCAGACAACCCCTNCACAGATGCCCCCTTCGTTTATAGCTACGGNCACAGGAANCCACAGGGNTTAATAGTGGACGCGCCGACTCAAACCATCTGGATGACGGAGCACGGGCCCAAAGGGGGAGACGAGCTCAATCAAATCACCGCNGGCAAAAACTATGGGTGGCCCGCTATTACCTACGGTGTCGATTACTCAGGCGCCATTATCTCGCCCTTCACGGAGGCTCCGGGTATGGAGCAGCCTGTGACTTACTGGGTGCCCAGCATTGCAACNTCAGGACTNGCTCTTTACACCAGCGATGCGATGCCTGAGCTGAAAGGNAAGTTGCTAGTGGGTGGCTTGAAGTCNAAAAACGTGGTCGCNGTNGATGTATCCGGGGATGAGGCGCTTGTCAGTGAGCCGTTTCCAGGGTTTGAAGGTAGANTTCGTGACGTGCGNATGCTCAANGATGGGTCCATTGCCGTNATCGATGAAGAAGCGGGAAAAGTGGTCCGCATTAGTGCNGGGGCNGATTAGTACTCCCCCATTTTTAGCTCGGAGCGCGCTCCAACTTCTTGGCCTTCTCGTCAACTTGAAGGCGGCCCACCGTTGCCCAGCGTCGTCTAACGCCAGGCGCNGGTGANANATANAANAAGTCGCCNTTTCGACCNGTGAGCGTCANTGGCACGCCACAGCGCTGAGCCACTTTGGCNTTGGCCTCCATGTGTCTCGGCTCACCGTGAACGGGGATACACACCTGCGGCTTGATAACNTCGTAGAGGTCGGCCAATTCATCTTCACAAGGGTGTCCCGANGCATGCAAGGTAGCACTCACCTTATCNGCATGAATAACACTTACACCCCGATCTTCCAGTCCAGCTATNAGTCTCGCAACCGCTTCTTCATTACCNGGNATGGTCTTTGATGAGAAGATAACGGTNTCGCCCTCACCCAGTGACATATGGGGGTGGGTATCCATCATTAATCGATGCAACGCAGCTCCGATTTCACCCTGCGTTCCCGTTGCAACCGCCAGCACCTCCCCCTCGGGTAGGTACCCTAAATGCTCGGCCTCGATGATAGGCACTTTGGGNTCGAACACACCGGCGTTTTTAGCCGAGCGGACCATAATGTCCAGCGATCGTCCCATGAGCCCCACTCGACGATCAGACGCNTGTGCCGCTCGNAAAATACTTTGCACACGCGCNACATTGCTGGCAAAACAGGCAACCACCACACGCCCCTTAAGCGACGTGATCAATTTCACCAGCGCATCACCCACTTCACCCTCTGTCGGTGAACGGCCCGGCTTNGTGGCATTCGTTGAGTCGCATATGACGGCATCGATTCCNNTNTCACCGATCGCCTTCCACTGACTTGGCGACCAACCTTGGCCAATGACNGGGCGCGTATCAATTTTCCAGTCAGCGGTATGAAGAATTCGNCAGTCATCCGTCTCTAGNAGCAGTGCACAGGTCTCAGGCGTNGAATGCGTAATAGGCAGCCAAGTGACGCGAAATGACCCGATGGTATGCGTCTCTCCCGGGAGAACCTCAATAAGTGGCTCAGGCGGCGGGGCGCGTCGCCAAGCCGCTTTCT
>NZIJ01000067.1 GCA_002689915.1 Halieaceae bacterium | reverse complement strand
TCGTTTCCTACGATTTCATCGCCGTCTTTAATGGCGCCAATGCGGCGAATGTCGAGACGTACCGATGAATAGAACTTAAGCGCATTACCCCCGGTCGTTGTCTCTGGACTGCCGAACATCACACCAATTTTCATGCGAATCTGGTTAATAAAGATCACGAGGCAATTCGTCTGCTTAATCGCCCCCGTTAACTTACGCATAGCCTGGCTTAACAGGCGAGCTTGCAGACCCACATGCGAATCACCCATGTCGCCTTCAATTTCAGCCTTTGGGGTTAGCGCGGCCACTGAGTCGACCACTAGGACATCAACCGCACCCGAGCGCACCAGCATTTCAGCGACCTCCAGGGCCTGCTCGCCGGTATCAGGCTGAGACATGATGAGGTCGTCCATTTGCACGCCTAACTTCTCTGCGTACTGCGGATCGAGCGCGTGCTCCGCGTCAACAAAGGCCGCCGTGCCCCCAAGCTTTTGCGCTTCGGCAATGACTTGTAGGGTTAAAGTTGTTTTTCCCGAGGACTCTGGGCCGTAGACCTCAACAATTCGACCTCGGGGAAGACCGCCGATACCGAGCGCAATGTCCAAACCCAACGAGCCGGTTGAGATGGCGGGAATCGCCACCTGCTCGTAGTCACCCATGCGCATGACTGTACCTTTACCAAACTGACGCTCAATTTGGGCCAGTGCTGCGTCCAACGCTTTTTGCTTATTAGGATCCATGAGTTTCTCCCTTTGGCACACTTCGATGCCGCTTAACGAATACTGTATATATAATCAGTGTTTTGTTTCCTGAATGCAAACGAGTTTAGAGGTAAACGCAGAAAAAAAAACATCACTGCCTAACACCTGTCGTCAAAGGCGACAGACAATTCGCTGCACACAGCAGCGAGAGGGGGAAATTGATTTGGAAGCGAACCCTATTTAGGCCAGCGTGCGGTCAATCATCGCCAAAAATACCCACCACCTTCTCTCCCGAGGCATTGATGCTGGCGCGGTACATGCCCGGTGTATTAAACGTGAGCGCCACATTCCCTTTGGCGTCGACGGCGATAATTCCCCCGTCCCCGCCCGCCTTGATGAGCGTTTTATTGACCACCTCGTCAGCGGCTTGGCTCAAGGATTCACCGGCAAGCTCCATCCGCGCGCACACGTCGCGAGCTACCGTATGTCGAATAAAGTACTCACCATGACCCGTTGCAGAAACCGCACAGGAGGCGTTATTTGCATAGGTACCTGCGCCGATCACAGGGGCATCACCAATGCGCCCCCAGCGTTTGCCTGTCATACCACCGGTGGAGGTGCCAGCAACCAAGTTACCCATAGTGTCGAGGACGGCAACGCCAACCGTTCCAAACTTGTAATCGGGTTTGGGCGACAGGCCCGCCTGCCGTGCCCGTTTGTAGGCCTCAAGTGCCTTTTGGCGACGCTCGGTGTCAAAGTAGCCCTCTGGCACCCCTTGAACCCCTTGTTCCGCAGCAAACTGTTCGGCACCGCGAGATGCCAACATGACATGAGGAGACCGCTCCATGACAGCGCGCGCAAGGGCGATCGGAGACTTAACGGTCGTCACGCCCGCAACGGCTCCCGCATCCAACTCGGCGCCATGCATGATCGATGCATCGAGCTCATGATGCCCCTCCCATGTGTAGACCGCACCACGCCCCGCATTGAAGAGCGGAGAGTCTTCCATGCGCTGGATAATATTCACAACAACATCAAGGCCCACCGCGCCCGCTTTCAGCTGGCGATGTCCCTCAACAATCGCCTCGTCTAAGAAGCGGGAATACGCCATTGCCTGCTCTGGTGTCATTCGCGCGCGCTCGATCGTCCCCGCACCGCCATGCAGTGCGATCGCAACGGGCGGCTCTTCAGCGCTTACCGGCGAGGTAAAAAGCGTCAGCAGTAAAAAAAATAGCCCGCCCCTCATGCGCCATCATTCCGGAATACGGAGCCCGCCTTCATCACAAAACTGGGACGCTCCAACACGCCCACGTCTTCGAGAGGGTTACTATCAAATGCCACGATATCCGCATGAAAACCGGGAGCGATCTGTCCCAGCTCGTCCTCTACCCTAAGAAGCTTCGCGGCGTTAACAGTCGCCGCCTGAATGGTTTCCATGACCGGCATACCCGCTTCCGCCATGAAGCGAAACTCTCTCCCGTTTGAACCGTGTGGAGAGACACCCGCGTCGGTACCAAAGGCTATTTTCACACCGGCTTTATAGGCCTCACCGAAGGTGTCCTGAATCAAAGGGCCAATGGCTGCAGCTTTGGGCCTGACGACAGCTGGAAGCTTGTCATCGAGCTCGGCCAGATCACCCACCCATTTTCCGGCCGAAATTGTGGGGACGTACCAAGTACCCTGCTTACGCATAAGACGCATTGCTTCCTCGTCCATGTACGTGCCGTGCTCTACAGAGTCGACGCCCGCTCGAATCGCTCGTTTCATACCCGTCGCGCCGTGAGCGTGAACTGCTACGACAAAATCATAGTCTTTCGCGGCGCTGACAACCGCTTCCAACTCCTCATCCGTGAATTGGGGGTTATCACCGCTCTTTGCTAACGAGAGCACACCGCCTGTTACGGTCAACTTAACGACGTCGCTCCCGTCCTTATAGCGCTGACGCACTGCTTTGTAGGCGTCGTCAGGGCCATTGATAACGCCCTGCTTGGGACCGGGGTCACCACGCAAATCGGCGCGTATGCCATTAGTCGGGTCAGCATGGCCTCCCGTGGTGGCCATGGCCTTACCCGCGGCAAAAATACGCGGACCGTCAACGAGCCCCTTTGCAATCGCATCTCTTAATGCAAAGATCGCTTGGATATCGCCCGCACCCAAATCGCGCACCGTTGTAAACCCTGCATCCAAAGTTCGCTTAGCGAAAACGCTCGAGCGCAATGCAATGTCGGCCGAATTCATGAAAAATTCTTCCGAGTAACTTGCGGGTGGGTTGAGCTCGCCGTCTAAATGCACATGCATGTCCATGAATCCAGGAGACACATAGGACGCGCTGAGATCGATCACCTCGTTGCCCTGAGATTCAATAAAACCCGGTTCCACCGACGTAACACGCCCAGATTCGATAATCACAGATTGCTTCTCAAGCAACTTGCCGCTCTCGGTATCGAACAGGTGTCCGGCGTGAATAATGGTTGCAGCTGATGTGAAAGGTGCGACGAAAATACCGCAGATAAATAGGCTTCTTTTAAGCATGACCTACCCCAGGGTGACTGTAATTTCAGCGACAATAACGGTAAACGAACAAGATAACCAGATCCGCCCATTGCCTGAGATTTTTGAACCCACCATCGTGCAAGAAACCCCACCGATATTGCTTGACGGGATTTAAAGCGAGCGCCTTTTGACCTATCCTCTCGCTTTGAATTTTTAGCCTACAGGCATCCATGTCCTCATCACCCGACACAAGTCAGCACACACCGATGATGCGTCAGTTTTTAACCATCAAAGCGGCGCATCCTGATGAACTCCTGTTTTACAGGATGGGTGACTTTTACGAGCTCTTTTATCAGGACGCNGAGATAGCTGCGCCGGTATTGGATATCACNCTGACATCTCGTGGAAAGTCAGCAGGAGAACCGATCCCAATGGCGGGTGTGCCGTTTCACGCAGCGGAGAGTTACCTTGCCCGATTAGTCAGAGCCGGTTTCTCGGTCGCTATCGCTGAGCAAATNGGCGACCCCGCTGAGTCAAAAGGCCCCGTAGAGCGAAAAGTTGTTCGAATCGTCACCCCCGGGACCTTGACCGATGAGTCGTTACTCGATGCCAGTGGCGACTCACTNATTGTCTCNGTCTTNAGACAGCAAATGGACTGCGGTGTCGCGTGGATGGACGTGAGCAGTGGCCGTTTTTTAGTCTCGGAAATGTCGGGAGAAGAAGCGCTCGCCGCAGAGCTGCAGCGGCTCGCTCCTGCCGAGGTACTNGTGNCNGAAGATGCGANCCTACCCTCGCTGGGTGATCATGTGGCAATCCGTCGGCTCGCAGCGTGGCAGTTTGACGAGGAAGCCGCTCGACGTGCGCTCAACCAGCAGTTTCAGACCCGNGATTTNAGCGGGTTTGGTTGTGAAGACTTGGTNCTGGCNATTTCCGCNGCTGGCGCTNTGCTGGACTACGTAAAAGATACTCAGCGCAACGAACTGCCTCACTTGGCNGCAATACGCCACGAGCGCCAAAGCGAAGCCGTGGTTTTGGACGCTGCGACACGTCGNAACCTTGAAATTGATAAAAATATCCANGGCAATGAGGACAACACACTCTTTTCGGTCTACAACGCCACCGTAACGGCAATGGGTACACGCCACCTGAAAAGNTGGTTGCATCGTCCCGTTCGCCTGCGNGAAGAGTTAGANGCNCGTCTTGACGCCGTNGAGCAGCTCAAAAGTAACTATGGCTACGAGGCANTACGCCAGCAACTCAAGCCTATTGCCGATATGGAGCGCATTCTCGCGCGGGTGGCGCTTCGCTCTNCTCGCCCNCGGGATCTAACACGCCTGCGCGACAGCTTATGGGCNCTGCCCACCTTGGTATCGGCCGTTCCAGCANGCTCTGAGCGGCTGANTNCGCTGGTAGCNGATATCAGTGATTATCCGGCTCTTTGTGAGCTGCTGAGCAAAGCGCTGGTGGAGGCCCCCCCCGTGGTCATTCGNGATGGCGGNGTGCTCGCTCAGGGCTATGATGAGGAATTAGATGAGTTGCGCGGTATCAGCGAAAANGCCGGTGAATACCTCGTNGATATAGAGCGCAGAGAGCGAGAGGCTACGGGGCTNTCCACACTCAAGGTCGGCTANAACCGGGTCCACGGTTATTACATNGAGATTAGTCGCCAACAGTCTGATCTCGCNCCCGATACCTACCNGCGTCGCCANACACTTAAAAACGTCGAGCGCTTCATCACGCCTGAACTGAAGCTGTTTGAGGACAAAGCACTATCGAGCCGCAGTCGAGCGCTCGCTCGGGAGAAACACCTCTACGATGCGCTTGTCGAGCGCGTNGCAGATGACCTTCTCGCTCTCCAAAAAACGTCCAACGCTTTGTGCGACCTCGACGTACTCGCTTGCTTTGNNGAGCGTGCAGATGCGCTGACGCTGAATAGGCCAACCTTTAGTGACGCGGTGCAACTCGATATTACGGGCGGTCGTCATCCNGTNGTTGAGCAAGTCAGTGANAGGCCTTTTATTGCCAATAACACCTTGCTCAATGATGCTCGGCGAATGTTATTGATNACGGGCCCCAANATGGGNGGTAAGTCNACGTANATGCGGCAAAATGCGCTGATTACNTTGCTGGCCCACTGNGGTGCATTCGTGCCTGCNCAAAGCGNCACCCTATCGTTAGTCGACCGCATCTTTACCCGAATTGGGTCGTCCGACGANCTCGCCAGTGGCCTCTCGACGTTTATGGTTGAAATGACCGAGACGGCGAACATTCTTCACAATGCGACAGATCGCAGCCTGGTGCTTATGGACGAGGTCGGCCGCGGCACAAGCACCTTCGATGGGCTGAGCATTGCTTGGGCGGCNGCCGTAGCACTGGCCGANCGAGTTCGCGCTCTTACCTTTTTNGCGACACACTACTTCGAGCTNACCGCACTACCCGATGACTACGTCGCNATGGCGAATGTGCATCTGGATGCTACAGAGCACGAGGACCACGTTGTNTTCATGCACCATATTCAAGAGGGNCCCGCGAATCGCAGTTTTGGGTTAGAAGTTGCTAAACTAGCNGGTGTGCCAAATGGCGTACTGCTGCACGCGCGGCAAAAACTTGCGGAGCTGGAAANTCAACAGGTNCTTTCGCNCGGTGAAACCACNNGCGGACAAGCAGATCTNTTCGTCGCNCCGGTGCANAAAAGCCCCGCTCTTGATGTGTTATCCGATATTGANCCAGATCAAATGACNCCAAAAGANGCGCTTGACGCGCTTTATATGNTGAAAACTTTACTAGACACTTAGATCGACTTATTATTTTGACACTCACCGCACTAAATTACGTAAAAAAGCGGGTATTGGGGGAAGTATTATGACATTCGTCGTTGGCGAAGATTGCATTAAATGTAAGCACACTGATTGCGTAGAAGTGTGCCCGGTAGACTGTTTTTACGAGGGACCTAATTTTCTCGTCATTCATCCGGATGAGTGTATTGACTGCGCTCTTTGTGAGCCTGAATGCCCTATTGACGCGATCTTCTCGGAAGATGAACTACCCGCCGATCAAGAGAACTTCCTCGAGCTCAATGCTGAGCTAGCTGAGGTTTGGCCGAATATCACTGAGAAGAAAGACGCACCTGCCGATGCCGCCGACTGGGAAGGCAAACCTGGCAAGCTGGCATTACTCGAGCGCTAGACACCGACACCGCATTGACCTTGTCGTCTCCCTATGTGCGGGGGCCACATTTTCTGTGCCAGTGGCGCCCTATTATTCGGTGGTAGCTTTCGCCTGACGCGCTATCCTCTCCCAAGGGCATTCATCTTCGGTGCAATGCGAGCGCGTGATGCTGCAGGGGCCGTCTAACTGGCTGACTGTCAAAAAGACTGANTNCATTCCATTCAGNCAGTGAGCTGAAANCTCAACGCTTAGGNAGNAGTGTTAANGGGTCCACGGGCTTACCCTGCCTGCGAAGCTCGAAATGNAGCTTTACCGAATTTGTGCCGCTACTACCCATCGTGGCGATTTGCTGTCCAGCGTTCACAACACTTCCCTCAGACACCAGTAAGCGTTCATTNTGTCCGTACGCGCTTAAATACGTGTCGTTATGTTTTACGATGATGAGCGATCCATANCCTGTAACACCNGCGCCNGCATAGACAACCTTGCCGGCGGCAGCGCTNGTCACNGGGTCTCCCCGCTTACCCGCGATATCAATNCCCTTATGAACNTTGGCTGCGAACGTTCGAATAACCTTTCCCCGAGAAGGCCAGCGCCAGCGTGACACNGGTCGGTTTGGNTCAACCGACTTTGAAGCTGANTTTTTTTGCGGTTTTGAAGCAGTTCTTGCAACCGATTTNGTNTTGGGGGTNGCNGNTGAGGCCGGTTTTGACACCGCCTTTGNGGCAGTCCCTTTTGAGGACGNGCTCTTGGANTTAGGCTTAGACGACTGNGTNCNGNTGTTNGNTTGCGCTGNGGNGCTTCCCCGNGCTCTGGACTGGCCAGAGGCCACNNCGACGGGTTTTGATGTTGCTAAGACNTGTCCAACACTGATGGTATANGGNGACTTGATGCCATTTCGCGCAGCCAACTGGCGAAAGTCAATTCCGAGTCTAAATGCGATGGCGTANAGCGTATCGCCACGTTTNACGGTGTAAGGCTCCCCCACAGAGAGCTTTGGACCGTATTCCGGTTTCACCGATTTTGCACCACTGGANGAGGCNCGGCTTGAGGNGGCATCCTGATTCGNCTCCCACGGTTTTAGATCACGCGGNGCNGTTCCNGNGCAACCGACCAATAANGTCAGTAACAGNAGNNTCGAGATNTTCTGGGAGTAACGCATGGCGCCAGTGANCCTCAANCCGCCCTTTGGTTCTCAGATAAGNACATGANTAACCGTACCGCAACTACACCGACNATGAAGCCACCAATACACANTAGCAACATCGAGTCCCCTACCTGCTNNGCATANTAGGTGGGACTCACGGGAAGTGTCTGCACAGCTCTNATATCTCCGTGGCGNTCAACGACGCTGCTCACTGTGANTTGCCACGGCCATAAGATNACCAGTGANCCCAGTAAGAAGCCGAATANGGTTGCCATNGTGGCTTTTTCGGCNACCNCTAGCAGACGNTGNAGTAGCTTTGAAAAGAATATNAGTCCCACNCCACAACCCAGCGCAAANAGCGCGAGTGTGACGAGCTCCAGATTAACGACGGCGGNAATGATGGGTTGATANANACCCATCNATAACAGCAAAAAGCTCCCCGATATACCGGGTAAAATCATGGCACTGATAGCGATACTNCCGGCAAAGAATATNCCCANGGGCGTCAAGGGCATTTGAATNGCTTGGGTTAAACCCACAGATACCGCGACGGCGACACCGATGNTAAAGANAGACCAATCTCTAANGCTCCACGAGCGGNAGTTTTGCTTAACGAGNGACAGCGCACTTGCCAACACNAGGCCNGAAANTGTAGCCCACANAGGTAACGGGTAGTGCAGTAACAGCCAGTTCAATATNGCGGCAAAACCGANGATGGCCGTTCCGATACCTGCTGCCAATAAGAGNAAGAAGTTACCGTCGATCGCTTTGTATGCTTCAGCTATTCTCCCCCGCANTACCAGTGAAAGNATATCGATTCCAACACTTGCAATAGCGGAAATAAGACGNCCNTAAATTCCNGTGATNAGCGCGACNGTGCCNCCCGACACACCGGGCACAAGGTCGGCCGCNCCCATGGCAATGCCGCGCAAATANACNCCAAGTNCCGAGAGNTTCATCGTTGAACCCCCTCCAGCATCGGAACAAAAAACACATCCTCAACGACCGTTTGCTCGAATCCGTCGTCTGTCANCGTCACCTGAATCAGTTTTTGCGAACTGCCNCCNACGGGTAACAATAAGACACCNCCTGGCGCGAGCTGGCTTAGCAANTTTTCAGGAAGCGTCTCCGGTGCNGCAGCGCCNAGAATGACATCAAAAGGCGCGAANTCGGCCCATCCCTCGAAGCCGTCACCGTGTTTACAGCGCACATTTCTCGCCTTTAAGGCCCTCAGNCTCTGGCGGGCCTTATCGAGAAGCGGTTTGATCCGCTCAATGG
The DNA here is from genome assembly GCA_002689915.1 of Halieaceae bacterium. Lineage (GTDB taxonomy): Bacteria > Pseudomonadota > Gammaproteobacteria > Pseudomonadales > Halieaceae > Luminiphilus > Luminiphilus aquimaris. The sequence goes on along the minus strand of NZIJ01000067.1, from coordinate 7,571 downwards.
AGAACACCTCCGACGCGACACGCGCTAAAACCGCACTTTGGTAGCCNGATCCCGTGCCCANCTCGAGCACCCTTTTGGGCTTGCCGTTTTGCAACGCAAGCTCCGTCATTCTCGCCACGATATACGGCTGGCTNAACGTCTGATTAAAACCNATAGGCAGTGCCGTGTCCTCGTANGCNCGNTGTGCCAGTGCCTCATCGACNAAAAGGTGCCGGGGGGTCTCGCCCATCGCATCAAGAACGCTTTCATCTGAAATACCCTGACTGCGCAGTCGATCAATTAATCGCATACGGGTGCGCTGTGAGGTCATGCCGATACCGCGAATATCTGTCACGTGCGCTCGGTCTCTTTTATAAGAGCTACCGCATGAACCGCGATGCCCTCCTCTCGCCCTGCAAACCCCAGCTTCTCGGTGGTTGTTGCTTTGACGTTGCAGTTCGAATCATCCGTTTTTAAGTCTGACGCGATATTCATGCGCATCGCCGCAATATGGTCAGCAAGCTTAGGTCTCTGCGCAACAATCGTGATGTCAACGTTGCCGATCTCATATCCCCGCTCTCCCATTTGCGCCACAACGCGACGTAACAAAATACGACTGTCGACACCTTTCAGCGCCGGGTCATCATCGGGGAAGTGATGGCCAATATCGCCCAATGCCAGTGCACCGAGCAGCGCATCGCTTAATGCATGGAGTACAACGTCGCCGTCAGAATGGGCTAGGAGCCCTGCCGAGTGCGGGATCTTAACACCGCCTAGGACAATGAAATCTCCTTCGCCAAACGCATGGACATCGTATCCATGCCCAATCCTTATGCTGACACTCATACCTTTGACTCCTCGTTTAATCGACGAAGGATGATCTCCGCAAACTCAAGATCAGCAGGCAGGGTTACTTTGATATTGGTTGACGGCCCTTCAAGTATAGAGACAGGGTAACCGGCTCGCTCCATTGCCATCGACTCATCGGTTATCGCTATGTCATTCGCCAATGCCTCTGACAGCGCAGTGCTGAGCTCGCCAAGTTTGAACATCTGGGGGGTTTGTGCGCGCCAGATCGCTTTTCGATCGAGTGTTTCAACCACTCGATTATCATCGGAAATACGTTTCAGCGTATCGACCGATGCTTGAGCCATTACAGCCCCGACGTTCTCCGACACGCAAGCGGTGATAAGCGAGTGCAATAGCGCGACTGATACGCAGGGTCGTGCTGCGTCATGAACAAGGACCCAGTCCTGCTCACTCGCCTCCAGAGAAACCGCTTGCAACCCCGCCAACACGGAATCCGCTCTCTCTGCCCCGCCCGCCGCAGTTGATACGCGCGGATCGGAGAGACTGGGAATAGCGTCTGCACGACGATCGCTGGGGTCGAGAACGACCATAACACCCCGGATATCGGGGCAGGCTAGCAAGGCGCGAAGCGTGTGCTCGAGGATCGGCACGCCATTAAGTTTGAGATACTGCTTGGGCACCTCAGCCGCCATCCGTCGCCCGCTTCCCGCAGCCGGAACAACAGCCCATACACTACTCACGGCGATTTTTCTCCGCTCTTATCGTCAACGAAGAGGATAAATTCTTCTCCTTCTCGCACCAAACCAAGGTCCTCCCGAGCGACCGCCTCTAGCATTTCATCGCCTTCCTGAAGCTCAATGACGCGATCCGCCAACGCCTCATTCCTCTGTCTAAGACTCTGGTTCTCTTTGCTGTCACTCGCCACTTGAGATTCAAGCGATCGACGCTCACTAATACCACCGTCACCCAACCACAACTGATACTGCAGGAGGGCTAAGAGCCCCAGCAGCACAAGCAGCAAGGCGCGTGGCACTTAGGCGCCTCGCTCCAACTCAGCCCGACCACGGTAAGGAGCCGTCATACCGAGTTCGGCTTCGATACGAAGTAATCGATTGTACTTAGCGACTCGGTCAGATCGGCACAATGAGCCCGTCTTGATTTGACCTGCCCCGGTACCGACGGCCAGATCAGCGATCGTCGCGTCCTCTGTCTCGCCACTGCGATGCGATATGACCGCTGTGAATCCCGCGTCTTGCGCCATTTTTATCGCATCCAACGTCTCACTCAGCGAACCTATCTGATTGAACTTAATAAGAATTGAATTACCAATATTTTCGTCAATGCCGCGCTTGAGGATCCGAGTATTCGTCACGAATAAATCGTCACCAACGAGTTGTACCTTATCCCCTAGTTTGCGAGTGAGATAAGCCCACCCAGCCCAATCCGACTCATCAAGACCATCTTCAATCGAGACAATGGGATGGGAAGCTGCCAAGTCCGAAAGATAATCGGCAAAGCCTTCACTGGAGAAGGAGCGACCTTCTCCAGATAGGTGATATTCGCCCTCTCGGTAAAATTCCGAGGCCGCACAGTCAAGGGCTAAGGTAATGTCATTGCCCAATGAATAACCGGCTTTCGAGACCGCCTCAGCAATGATTTCTAGCGCGGCTGCATTGGAGGGCAAATCAGGTGCAAATCCCCCCTCATCTCCGACCGACGTTGCTAAACCGCGTGAACTCAACACTTTCTTCAAATGATGAAAAATTTCGGCTCCGATTCTCAGCGCTTCGGCAAACGACTTCGCACCAACGGGCTGGATCATAAACTCCTGAATATCGACGTTATTGTCCGCGTGCTCCCCGCCATTGAGGATATTCATCATCGGCACCGGCATGGTGAGCTGAGTCGTACCGGCAAGGTTGGCAATGTGCTGATAAAGCGGCGTCTTAGAGGACTGTGCAGCTGCTCGAGCCGTTGCTAATGAGACCGCCAGCACGGCATTTGCTCCAAACTTGGCCTTATTCTCAGTGCCATCGGCTTCGATCATTCTTGTGTCGACGCCTCGCTGATCCATAGCATCGTGCCCAAGCAAACAGTCTCGAATAGGGCCATTGACGTTGGCAACAGCGTTCAAAACGCCTTTGCCCAAATAGCGCGCAACATCCCCGTCTCGAAGCTCGAGTGCCTCGCGTGAGCCCGTGCTCGCGCCAGATGGCGCATAGGCAGTACCAACGGTGTCATCATCAAGTGTGACTTCAGCCATGACGGTGGGATTCCCACGGGAATCCATAACTTCAAAAGCGCGGATATCTACAATTTCGCTCACTCGTTACTCCAAAGGGTGTTAATTAATCTCTAGGCTCGGCAACGATTTAACCACGTCATCGACTGCTTTAACCTGCTCTAGGAAAGGCGCTAACTGCGATAGTGGTAAGGCACTGGGCCCATCGCACAACGCTTTTGTTGGATCCGGATGCGACTCCAAAAATAGTCCGGCAAGACCCGTTGCCATGCCCGCTCTGGCTAACTCAACCACTTGAGCGCGACGCCCGCCAGAGGCAGCATCACCGGGGTCACGACGCTGCAAGGCATGCGTCACATCAAAGATCACTGGCACCTCATTTGTGGTTTTGCGCATAACGCCAAAACCCAACATATCGACCACCAAGTTGTCGTACCCAAAGTTGCTACCACGTTCGCACAGGATGAGCCGATCGTTGCCGCACTCTTCGAACTTTTGAACAATATTGCTCATCTGCTCAGGGCTTAAAAACTGGGGTTTCTTGATATTAATGACTGCGCCTGTTTCCGCCATTGCGCGCACCAAATCTGTTTGTCGCGCCAAAAATGCCGGCAACTGGATAATGTCAACGACACTAGCGGCAGGTGCTGCCTCCTCAGGACTATGAATGTCGGTAATCGTCGGCAACCCTGTGGCTTTCTTCACCGCTTCGAAGATAGCCAGACCTGCCTCGAGCCCCGGCCCGCGAAACGAGTGTATGGAAGAGCGGTTAGCCTTGTCATAAGACGCCTTGAAGACAAGTGGTATATCCAACTTACTGCAGACTTCTTGGTAAACACCGGCAACATCTACAGCAAATTGCTCAGACTCCAGAACATTGACGCCGCCTACCAAAACGAAAGGCTTGTCATTAGCGAAGTCAATTCCAGCGGTCGAAACCGTCTTGCAGCTCATCAAGACAGCCCCTTAACGGCCGCATCAATGAAACTAGAAAATAAGGGATGTCCACCTCGTGGTCGCGACGTGAATTCTGGATGGAATTGGCAGGCGACAAACCAGGGATGATCGGCGAGCTCAATCATCTCGACCAAACCCTTGTCTTGAGACCAACCGGAGATCGTCATCCCGTTCGCTTCAAGCTGAGGCACCAGCGTATTGTTGACCTCGTAGCGATGACGATGACGCTCACGAACAACATCACTGCCATATATCTCGCGTGTTCTGGTGCCATCGACCAAATAGCAGGGCTGTGAACCCAAACGCATGGTGCCACCAAGGTCCGAGTGCTCGTCTCGCACCTCGATTCCGCCCGTCTCGGTCTGCCATTCTGTTATCAGACCAATGACCGGATAAGGTGTCTTCGCGTTCATTTCAGTTGAGTGTGCATCCGCCATCCCGCAGACATTTCGCGCAAACTCGATCATGGCCATGTGCATACCAAGACAAATACCTAAGTACGGGATTTTGTTCTCACGAGCGTAAGTAACTGCCGCAATCTTCCCTTCGATACCTCGGTCGCCAAAACCACCAGGAACCAAAATAGCGTCGAGGGAGTCGAGCACGCCGATACCTTGGGTCTCAAGATCTTCGGCGTCAATGTAATCGATTTCGACCTGGGTGTTGGTCTGCAGACCTGCATGACCGAGGGCTTCATTGAGCGATTTATAAGCGTCAACGAGGTCGGTGTACTTACCGACCATACCCACTCTTACAACAGCCCGTCGCGGAGCGAATTCTTTGGCAACAACGTCGTCCCACTCACTGAAGTCAACTTCACCCGGTGACATGCCAAAGCGCTCGAGTATGTAATCATCAAGCCCCTGCTCGTGCAGGCTCTTTGGGATTTTATAAATGGAATCCGCGTCCAGCACTGGGATAACAGCCCGCTCTTCGACATTCGTGAACAAGGAGATTTTGCGGCGCGCACTGTCATCGATTTCCACAGAACAGCGGCACAGCAGTACATCTGCCTGAAGACCGATTGATCGGAGCTCTTTTACCGAGTGCTGGGTAGGCTTCGTTTTAATCTCTCCGGCCGTCGGGATATAAGGTACCAACGTCAAATGCATTAAGAGCGCGTTTGAAGACCCCGCTTCTAACTTCAGTTGCCGTAATGCTTCAAGAAAAGGCTGGCTCTCGATATCACCTACGGTGCCACCTACTTCAATAACCGCCACATCCGCGCCTTCTGCACCTGCGATGACACGCCGCTTAATTTCGTCTGTTATATGTGGAATGACCTGAACCGTGCCACCTAAATAGTCGCCACGGCGCTCCTTCCTCAGGACCTCGTCGTAAACTTGCCCGGTGGTAAAGTTATTACGCTTGGACATCGTCGCCCGCGTGAACCGCTCGTAGTGACCAAGGTCAAGGTCGGTCTCAGCCCCATCGTCGGTAACGAAGACCTCACCATGCTGAAATGGACTCATCGTCCCGGGATCGACGTTAATATAGGGGTCAAGTTTCAGTAGTGTGACTTTGAGGCCTCTCGCCTCAAGCACTGCAGCAAGGGATGCTGCGGCTATGCCTTTCCCTAACGAGGAAACAACACCACCGGTAACAAATACGTATCGCGTCATGGACTCCACCAAAGCAACGGGAACTGTGGGGCGGCTAACAAGGTGTTGCCGATAGCATAGCTCCGATGGGCGTTCAGCTTACCAAAGAGTGCAGGCTGGCTCAATTTCCAATGCGGATTTTTGGCGGGGGCCAGATCGGTACTAATCCCTCTGAATTCTCATTGAAAATGTGCGCGCCTTGTTCGGTGCAGCCTAAACCGGCGACTGCCACCACCTCCGCATTGACGCATACCGTTGGCACGCTGGCACGCCAATAAGGTGCTATACCCATTTCTTGCATGCCATGGCGGATAGGCCGACTCGGTCTTCCGGGAAATCTGACCCGCTCTCCCTCGTCTATGGGTCGCAGTGAAACCCGCGAGCCCTCGGGAAGACCGGTGTTGGCAGCGACCCAAGATAAGCTGCCCCAAGCGCGTGAGATAACCCGACCTACCACGACCTCTTCCGGTTCGCATGGCGCAATGGTCGCCGGTAAAATTTGCAGTCTGCCTCGCCAACAACTAAGCGCATAGGCATCGGTATACAAGGTTGGTGTTTTGTCTCGTCCAGCGGTTAGACATTGCCGAGACAACTCTCTTAGTGCATCGAAGGCTGGCAAGTCGAGGCCCATGGCCTTGAGTTTCGCGTGAACGGCCGCATGCAATGTTTCCGCTTCACGAAAATCAATATCCAAGCTTGGACAGCCCAAGGGACACTGATACCAGGCGTCTGTCGATGCATCATCGATTGAGCCCATGATCTGTGCAGTGCGAGAGATACCGGAGCGATAACCTGGCCAGCGCGCCTCGATCATTGGCAACACTTGGTGGCGCAAAAAGTTTCTGTCGAGAGCGAGGTCGTCATTACTGGAGTCATGAATGCTCTGTAGGCCCAGCTCAGACGCATAAGCCTCGATCTCTGAGCGGTGAACGCCCAAAAACGGCCTTAATAGGTTCCCAGCTCCTACTTGGCGAGTTTTGGGGATACCGCTGAGCCCTGTAGAGCCTGCCCCGCGAATCAGCCTGAACAGCACAGTTTCAACTTGATCATCCAAATGATGCGCTAGCAATAAGAGCGCATTCTCAGTCAGGTATTTTTGAAAAATCTCATAACGCGCCGTCCTCGCCTGAGCCTCTAACGAGGGCTTGGATTTAACCCCAACACGCTCGATGACAATATCGACGCCTAATTCACCGGCTATTTTCCGGCACTGCATTTCCCATGCGTCGGCGTCAGCATGAAGACCATGATTGACGTGGATAGCCGTAACCGATGGAAGCGGCTCGTTTTGACTGAAGGTCGTCAAAGCATGCAATAGGCAGTGGCTGTCGATACCACCTGAGAATCCAACATAAACTCGCGTAGCGGAGCGAAGGGCCGCCGAATGCTCTTCTAGGGCCTCGAGCAACGGCGTGGGCATGGGATTAGTGACTACCGTAGGCCATCAGCCGCTGATAGCGCGCCTCGACAAGCTCATCTGTATCCGTACTGCAAAGACGATCCAGTTGACCTGATACATGCTCTTTGATGCGCCGCGCCATTTCATCGACATCTCGGTGAGCGCCGCCCATGGGCTCCTCAATGGTCGTATCGACGATCCCCAACTCTTGCAACGTGGACGAGGTAACCCCCATCGCCTCTGCCGCCTGTGGGGCAAACTCGCTACTCTTCCAAATGATATTGGCGCAGCCCTCGGGTGAAATAACGAAATACGTTGAGTACTGCAGCATGGCGAGATGATCACCCACGCCGATACCTAGGGCACCGCCTGAGGAACCTTCGCCAATCACAACACAAATGATCGGAGTCCGCAGACGCGACATGACAGCCAGGTTCTGAGCAATAGCCTCGGAAATGCCGCGCTCCTCGGAATCGATTCCCGGATAAGCTCCCGGCGTATCGATTAGGGTGACAACTGGCATATTGAACCGCTCAGCCATCTCCATCAGTCTTAGGGCTTTTCGGTACCCCTCAGGCTTTGG
>NZIJ01000066.1 GCA_002689915.1 Halieaceae bacterium | reverse complement strand
TTACTTACCCTCAAAAGGCGATTCTTTGCGTTCTTAATAACCTTACCGTTGAGCGCTTTGCCGTCCAAGGTGGAACTCAGAGCCGCTTTGGTAAGTTCGAGAAGGGTAAGAACGAGAAGGGTAAGTCCGCGACGTTCGCAAGTGCACTCTTAGCTTATTGGAATGGTGCCCAGGGACGGAATCGAACCGCCGACACGGGGATTTTCAATCCCCTGCTCTACCAACTGAGCTACCTGGGCTAATCTGAAGAAAGTACTTCGGAGGGCGCGTATTAAACCGTTGAGTTGTTTAGCCGTCAAGTAAACTAGGCGATTGCGGCTTCATTATCCAAGCTCGCCTCAATCTCACTGCTTTTAGCGTCTTTCGTCATGTCGCGATTGGAGGCGAGCACCGCGTAAACAGCCGGCAGAATCACTAACGTAAACAGCGTTCCAATGAGCATGCCAAATACCAATACGGCACCAATGCTATTTCTCGCTTCTGCGCCGGCACCCGTCACCAAAACTAACGGAAAATGCCCGAGGACGGTTGCGCCCGTTGTCATCAGAACAGGTCGTAATCGGGCGATCGCACCGTTTTTGATCGCCTGAAGCTTCTCAACCCCGGCAATGCGCTCCTGATTGGCAAAGTCGACAATTAATATCGCGTTTTTGGTAACCAGCCCAACGAGGGTGACAAGACCGACCTGCGAGAAAATATTGATGGTGCTGAAGTTGAGGAAGGTAATCGTCAACGCGGCAAACAACGCCAGTGGTATGGACCCCAAGAGAATGATGAGGGGATCTCTAAAGCTATTGAACTGTATGGCTAGAACCAAGAAAACAAGTGCGGTGGCAATCAAGAGCACACCGGCCATGGTGTTGCCTTCACTTCGTAATTCACGCGACTCACCCAGGTAATCGAGTACATATCCCTCCGGGAGCATGCGGCTAGCAATGTCTTCGATGATCTTAAGGCCTTGATCTTTTGTGGTGCCCGGAAGGATCGCGCCATAGATCTTAAACCCGTCTTTTTGTTGAAACCGAGTGAGGGCTCTGGGCTGAGTAGACCGACTCAGCGTTACCAGCGAGCCAAATGGCACAAGTTCGTCGTTTGGAATGCGAACCGGGATATCGAGCAACGCTGAGGGCGAGCTTCGCTGCGCATCTTCTAACATTGGAATAACGCGATAAGCACGTCCCCGTTCGTCGAAGCGTGTTACGTAGGCAGGCGAAACCATTAGCCCCATTTGTGCAGAGAGGTCTCCTAAGCTCATGCCAAGGTCAGCCAAGCGCTCCTTATCTATTTCAAACTCGGCTTCAACGCGATCAATCTTGATATCCGTTTCGACAAACAGAAAGCTGCCGGAGGACTGGGCTTGGTCGACCATTTCTCGCGCTACGTCGAGCATATTCTCGTTGGTGTCTGAGGACGTAATGACGACTTCAACATCAAATCGTCCCGCCGATGGCAAGGAGGCCTCTTCGAACGGAATGGCCGAGACAATCGGGGAGTTTTTGATGCTCTGGTAAATCTCAAAAACCATATCTGTGACCCTGCGATCACGCTCCTCTGGTGGCACAAACTCCTGTCCACCAAACCCGCCATTGGGCTGTACGATTTGCCACATGTAGGAGGGCTCAGGCTTTTCCTCCAGCGTAGAAACGACCTGATAAAAACCTTCGTAGGTTTCCTGTAGCGACGATTCTGGTGCTGATTCAAAAACCAAACCGAGACTGCTTTGGTCTTCAACGGGAGAGAGCTCTTTGAGCGAGAAGAGATATAGCGGTGCCGATAGCAAGGAGAAGAAGACACCCGCCGTGATAAGTTGATAACGCCATTTGAGCGAGAAATCGACGACATGGGAGTAAGCGTCAGCCGTTGCGTCAAAGCGCTGGTTGACCCAGCGTGTGGTCCGGGATTCATGTCCTTTGTCAGGGCAGACCCACGCACTCAGGACAGGAGACAAGGTCATGGCGACGAAGCCGGAGATGAGAACCGCGACCGCTAGCGCGAAGGCGAACTCTCGAAAAAGCACGCCAGAAAGGCCTGATAAGAAACCAATGGGTGCGTAGACCACCGCAAGCGTTGCCGTCATGGCAACGATAGGTCCGAGCAGCCTTCTCGAACTGGTTAGGGCCGCTTGATAGCGACTCATACCGGCCCTCAAATTTCGAGCGACGTTTTCCACCACCACAATGGCGTCGTCGACCACCAAACCCACCGATAGGACGATGGCGAGTACCGTCAGAAGGTTGAAAGAAAAGCCAATGACGGACATGGCGGCCACGGCACCGAGTAGGGAAATAGGTATCGTCATGAGCGGNACAAGCGCGGTTCTGAATGANCCCATCAGNGCGACAACAACGAANCCGACCAGCAGGATNGTCTCGCCTAATGTGGTCACGATTTCTCGAAGCGAGTCACGCATGTAATTTGAAATATCGAACGCCATGATGAGTTCGAGGTCTTCAGGCAGTACCTTATTAATNTCTTCAATNCGNTCGTACAGNGCGTCGGCAACGGCGATCTCACTTGCACCAGGGGCCGCATAAATNGGCAGGAANACGACNAGNTCCTGTGCATAGCGACTGCGCATTTGCATGTCTTCCATNCCAAGCTCGATGCGAGCNACNTCTCCCAGACGGATTTCTGCGCCTTCTTCAGCCCGGATGATCATGGACCGGAAGTCGTCAGCNGTCCTNGCNGTCGCATCTGTCTTCAANGTGATGCGCTGAGTTGCACTNTCGCTGGCGCCNAATGCNCCAATGACATTNTTNCTCTGTAAGGTATCNCGCACGTCGTGCGCGGTTACGCCAAGNGCCGCCATCTTCCAGGCGTTGAGCCAAATCCGCATGGCNGGCTTAACACCGCTGTTCTCAACACGCTGAACATTCGGAACGGATGTTAACTGNGGCACGATATCNCGTTGAACGATGTCAGTAACCTCGCCTAAAGACCGCGTNTTGGGAACACTGACCGCCAGATAAAAACTGGCGTAGGGGCTGTCCGCCCGGCTTACCTCAATGAACGGATCTTCGGCACCGTCTGGCAGTTCAAGCCTAATCTGACTCAGTCCTGATGACAGCTCNGCGAGCGCGTCTGTGCTGTCCTCGTTGAGCTGCATCCAAGCGGTGACGATGCTCTCGCCCGATGTGGTGACGGACTCAACGTAATCGACCCCTGGAATCGCGTTGGCGACGCGCTCAATNGGTTCGGTGACGAAGCCTTGTACCGACTCGGCCGTCGCGCCNGGGTAGGGCGTGATGATCTGGATCGAAGAACTTTGAATAACCGGGAACTGCAAAACGGGGATATCTACCGCAGAGCGGAGGCCGGCGAGAAGAAGAAACAGCGACACGACAATCGCAATNACNGGGCGTTTTACAAAGATGTCATTCCAGCGAGGCCGGTNTTTCAGATCCGCCATAATCACNTCGNCCCAGAATAAATACGGGCAAGTACGCCGTCTGAGAGCTTAAATGAACCGGTNGTCGCAAAAAGCGCCGTTTCATCTAAGTCCGCAGTGAAGATCGCCGAGTTTGCGGTTTNATCGATGAGCGTGACCCGCATNGGCACAGCNCGCAGGGGCTGTTGAGCACCGGCTTCGGCGTCTGCTANTTCGAAAATNTAAGTGCCNTCGGTGTCCCAACGGATACTGGCGGGTGGGAGCTNATACACAATACNTGGTGTGCCACTAGCCAACTCGACTTGAAGCAATTCTCCGTGTTTTAAGCGAGCATTTTGCGTCATTGCTCGTACGTCGAAAGTGCGCGTGGTGGCGTCGATGGTGTCTGAAACAACAATCACCCTCGCTGTTCCTAAAAGAGAATTATCGAGGTCGAAAATATTCACGGTATCGCCGACAACAATTCGTGCAAGACCTTGTGGCACCTTGAAGTCGATCCACCGTTTCGCACCCAAGCCGGTGAAGTCAGTGATGATTTCGCCGCTATCAATCATGTCCCCCACGACGTGGGTATAGATACCCATGCGGCCATCAAAAGGCGCCGTTAGCGTCAGCCGTGTCAANTGTGCATCGATGGCACGGATCTGTGCGTTCAACGCGTTAAGACGNGCTTCTTGGACGTCGATGTCATCCTGTGCAATGAGCGACTGCGCCTTAAGTTTTCGGCTTCGNCCCAATTGGGTAATCGTNAGGTCACGCTCTGCCCTGAGTGCCTCTTGTTGGGCNGTGAGGTCGGCTGAAAACAGNTCNAGCAGCGGTTGTCCTTTTTTGACCGCNGCGCCAGATTGAAACGGNAGGGCGACGATTCGNCCACCCACTTCAGGGCTAATCTCCACATATTCTGGACGACGGACAGTGCCACCCAAACGTCGAACAGGCGTGTGGGANACGGTNCTCACCTTNTGTGCACTGACCACTTCATAGGGNTCTGGAAAAGAGGCGCCAAAGGCGATGGCGGCAGTAATCTGTTGGTATTTCACTGTGGCCAGCGCGCCAGTTACNAAGAAGCAACCGGCTACCGTAATTNNCCATGGCAAGACTCTGCGCATTTAAATATCTCTCGTNNGGGTTTTATTTAATTGGACTGTGAGGGGGGAACGTAGCCTTCCGCGTGGTCATGTTCACCACCGCTTAGAAAAAGCTCCATCTGTTCCGATAGGTATTTACGCGCATCGGGATCCATCATATTGAGNTGCTTTTCNTTAATAAGCATGGTCTGAAGCGCTTGCCAGTCGCCCCAAGCTTGCTTTGAGACCGAGTCAAAAATGGCTTGTCCCTTTGCTCCGGGAAGCGGTGGTCGATCGAGACCTTCGAGGTCTTTGTTGTAGCGGCGGCAGTGTACGGTACGCATTCCAGAAATCCTTAGTATGAGCTTACACAGTGAGTGACTGCAGTATTTTGACCACAGGTGCCGGTAGGCCCAGCGTCAAAGCGCGCGCTATTGTAAACCAGCCGTAACGGTCACGGTCAGCTATTCTTGACACACCAGTCTCAACGCGACAGAGCACAGGCGTAATATCGAGCCGAAAATGGCTGAAGGTGTGTGTATGTACGGCTTGATGCTCAGGTGGTTTAGTCGTGACGAATCGATACTCAGAAAGCCACGACATCACGGGGCTGACAGCCTCAACCTGAGATTCACTCGTTTGAATAGCAGAGGCTTCAGTATTTTGTACTTCCGGGAATGACCAGAGCCCACCCCAGATACCGGATGGTGGACGCTTTTCAAGTAGAACATCACCTTGTTCATCTACGCAGATGACGAAATGGGTGTTGCGAGTGGGAGTCGCCTTTTTAGGCTTCTTCCCCGGGTAGGCAGCTTGTGTGCCGGCAAGTCTTGCTTGGCAGTCGTCAGTCAGAGGGCAGAACAGGCACTCGGGTTTCGACTTTGTACACAGCGTCGCACCCAAATCCATGATGCCTTGGGTGTAATCAGCGGTCCGCTGATGCGGTGTCACCCGCTCTGACGCAGACCAAAGCGCGGTGAGTACGTCGGCCCGACCCGGCCAACCTGCGATAGCGTAATACCGGGCTAGGACACGCTTTACATTCCCGTCGAGAATAGGTGCCCATCCGCTATGCCCGAGGGTAAGAATGGCGCCGGCTGTGGATCGTCCAATCCCCGGTAACGATTCAAGCCCCTCTACCGAGTCCGGAAATTGCCCGTCGTAATCGTTTGCAACAAGGCAGGCCGTTTTGTGCAAATTGCGAGCACGAGCGTAGTACCCCAGACCCGTCCACAGGCTCAATACGTCATCAATAGGTGCCTTTGCTAGGTCCTCTACCTCTGGAAACCGGTCCATAAAACGGGTGTAGTAGGGTATGACTGTTGCCACCTGAGTCTGTTGCAACATGATCTCTGAGACCCATACGCGGTAGGGCGTGCGATTGTGCTGCCAGGGCAATGATTTGCGGCCATGTTGATCAAACCACGTTAATAGTCGCTCTGAGAAGGGAGGCAATTCGTTCATAAGATGAGCTGACTGGCGCTTTGCTATACAATTCGCCGCCTAGTGTAGCGCCTCATAGGTGCGGTCGACTCAAGTTTAGGAAAAACAGATGGACAACGCTCAAACGACAGTTCGTTCAGCAACCGTGTCTCGAGACACATTGGAAACACAGATTACTGTCTCGGTCTGCCTCGATGGCACCGGTAAAGCAGAGTTCGATACAGGGCTGCCCTTCTTGGAGCACATGCTCGATCAGATTGCTCGACACGGGATGGTTGATCTGAACGTAAAAGCGAATGGCGACCTACACATCGACGCACACCACACCGTTGAGGACATTGGTATTACGTTGGGCCAGGCGTTGGCCGAGGCGGTTGGAGATCGCCGCGGTATCTTGCGCTACGGGCATGCTTATGTACCGCTCGATGAAGCCTTATCGCGTGTTGTAATCGATTTTTCTGGTCGTCCCAGTCTCCACTACAACGTCCCCTTTACGCGCGCATCAGTCGGTGACTTTGACGTGGATTTATTCGCAGAGTTCTTCCACGGGCTGGTTAATCACGCGCAACTTACGTTGCACATCGATAATTTAAAAGGTGAGAACAGCCATCACCAAGCCGAGACAATGTTTAAGGCATTTGGTCGTGCGCTTAGAATGGCCGTATCCGCTGACGAGCGTGCCCCGTCGGCAATGCCATCGACGAAAGGCGTTTTGTAAGGCGATGACACAAACAGTTGCCGTTATCGACTACGGCATGGGCAACCTTCACTCCGTAGAAAGTGCGCTGCGCAAAGCCGGTGCAGAGGATGTTGTTGTCACGGCCGATCGCGCCCCGATCTTGAAGGCTGACCGTGTTGTTTTTCCCGGCGTTGGCGCCATTCGCGACTGCATTAGTGAATTCAGACGTTTGGGTTGTGATGAAACGTTGAAGCGTGTCATTGAAGCGGGCACACCGGTGTTGGGCATTTGTGTGGGTATGCAGTCGCTGATGACACACTCAGAGGAAAACGGCGGCGTTGATTGTCTTGACTGCTTGACGGGTCCCGTTGCGCGGTTTCCACATGATCATCGCGACGAGATGGGCGTCAAACTGAAAGTGCCGCACATGGGTTGGAATCGCGTGAGGCAGTTAACACCGCACCCGATGTGGAACAACATAGAAGACAATGCCTATTTTTACTTCGTACACAGTTTTTATGTGCCCGCCGATCAGTGCGAGTTGGTGAGTGGAATTTTCGAATACGGCGTCACAGGTTCAGCTGCGGTGGCCCATGAAAATGTGTTCGCAACGCAATTTCATCCGGAAAAGAGTCACGACAACGGTGTGAAGCTGTTGGCAAACTTTTTAGATTGGGACGGTAGATGTTAGTCATTCCAGCAATAGACCTAAAGGACGGTCAGTGTGTTCGTTTGCGCCAAGGCGATATGGACGACAGCACTGTGTTCTCTGATGACCCCGTAGCGACGGCCGCACAGTGGGCGCAATCCGGCGCGCGCAGGCTGCATATGGTTGACCTCAATGGCGCCTTTGCCGGCACCCCTAAAAATGCTGCCGCGGTCAAGGCCATCACGCAGGCTTTACCTAGCCTGCCAGTTCAAATCGGTGGTGGAATTAGAGACTGCAACACGATTGAGAGCTACTTAAACGCCGGCGTTCACTACGTCATCATCGGTACCGCTGCTGTAAAGAATCCTGAATTTGTCCACGAGGCTTGTGCGCGTTTTCCGGGGCACATTATCGTGGGTATCGATGCCAAGGCGGGGTTTGTTGCCACCGACGGTTGGGCGGAGACCAGTACCGTACAAGCTGTGGATCTGGCGCGCGATTTTCGCGATGCCGGTGTCGAGGCCATTGTCTACACAGACATTGAGCGCGACGGCATGATGCAGGGCGTGAATATCGCCGCGACTGTCAATCTGGCCGTTGAGGGCGGGCTTCCTGTCATCGCGTCGGGGGGTGTCACCGACATCGAAGATATTCGTCGTCTAGCAGAGGTTAGCCATAACGGTATTGTCGGCGCGATCACTGGGCGTGCAATTTACGAAGGCACTTTGAATGTGGCTGAAGCCCAGGCGCTATCAGACCAGTTGGTGCGCGGCTGATGGCGCTCGCCAAGCGCATAATTCCCTGTCTCGATGTTGATCAGGGACGTGTTGTCAAAGGGGTCAATTTTGTTGGCATCCGCGACGCCGGTGATCCTGTGGAGATAGCGCGTCGATACAACGACGCGGGTGCCGACGAAATAACCTTTCTCGATATAACAGCGACGCACGAGCAACGTGATACCACGTACCGCACAGTTGAGCAGATAGCGTCAGAGGTTTTCATACCGCTTACGGTTGGTGGAGGTGTGCGAGCGGTAAGCGATATTCGCACACTGCTTAACGCGGGCGCCGATAAGGTCAGCATCAACACGGCGGCCATCTTCAACCCTGAGCTTGTGAAAGAGGCGGCAGAGCGCTTTGGTTCACAATGTATTGTCGTTGCTATGGACGTGAAAGACCTCGGTGATGGCTCGGGTCGATACGAACTCTTCACGCACGGTGGTAGGAAGGCGACTGGACTTGAAGCGGTGGCCTGGGCAAAAAAAATGGCAGAGTTCGGTGCGGGCGAGATTCTGCTAACCAGTATGGATAGGGATGGCACGAAGGATGGCTACGACCTAGGCATTACTCGCGCCATTTCAGATGCCGTCGATATACCGGTTATTGCCTCTGGCGGCGTTGGCAATCTTGACCACCTCGTAGATGGATTCACTGAAGGTCGCGCCGATGCCGTGCTCGCAGCCAGTATCTTTCACTTTGGCACTTACACGGTCGCCCAGGCGAAAGCGCATTTAGCGAGTGCGGGTATTCATGTTCGGCGCTAGCCGAGGACGTTACTCATTAAGCGCTTTTACTTCCTCGGTCGTCTGATCTGGGGACGCAAGTTCAGAAGCCGTCACCTCTGAACGTTTGGCATCAATTCGCTTATAAACATTGATCCCCTTCAGCAGGGTAAACGCCTCGTATAATTGGTTATCGTCTTCCCGCAAGCTGGCCATTTCCTCGGTTTCAGAGGCTTGCGCTTCAGCGGTATTCTTCAGGCTGCGATTTAAATCAGCCTCTCGAAGTCTGCGCCCCTGCTCAAGACTTGTAAGCTGCGCGCGCTCTACCACTACGTCGGGAACGATGCCTTCTGCCTGAATGGATCGGCCGTTGGGCGTGTAATACAGCGATGTCGTCAATTTCAGTGCTTTGGTCTCTGAAACCGGTAACACGGTTTGGACTGACCCTTTGCCAAAACTGCGGGTGCCCATGATCACGGCCCTGCCTCTGTCTTGCAGTGCACCGGCGATAATCTCTGAGGCACTAGCTGAGCCGCCATTCACCATTACGACTATTGGGACATCCGGTAATAGCTCTCCGGGCTCCGCTTCTAACACGGTTTTTGACTCGGGGTGCCGGCCTTGGGTGTAGACAACAAGACCGCCATCTAGAAAGTTACTGGCCATTTCGACGCTGGCGTTGAGTACACCGCCAGGGTTGTTTCTGACGTCGAGCACAACACCGTTAACCGGCCCTTTTTCGAGGGCATCGAGCAAAGCGTCAGCGACCTCTTTTCCCGAGTCGCGCTGAAAGCGAGATACGCGAATGAGCCAATAGCCAGAATCTATTTCTCTCGACCGAACGCTGGGGACGTCGATGACCCCGCGGGTGACAATGATATCAAGCGGTTGGCTCTCACCGGCCCGGCCAATTTCAAGCGTCACGGTGGTGCCTTCAGGGCCGCGCATGTAGGTTGAGGATTCGTTTGTCGACATGCCCTGAGTAGACGTGCCATCAATTTTCAAAATGACATCTCCCGCTTGGAGTCCTGCGTCCTCTGCGGGCGATCCGTCGATAGGGGTGACGATGGAAATAAAGCCACCGCGGTAACCAATTTCGATCCCAAGACCCGTGAACTGGCCCTCGGTTGATTCCTGCAAATTGCTGTAGCCGTCGTCTGTTAAGTAGGCCGAGTGCGGATCAAGGCTAGTCAACATTCCTTTTACGGCCATTTCAAAGAGTTCGGCGTCGGTGACTTCCTCAACGTAACCTCTGCGAATGGCATCAAAGGTGTCGGCAAAGAGTTGCAACTCATCAAATGAAATACTGACCGGCTCGCGAGTCTTAGCTGGGTCCGTTTCCGGTTCAATCGCCTGTGCGGATTGCGTCGTTTTGACCTCTACCGCCGCTGGATCCTCCGTTTGGCTCCATGCCTCCAAAATTGTGAGTGAGAGTGCCGCCGTCAGTGCCGCAACAAAAAGCTGATTGCGCGGGCGCCGTTTTTTTGGGGTAGTGATATTCATCGTTTTATCAGTCTCACTGAATCCATTTAGCAGGGTCAACGGGCACGCCGTCAGAACGTATCTCAAAATACAGCGCAGGGTCCGTAGCGCCTCCGCTTGAGCCGACTCGCGCGATTTCCTCACCCGGTGCGACCCAGTCGCCCGTTGTTTTCAAGAGGCTTTCATTTCTACTGTAAAGGCTCATCCAACCATTGCCGTGATCGATGATAGTAAGCAAACCCTGACCTCTGAGCCAATCTGCGTAGACAACTCGTCCGAAATGTATGGCGCGGACCGCTGTTCCGCGACCGGCGGGCATGAGCCAGCCCTGCCAGCGAAGATCGCCGCGATCGCGTTTCTGCCCAAAGCGCGTTTTGCTTGGGCCTTTAATCGGTGCGCGTAGCTTACCTGCCGTCGAGGCGAAGTCTTCAAAATCACCGAGCAAATTAAGATCGGCCATTCGTCGAGTGAGTTCTGTTAAAAGCGTATTGAGACGAGCGAAGTCTTCCTTTAGCGCCTCAATTTGTTGGCCGTCGCGCGCGAGTAAGGCGCTGAGCTCGGCGATGATTGATCTCTGACTGTTTCGCTGTGCGAGCAGATCGGCCTGTTGTTCTTTCAACACCTTTTTCTTGTGCTCTTGATCGGCCCGGATTGCCTCTTGTTCCTTTTGGTTCGCGTCGAGAGTGCTGACCGCCACTTTGAATGCGTTTATCTCCGCTAATTGTTCACGCAGCAATAGGTCAAAATACGCTCGATGGCGCTCGGTTTCATGCGCACCACTGTCACCCAGTAAAATCTTCAAATCCCCGCCTTGGTTCAAAATAGAAAACGCACCTAAGGCGCGCTCCAATTGTGACTGCCTCGACGCAATATCGCGTTCTAGAGAGACAGCCTCGGCCTCTAAGTTGTTGATTCTGCGATTCAGCATCTCGATGCTGCGGGTACTTTGTGCAATGGATTGATTCGTTGTTGCGATGACTGTGTCGGTGTCACGAAGCGCACTTTGAAGCTTGGCACGTTCGCTGGATCTCGAGACGACCATACTTTCGAGAGCGGCGATTTCTCGATTAACGCGTGCAATTTCCTCTTTCGCTTCCTCTGCCGTGGCCGGGTCGTCAGTGGGTTGTGCAGCCGCTAAAGGTGTGGCAAAACTGAGTCCAATGCCGAGTAACGCGGCACAAACACTAAAAGGCGAAAGCGGCTTCACGGTGGATTATTCGACGGCCTGTAGAAGCGACGTTCCCGTCATTGCGGGCGGCTTAGGAAGGCCCATGATATCGAGCACCGTCGGTGCTATGTCAGCAAGAACGCCTGGGGCTTCTCTGAACCGCCTTGGATGGGAGCCGATATAGAATAAGGGCACCGGTTCAGTGGTATGTTGAGTATGGGGCTGCGCTGCGTGGTGGTCATGCATTTGCTCACAGTTCCCATGGTCGGCGGTAATCAGTGCCTGCCCACCGGCCGCCAGAACAGCGCTTTCCAGCCTTGCTACACACGCATCGAGCGTCTCCACTGCTTTCACGGCGGCATCAAAATTACCCGTATGGCCCACCATGTCACCGTTAGCAAAGTTCACAACAATGAGCTGATGTGACTGCGTTTGAATGCTGTTGATGACCGCATTGGTTACGTCATCGGCGGACATTTCCGGCTGTAGGTCGTAGGTGGCGACATCGGGCGATGGAATAAGAACCCGCTCTTCGCCATCGAAAAGCGCTTCGCGCCCGCCGCTAAAGAAAAACGTCACGTGGGCGTACTTCTCGGTCTCTGCAATTCGCGCTTGCTTCAAGCCATTTGCGGCGATGACCTCACCCAAGGTGTCCTCAATTACGTCAGGGGCGAATGCAACTGTAGCCTTCACACCCTCATAGTATTCGGTGGTTGTGACAAACGAGACGTTGGGTTGACGACAAGAAAATTCAGTGAAGGTTGTATCGGTAAGAGCCTGCGTCAGCTGTCGCGCGCGGTCAGCTCGGAAGTTCATAAACAGTACGGCGTCACCGTCCATAATCGGTGCGGCGTCACCAATGCATGATGGAGCCACGAATTCATCGTTTTCGCCCCGCGCATAGGCCTCTGTCAATGCCTGCATTGCGGAGTCGCAACTAAACGCAGCCTCACCTTCGATCAAAAGCCTTGCTGCCGCTTCAATTCGATCCCATCGCTTGTCTCTGTCCATGGCAAAGTAACGACCTTGTACCGTGGCTATGCGCGCCGCCTTCAGCGATGCGAGCTCTGCTTCGGCCCTTTCGATCGATGCTTGTGCGCTTCGCGGTGGCGTATCTCGCCCATCCAGAAAGGCATGCAAATAGATAGCTTTTGCACCACGTTGGTGAGCCAGTCGTGCGGCCGCAAAAATATGGTCTTCGTGGCTGTGGACGCCACCGGGAGAGAGCAAGCCAAATAAGTGCACAGCGCCATCGACAGCCACTGCGTTATCAATAGCATCACAATAAGCGCTATTCGTGTCGAAATCGCCATCGGCAATCGCTTTATCAATGCGCGTGATGCTTTGATAAATAATTCGACCTGATCCCAGACTCATATGCCCAACTTCAGAGTTCCCCATTTGACCCTCGGGTAGCCCCACATCTAGGCCCGACCCGGATACAAGTGTTGACTCTCCTTCACGCCATAGCCGGTCAAACGTGGGTGTTTGGGCATGGAAGATCGCGTTATTTTCGCTCGCTTCTCGATATCCAAACCCATCCAGAATGACAAGGATTGCAGGTGAAACAACGGGGCTAGTTGGGGGCATAAGCTTTCCTCTGAGCACACGAGACATTTTAGCAGTCATGGCAGGCAAAGATCACCTATGTCACATGTTGATAGTGCCACTGGAGAGGGTGGTATGAAGCACGTATACTGCGGCGCACACAAACCATCCCGTAAGGCCAGAGAGCACCCGTGTCGTTCAGTCATTTCTTGATTTTCATCTCCGAGCAGTGGGTCTTGGTGTTTGCGCTACTTTTGAGTCTGAACTTGCTGTTGTTCACTGAGTCTCGCAAGGCTGGNCCCGCACTGAGTCCTCAGCAAGCTATTAATCTTACTAACNGAGAAGGTGGCATTTTTCTCGACGTTCGAGACGCAAAAGACTANAAGCGCGCCCATATCTCAGAGGCAGTCAATATACCGGCTGCGAATTTATTAGGNCGACTGGGCGAGCTCGAGAACTACAAGGACAAGCCCGTTATTGCGGTGTGTCGAATGGGGACCAACGCCAGTGCAGCGGTNAAACAGCTAAAGGCCANTGGTTTTAGCCAGGCGCATCGAATGGCGGGCGGNATGATGAATTGGGACGAGCANCGTTTNCCGGTGACNAACAAGTGAANCNAGTAACAATNTATACAACTCGATGGTGCCCNTTTTGNGTCCGNGCCAAACANCTNTTAANTNANAAGAGCGTCTCGTTTACCGAGATTTCGGTGGACGGTGACGCGCCCTTGCGNNCAAAGATGGCAGCGATGGCGGGTGCAACAAGTGTTCCGCAGATATGGATAGGCGACCAGCACGTCGGAGGTTGCGACGAATTGTATGGCCTCGAGCGGCAACAACGATTAGATTCCATGCTTCAGGAAGAAGCGTAACAAACGTCGAATACAGGAGACACCGCAATGGCGGAAGAGCAAGCTGCAGGCGCAGCGCAAGATGACCAAGTACAGCAACAGTTCACTATGCAGCGCATGTACACCAAAGATATCTCATTTGAGTCGCCCGCGACGCCCGATATCTTTCGGCAGAACTGGCAGCCAAGCGTTAACGTCGACCTCAACACACGCTCAGCAAAGGCCGACGAAGATGGTAATCATGAGGTGGTGCTATCGATCACCGTGACGGCGAAAATTGAAGATAAAAACGCTTTTTTGGTCGAAGTTCAGCAAGCGGGTATCTTCTTCGCGTCAGGTATTGAGGCCGAGCCGTTGAAGCAAATTCTTGCNACGGTCGCACCTAACATTCTGTTTCCNTATGCGCGAGAAGCCATCGATAACATCGTCGTAAAAGGCGGTTTCCCAGCGTTNATGCTCGCCCCTGTCAATTTTGATGCNCTGTACGCGCANGCTATGGCGCAGCAAGCAGCACAGGGTGGTGACCAGCCCGCTGAGGGCGCAACNCACTAANCNAGCTGGCTGAGCTTTCGCGTNAGGGTATTTCGNCCCCAACCGAGAAGCTCAGCNGCTTCTGCTTTCTTACCCGCGGTGTGCTCCAGCGCCGCACTNATCATNATCGACTCGATTTGAGGNATGGCNTGCTTGAGTACATTCGTCTCTCCGGCCAGAAGTCTGGTTCTTACCCAATCTGAGAGCTGCTTTTCCCACGAACCATCGGGCTGTGCGCCTTGNTCTTGCTCTGATACCAGTTCTGGCGGGAGATCACTCATTAAAATGGTATTGCCCGCACCCATCACCGTAAGCCAGCGGGANGTNTTTTCAAGCTGACGAACATTACCTGGCCAATCCAATGCGCTTAGATAATCTCTGGCCTGTGCGGATAATTCTTTTGTGGGTACACCGAGCTCTGAGGCGGCTTTNGCCAAGAAATGATTGAGTAGCACAGGTATGTCTTCGCGGCGGTCNGCGAGCCTTGGTACGTTTATGCCAATNACATTGAGGCGGTGATACAGATCCTCACGGAATGACCCTTCGGCGACAAGTGNCCTCAGGTCTTGGTGCGTTGCAGCAATNACNCGAACGTCTGTCTTGATAGCNGTAGCGCCACCGACCCGGAAAAACTCNCCCTCNGCAAGTACGCGAAGCAATCTGGTTTGCGTGTCGTGGGGCATGTCGCCAATTTCATCGAGGAAGAGTGTTCCGCCATTGGCTTGTTCAAAGCGCCCCTCNCGNTTTCCAGCTGCCCCNGTNAAAGCNCCTTTTTCATGACCGAACAGCTCTGATTCCATCAGATCTTTGGGGATGGCTGCCATATTCAGTGCAACAAATGGGGCTTTTGCTCTNGGGCTATGTTGGTGGAGCGCCCGTGCCACGAGTTCCTTNCCTGAGCCAGATTGACCACTGATCAGAACGGTGATGGCGCTTTGAGATAGCCTGCCAATAGCTCTGAATACCTCTTGCATNGCGGGNGCATTACCNATGATTTCTTTNCTGCNATTAGGGTCATTTGCGCTATCAGATGGTGCTTTTTGGGTGTAAGCAAGCGCTCGAGAGGCAACCTCAAGCATCTCGTCGATGTCGAAAGGCTTTGGTAAATATTCGAAAGCGCCGGATTCATAAGAGGTGACGGCGCTATCCAGATCAGAGTGCGCAGTGGTGATGATAACGGGTGTGTCNGGTACGGTAGCCTTGAGCTCTTTNAGNAGCGTAAGGCCATCCATTCCTGGCATTCGAATGTCACTNATAATGGCTTTAGGTNAGTCGTGCTCAAGTGCGCTGAGTAACTCGTCTGCATTCTCGAAGGTCTTGCATGCGATGTTGTCTCCGCTCAGCGCTTTCTCAATCACCCAGCGTATGGAGCTGTCGTCATCTACTACCCAAATTTGATTTCCATCTGTCATGTTAGTTATCCATAGGTAGAAGTAGCGTGAAACAGGTATGCCCGGGTTGGCTGCTGGCCTGAATAACGCCACCGTGCCGCGTNAAAATCATTTGTGAAAGCGAGAGTCCTAGACCGCTACCCTCAGGCCTTGAGGTCACCATCGGTAGGAAAATAGATGACATAAGGTCTTCGGGTATGCCCGGACCGTCGTCGATTATTTCAAGAGCACAAACCAGCTTGTGTCGCTGACCGTTAAGTGTGTACTGGCGTTTGCTCCGCGTTCTAATGGTGAGAGAGCAGCCGATAGGTGAAGCCTCCCACGCGTTACGAGCGATGTTTAGCACGGCCTGTGTCAGCTGGTCTGCATCGGCGTCGAACTCAGGGAGGCTGGGGTCATAATCCCGCGTTACCGNGATGCTTTTCCCTGCCTCGGCCTCNATTAACTGGCGGACGCGCTCTGTGACNTCGTGCACATTCATTGGCCGCTTATCGAGTGATTCTCTGGGGCCTAGGAGCCTGTCCACGAGAGCTTGGAGACGGTCNACCTCGGAAATAATGATGCTTGAGTATTCATCGAGTTCGTCATTGGGGAATTTTCTTGCCAGAAGTTGCGCTGCACCGCGTATTCCTCCCAGCGGATTCTTTACTTCGTGTGCTAGACCTTTGACGACGTTGTGAAGGCGGCTTTGCGCCTCGCGTAAATTTTCCGTTTCACTGATAGCCCGCGCGCGATCCAGCGCCGATATCTCCAGAAGAATGCGCGAGTCACGGTCGTAGTTAAGGGGNGTTATCACCACATCAACACTCACATCGCGACCGGTTTTGAGGCTCAGTTTNAAGTCTCTGCTGACAGCAGGTAAGCGAGTACTAACTACCGCTGTGAGTGTTTCATGCCAATGTATGGCCGCATCCCCTGCGGCGCTGGCAAGCTCGCCAAATGGCAGACCCACTGCACGAAGCGACGATGTTTCAAGCAGCACTTGTGCGGCCTGATTCAGTGTGTCGACAATGCCGTGCTCGTCAATAAGGACAACGCAAGTTGTCAGCGAGTCTAGATCAAAGCCGGGTGATACATTCATGGGCGCCGACTCATAAGATCGAGGGCCTTAAGACGAAGACAGTGATGGGCTCTGAGACNGCAAGGACTGAGCCGTCTTTTGCAAACCACTTTGCCTCGAGTTTATGGGCTCCGCGGATGACATAGCTNANGGTCCATTGAAGCGTCGTTTGCGCGTCATCNACTTTTTCACCGTCGAGATAGAGNGCGACAGTTTCACCGTCNCCAAGTTTGGCTGACGCCTTCACNANNACGTCAAAAATACCGGCGCCCATGGGAATCGTTGCATTGTCGGATGGACGGGTGATGCTGAGCTTTCGCTCAGCCATCTCTTCCATGTCTCCGCTCGCTTCTGGCTCAGCAGGTACAACAGNAAGCGCTTGCGCGGTATTGACCTGAGTGGGGAGGTTCATTTCCTCAGCCGCCCCACGCTCTTTNGCTNGCGGCTTGTCGCTGAACGTAACCACGCCGTTGGCGTCGACCGACTTGTAGATTTGCGCGNTTGCAAGGNNTGAAAACGNAAGGATGGTCNCAGCCAAAAGGCACAAGCACTTTTTCATAGNGGACCTCCTTGNGTNGGTTTTTGCACTATATTGGTGCATTNCTNTCTTTGTTACGCGATATCTAGAAATTTAGAGCAAAAAAAAGCCCGCGGTGTACTGCGGGCNCTGCGCTCGCTGTTNTACAGCGAGTAGTACATGTCAAANTCGACGGGGTGAGTNGTCATATTGAGACGCTCCACNTCCTCGCGCTTGAGCTCTAAGTAGCCGTCAATCATGTCGTCAGTGAATACGCCACCGGCTGTNAGGAAGCCACGATCAGCGTCGAGTGCGTCGAGCGCCATTTCAAGCGTTGATGCCACGGTTGGGATCTCAGCCGCTTCTTCTGCCGGTAGATCGTANAGATCNTTGTCGGCTGCCTCTCCAGGGTGAATCTTGTTTTGGATGCCGTCGATACCCGCCATCATCATCGCTGCGAAGCAGAGATAGGGGTTGGCAGTTGGATCACCAAAACGCACCTCGATACGCTTCCCTTTGGGAGAAGGCTCGTAGGGGATNCGGATGGATGCAGAGCGGTTGCGCGCTGAGTATGCAAGCATNACGGGCGCTTCGAAGCCNGGAACAAGTCGCTTNTAGCTGTTNGTTGAGGCGTTNGCGAACGCATTNATTGCGCGAGCGTGCTTGATAATNCCNCCGATGTAGTAAAGCGCNGTCTCTGAAAGTCCTGCGTAATCGTCTCCAGCAAAGGTGTTCACGCCATCTTTTGAAATNCTCTGGTGTACGTGCATACCGGAACCGTTGTCGCCAACNANTGGCTTTGGCATGAAGGTCGCNGTTTTTCCGTAAGCGTGCGCAACGTTNTGGACGCAATACTTCAGTATTTGCACTTCGTCNGCTTTCGCTACGAGGGTNTTNAAGCGAATACCGATTTCACACTGACCGGCNGTNCCCACCTCGTGGTGGTGTACTTCCACATCCAAACCCATNTGCTCCATGGCAGAGCACATCGCAGCGCGGATGTCGTGGAGTGAATCGACGGGTGGAACGGGGAAGTAGCCACCTTTGACACCAGGTCGGTGACCTGTGTTGCCTTCATCAAAGCTNTCGTTTGACGCCCAAGCGGCNTCTTCGGAATTNATCGCNTAGCTGGCGCCCTGCATTTCAACTTTGTACTTTACGTCGTCGAATACAAANAATTCTGGCTCTGGGCCGAAGAAGGCTGTATCGCCGAGGCCTGTGGACGNGAGATACGCTTCAGCACGCTTNGCGACACTGCGTGGGTCACGCTCATAACCTTGCATNGTTGAGGGCTCGACAACGTCACATCGCAAAATNGCGGTCGCATCGTCNGTAAAAGGGTCGATAANCGATGTGCTGTCATCGGGCATGAGGATCATGTCTGACTCGTTGATNCCTTTCCANCCNGNGATCGACGATCCNTCGAACATNTTGCCNTCTTCNAAAAAGTCTTCGTCGACTTGGCTTGCGGGGATGCTTACGTGCTGCTCTTTACCGCGTGTATCGGTAAAGCGCAGATCTACCCAACGAATATCGTTGTCTTTTATNAAATTGAGCGTGCGCTCTGACATGGATGCCTCCTNAGGACTGTAAAACCCGATCTAATCGGTNTGTNTGTGCGTAACTCAACCGCTTATGCACTTTCGTGAAACATNATAGCAAAGCTTGTGCCACTTCTCGATGNAAAGTNATNNCTGNGTAAGTANCTGTTTTTCANTGCGAAAGTAAAAATTTAACGTAATGCGGCTGGCNATATAAGCACGNATTTNGTGCGGCNATGCANTAAGNGCACTTATTTNGTGCGTTTNGGGGCTGTTTGNCANTCCNNCCCNGNGNCGATGGAACAACNTGGCCGCGTTTTTGTTAATGGTTGTGAATCGGCTTTATAAGGGCTTATTCACGGTCTTACCTTGCGCTGCTTGTGGTACAGTCGCGCCCGCNAAAAAANNCCAACGATAGAGACAACCCTTGTGATTGAGAATCTTCGAAACATTGCGATCATCGCACACGTAGACCACGGTAAAACAACATTGGTCGATTGCCTGCTTCAGCAGTCAGGCACGCTTGATCGAAAAANCCAGGGTGCNGAGCGCATCATGGATTCCAACGATCAAGAGCGCGAGCGCGGTATNACGATCCTNGCGAAGAACACAGCTATTCGNTGGAATGATTACCGCATCAATATTGTCGATACACCCGGGCACGCNGACTTTGGAGGCGAGGTTGAACGCGTATTGTCGATGGTAGATAGCGTGCTNCTNATTGTGGATGCGGTTGACGGGCCAATGCCTCAAACCCGCTTCGTGACATCTAAGGCCTTTGAACGGGGTCTCAATCCNATTGTTGTGGTTAACAAAATTGACCGACCCGGGGCACGTCCCGACTGGGTAATTGACCANGTTTTCGACCTNTTTGATTCCTTGGGGGCGACGGANGAGCAATTGGATTTNCCCATCATGTATGCCTCGGCNTTAAACGGCATNGCCGGTGACGACCCGGAGAGCATGGCTGACGATATGGAGCCTTTGTTTAACATGATCGTTGATCATGTGTCGGCACCTGCGGTGAATTCCGACGGGCCTTTTCAGATGCAGATTTCGGCCTTGGACTACAACAGTTATGTGGGTGTCATTGGGGTTGGTCGAATTACTCGCGGTCAGCTCACGTCTAACACTCAGGTCTCTATTGTCGATCGGGACGCAGGTGCGCGAAGCGGTAAAATCCTTCAGGTTATGGGGTATCACGGTTTAGAGCGCGTCGAGGTTGAGACTGCTGAAGCGGGTGACATTGTCTGTGTGACGGGCATCGACGCCCTTAACATTTCGGATACCCTGTGCGATCCGTCCGCGAGTGAGGCGCTCCCGCCGCTCTCGGTTGACGAGCCTACGGTCAGTATGACTTTCCAAGTGAACGACTCTCCGTTTGCGGGTTTAGAGGGCAAGTACGTCACGTCACGGAACATCAGAGAGCGACTGGATAGAGAGCTTATTCACAATGTGGCGTTGCGGGTTGAGCAAGGCGACAGTCCAGATAAGTTTGTCGTGTCAGGTCGAGGCGAGCTTCATCTGTCAGTGCTAATCGAGAGCATGCGTCGCGAAGGCTTCGAGCTTGGGGTATCACGTCCAGAAGTGATTCAGAAAGAAATCGACGGCAAGCTTTGTGAGCCTTACGAGCAGCTCGTTATCGATTGTGAGTCCGAGCACCAAGGCGGTGTTATGGAGGAGCTCGGGCAGCGGCGCGCTGAGATGAAGAACATGGTGCAAGATACGAGTGGTCGTGTGCGACTCGAGTTCATTGTGCCTGCTCGTGGGTTGATTGGGTTTCGCTCCATGTTCATGACGCTCACCTCGGGCAGTGGGATTATGACGCACATATTCGACCACTACGGACCGGTTAGTAAGGCGGAGCTCGCACAGCGCAATAACGGTGTCCTGGTATCCATGGTCAAGGGTAAGACTCTAGCGTATGCACTCTTTACACTTCAGGACCGAGGTCGACTCTTTATTCAGGCAAACGTAGAGGTCTACGAGGGGCAAATCGTTGGTCTCCATAGCCGAAGCAATGACCTCGTTGTGAACCCAACAAAGGCCAAGCAGCTTACAAACGTGAGGGCGTCGGGCACTGATGAAGCGCTGATTCTGACGACTCCTGTGCTTCACACGCTTGAGCAGGCGCTGGAATTCATTGACTCAGACGAGCTTGTGGAAGTGACGCCCGACAGCATCCGCTTGCGCAAGAAGTTGCTGTTAGAGCACGAGCGTAAGCGTGCATCGAGGGCGGCTGCTTAGCCGCCGCTATTTAGTCGCCCCGCTATAGAGCATCTCGTAATGGGGTATGTCGTCTTCCATGTAGGGGCCGTTCTCGGTCACAAAACCTAGGGCTTCATAGAACTCCTGCAGGTAGGCTTGCCCGCTGATGCGGATGCCCGTATCCCATTTGGACGCACAAAACCCCATGCCGATTTTCATGAGCTCGACGCCGCGTCGTTGACCTCTGAGTCTTCGTGATATGGATACGCGCCCGATTGAGCATTCGTCATAACTCACGCCGGGCGGGACGACTCTGAGTGTTGCGACTAGCTCATCACCCATATGCCCGGTTAGATGCCAGCACTTTAGGTCTTTGTAATCGGGGTCTTGGTAGGGGCACGCTTGCTCCACCACAAATATATCGGCACGCAGCATTAAAACTTCATGCCACGCTGCGGCTGACATTGTGTCGAAATGACGCCAACGCCACTTAATTTCTTCCATGTTAATAGCGCTACTATGAGATAATTCTGAGAAGCGAAGGCTACCACGACTGTGGTCATGCGCTTTTAAATTTCGAACGCTTTGTTTGCAAAGGTAGTAGTCAGTTTATGTCCGATATGTTCAACACGCCCCAAGCAACGGAAACGCTCTCGATAAAAGAGTATGCCGAAAAGGCGTATCTCGATTATTCGATGTACGTGATTCTAGATCGAGCGCTGCCGCATGTAGGCGATGGCTTGAAGCCGGTACAACGACGAATCGTGTATGCGATGAGCGAATTGGGTCTGAAGTCCTCGGCCAAATACAAAAAGTCAGCAAGAACCGTCGGTGATGTCATTGGTAAATTCCACCCGCACGGTGACAGTGCAGCGTATGAGGCAATGGTGTTGATGGCGCAAGACTTCTCTTACCGTCATCCACTCGTGGATGGGCAGGGGAACTGGGGCAGTGCCGATGACCCGAAATCCTTCGCCGCAATGCGCTATACAGAGTCAAAACTCACTAAATACGCTGACGTGCTTCTGGGGGAGTTGGGGCAAGGGACTGTCGACTGGCAACCTAACTTTGATGGCAGTCTGGACGAGCCTGTCGTGCTGCCCGCGCAGGTGCCTAACTTATTGCTCAATGGCACGACCGGTATTGCGGTAGGAATGGCGACCGACATTCCGCCCCATAATCTTCGTGAGGTGGTGAACGCCACAATCCATTTGCTCGATTATCCCGATGCGACGGTCGACGCGCTCTGCGGACACATACAAGCGCCCGACTTCCCTACTGACGCAGAAATTACGACATCGCCCGAGGAGGTGCGCGACATCTATCGCACCGGCCGCGGCAGCATCAAAATGCGTGCCGCGTGGCAACGTGAGGACGGGGCGGTCGTCCTTAACGCGCTGCCGTACCAGGTTTCGGGTTCAAAAGTGCTCGAGCAGATTGCCGCTCAAATGCAGGCAAAGAAGCTCCCCATGGTGTCTGACCTTCGAGACGAGTCGGACCATGAGAACCCCACACGGTTGGTGATCGTTCCTCGATCAAATCGCGTCGACCTTGACGCCATGATGAGTCACTTGTTCGCGACAACTGACCTGGAGCGTTCTTACCGCGTGAACCTCAATGTCATCGGTATGAATGGTCGCCCCGGGGTTCGCTCGCTCGACCAGCTTCTGCGTGATTGGGTGCAGTTCAGACGCCAGACAGTTCGCAGGCGCTTGGAATATCGACTCGAGAAAGTGCTAAAGCGACTTCACATTCTAGAGGGCTACCTGGTCGCCTATCTCAATATTGATGAAGTTATCCGCATCATTCGCGAGGAGGATGAACCTAAGGCGGAATTGATGGCGCGCTTCGCGCTCTCTGATATTCAAGCAGACGCCATTCTCGATTTAAAACTGCGTAATCTGGCTAAGCTTGAAGAGATGAAGATTCGTGGTGAGCAGTCTGATCTCAGCGATGAGCGAGACGGCTTGGAAAAGACCTTGAGTAGCAACGCACTCATGACAAAGCTCATTCGCGGCGAGCTTGTCGACATTGCACACGAATACGGAGACGACCGGCGATCGCATCTCGTTCAGGTCGAGGAAGCGAAAGCGTTTTCAGAACTCGAGCTGACCAGTGCCGACCCAATGACCGTCGTTGTCTCTGAAAAAGGCTGGATCAGGGCTGCACGGGGTCATGATATTGATCCCGAGACTCTGAACTATAAGTCAGGCGATGCCTTTAAGTTTGCGGCACTNGGTCGGAGTAATCAGACGACCGTTGTTTTTGACTCNACGGGGCGNGCCTACTCGATTCCAACNCATCAACTCCCTTCNGCNCGNGGTCAAGGTGAACCTTTGACTGGNAGGATCTCNCCACCATCAGGTGCTACGTTTGAAGGGTTGATGACAGGTACCGAACATCAAAAGTTTTTNCTGGCAAGTGATGCNGGCTACGGCTTTGTNGCGAAATTTAGCGATCTNGTCGCCAAGAATAAAGCAGGCAAAGCNNTGCTCAGCCTACCTAAAGGNGCACAGGTNATGCCGCCNGTNNCNGTNCCGGAGCGACAGAATTTGNTGGTGGCAGCGGCAACGACCGANGGTCGCTTGCTGATATANCCACTAGCGGANCTTCCAGAGCTTNCCAAAGGCAAAGGGAACAAAATTATTGGGATTCCCACGGCGAGAGCNCAGTCGAGNGAGGAGTTGCTNGTTGGACTATTGGTCTTTGGAGACGACGATATTCTCCAGGTCAATTCNGGACGGCAGCACTTAAAACTGCGCTTGTCTGACTTGGAGCANTATCGTGGTGAGCGAGGGAGGCGTGGCAATCGNCTACCCAAGGGATTCCAAAAAGTCAGTGGGTTAGTTATTGCGCAGTAGCAGCAAGACGACCGATTAAAAGGGAAGATCCGTTTGATCTCCGACGTCTGGNAATAATCGTCGTTGGAGTAATCGGCTCTGTTTTTCAAGCTCTGGCANAAAGGCGCTTGTTGGCGAGCCGAGTTGGCAATCGCCATCTGCAGTATCGATGGTGTCAAAAAGGTCGGTGACCTCTTTAAAGCCGCTGATCGAGGTGGCCAACTTAATTGATGTGCCAGCCCGCTGTGCAAGTACATGAGCTTCGTCCAGTGCGGTCTGGATGTACAGACCTGCGTACGCCGACGCGTGTTCGCCCCGGCTGAGATCACTGTGGCTTACGCCGATCCCCGCGGCGAACTTCAACCGCCTACTGCGCTCGGCAACGGGAAGTAATTGCTGCAGAAGAGCTGATCCAACGGTTGCTCGCAGCGGTGATGTCAT
Organism: Halieaceae bacterium; assembly: GCA_002689915.1. GTDB lineage: Bacteria > Pseudomonadota > Gammaproteobacteria > Pseudomonadales > Halieaceae > Luminiphilus > Luminiphilus aquimaris. The sequence continues at coordinate 28,991 of NZIJ01000066.1, read as the reverse complement.
TCCCCGCCATTCACCCTCAAAGCTCATCGAGAGGCTCTGTGGTCGATTCGTGTCAGTTGTTCCCCCGAGCATTTGCGCGACGGCTNTGAGTAAGGCTTCGTAGGTGGCNACGTANCTGACAAGGCTCAGTTCATCGAGCGTTTCGATGTATCGNGTCAAATGATCCAGGCTGAGCGTAACAACAGCCATTGAGCGCATCGCNGACTCGTCCATAGCTTCAGATGAGGAGGTATCGATAAGATCCAGAGGGAGTGCGGAAAGGGCATCATCGAGCTCGTCTAATGGATCGCCCGCCCGCTCTGATGTTTTCTGTTGAGAGACCCGCGNGACAAGTGACCAGAGTCGATTTGNGTGCCCACGGTAGAGCGATGTGGTGAGGGCATANATGAANANGGCGATCACAAGGCTAAGGCCTGTAATTGTCCAGCGAAGGGTTGTATCCCTGGCCTNNGTATTCAATGTGATGGTCAAGGTTCCGGCGAGGTCAGGGCCAATTTTGAGCGGGCCNTGATATTGNACGTCACTTACGGGCGTCCCCACGGTGACNAGTGGCTCGCCCTCNACATCAGCCACACTTGCTGCGGCAACGAGNTCGTTAGCAATTAAGCGATTAAGCTCNCTCGATACGGTGAGTAAGTCACCCGCGGCAATCAGGCCGGAGGTGCGGGATGCGGCTGAGCTGAGAATCACTCGAGCGTAGGCNGCGCGCTCATTGTCATCGCTATTTTCCTGCGAGATGAGTGAAAGGGTTAGGGTAATTTGCGCTGCAATNAGGACAGCAATNGCGGCGACCACGCCNGCTCGCTGACCAAAATCGAGGCGCCCCCAGAATCTCACGTTTGATTACCCCCTCACCTGTGGATTATTCACCGGCTTTNCCGAATTTACAGATAGATCAGAGTATCATGCTCACTTTGAATTGAGCGNACTGTGATCGTTATGCAACTCACTATTTTGGCTAAGTCCGCAGAGATGCCTGAGTTGAATTNTTTAAAAGGGTTCCTTCAGNGNGAAGGTGTTGGCGTNGCGCAAACANAGGCACTACCNNTACCAAAAACGCTCGAAGGTCAGCGATCTGCTNTNCGACTNAGCCTCACNGGANACACTTCGCAGCTTGATCCAAGAGATATCGTCCTNAGTGGCCTTAAGGANGGTGTTGATGCNAACCTNCACAGTGCCAAAGAGCATGCGCCCGATATCAAGCTTGCTGTCTTTGATATGGATTCGACTCTGATTCAGTGNGAAGTTATTGACGAGTTAGCGAAGCACGCGGGTGTNGGTGACCGTGTTGTNGANATAACGGAGCGCGCCATGCGGGGCGAGCTCGATTTTAACGAGTCATTCACCGAGCGGCTCGGGTTNCTAAACGGATTGGATGCGCGNGTGGCTCANAAGNTTGCNGCCTCTCTCCCGTTTAGCGAGGGAGCACACGAATTGATGCTGACGCTGCGTGCTCGCGGCGTNAGAACCGTTGTGCTCTCGGGNGGCTTTGATGTCTTTGCGGACAGCGTCATCANTCGNCTTGAANATGGACGAATACNTGGCCAACACCCTTGAGATTGTTGACGACAAGCTNACNGGGCGTGTGGTTCCTCCGATTGTAAATGCCGATGAGAAGCGAGCGCGATTGNTGGCAATAGCAAAGAGCATGTCGATCGATCTTTCTCAGACCATGGCGGTAGGCGACGGTGCCAATGANCTNAAGATGCTCCAAGCNGCGGGAATCGGCATTGCATTTAGAGCCAAGCCNGTCGTTCGAGAGCAAGCNAGGTATCAGCTAACCCACGTTGGACTNGANGGTGCGCTCTACCTNATGGGGTGAAACACGTTGCCGTTCATNCNGTNGCGAAATNCGCATTTANTTGGGTGCTGTGCACCATGTGCTCGCTCGCAAGACACCGACTTTGATATGATNGGCGCTTAACAAAACTGCAGGGTCAGCACTCATGCCTAACTTTTCTACCAATGAATTCAAACCAGGCCTNAAAGTCATGCTCGAAAACGAGCCTTGCTCGATTCTCGAAAATGAGTATGTGAAGCCCGGTAAGGGTCAGGCATTTAACCGCGTCAAATTGCGTAATTTGCGTTCNGGTCGNGTCTTAGAGAAGACCTTCAAGTCGGGGGATTCGCTTGAAGGCGCCGACGTGCTTGATATTGATCTCGAATACTCCTACACCGACGGTGAGTTTTGGTATTTCATGGACCCTAATACCTTCGAGCAGCACTCTGCAGACAGGGCCGCGGTGGATGATACAGAGAAGTGGCTGAAAGAGCAGGAAAAGTACGAGGTTACGCTTTTCAATGGCGCGCCTTTAGCGGTTACGCCGCCTAACTTTATTGAATTAGAAATCACCGAGACCGACCCTGGTCTGAAGGGCGATACGGCTCAGGGCGGGAGCAAGCCTGCGACCTTGAGCACGGGTGCTGTCGTTCGCGTGCCCTTGTTCCTTTCAGAAGGCGAGATTATTCGTGTTGATACGCGAAGCGGTGAGTACGTCAGTCGCGCGGCTAAATCATAAGCCATTAGCACTTCGCCGTTATGTCAGATTGGCAGTCCAATGCGCGTGTTGATGACCTACATGCGCGTGCGCAGCTACTAGCATTTATCAGGGCCTTTTTCTCTGAGCGTGATGTGCTGGAGGTCGACACCCCGCTCCTTTCTCGCTATGGCGTTACCGACCCCAATATCGAATTATTCACTGCCTCCTCTGACAGCCCGCGCTATCTCCAGAGCTCTCCTGAATATGCTATGAAGCGCCTTTTGGCCTCAGGTCTGGGTGATATTTATCAGCTGGGTAAAGCTTTCCGGTNGGGCGAGAGTGGTGCGCGGCANAATCCTGAATTTACGTTGCTGGAATGGTATCGGAAAGACTTTAGTCACTTCGACCTTATTCGCGAGGTGNCGCAGTTGATTAAGACGGTTTTGCCGGTCAGCGCCTGGCAGGTTTGGTCCTATGCGGCGTTATTNTCAGAGATTTTAGATGTCGACGTGTTTGACGTGTCGACNGAGGCGCTTCGCAAGAAGGTCGAATCCGAGGGTATTTCTATCGATGCCTCGCTNTCTCGTCTCGATTGTCTTGATTTACTGATGACGCATCGAATNGAGCCCGCCATCGCNGGGTGGGGCCTCGTCTTTGTCACTGACTTTCTTCCTGANCAATCAGCGTTAGCTCGANTCACCACCCGTGGCGCGAGAACAGTNGCCGCCCGATTCGAGGCNTATTACGNCGGTATTGANTTAGCCAACGGCTATTGGGAAGAGACCNAGGCGGAGGTTCTCGCAGCGCGATTTGCAGACGANAACGCGAAGNGGCAGTNGCGCGGGCAACAGCCGATGACTCCAGACGTTAGGTTGCTTGAGGCTCTAAAGGCAGGAATCCCCAATTGCGCAGGCGTCGCTTTAGGTGTGGATCGACTGCTTATGTTGAGTCTGGGGAGAGCCTCTATCGCTGAGNTTTTACCCTTTGCATGGGACCGCGCCTAGCCAATCAATGCGGGCGTGTATCCGTCAATNAATGCTTTGGGTGGACGCTTTGGTTTGCCCGATGAAATCTCAATNCACACAAATTGAAGCCGAGCACGTAAAACNGTTTCTCCTGTGAGCANTGATTTAATCTGCATACGGCGCTCCATTAACATGCGCCNCTCCCANGTTGTAATCCATGTCCCAACCTCAAGTTGCTCGCCAAGGCGAGTGGCNTGAAGATATTGATATTCTGCATTTGTCAGTGCCATNGCTCGGTCGAGCGCTTTGTAGGCCTTNGCACCTAAGCCAAGNGCAGTGGTGTGTGCCCACGCNGCATCGTTGCACCAANTGACGTACTGCGTGTTGTTAGTGTGGTCCAGCGCATCAATGTGCTGGGGTAAGACCGTCACGCTGTGTGTGAAGGGCGTCGGNTAATCCCANGTCATGCGGGCTCAACNGCTGCGGGTTTTTGNTTCANCAACAAATAGCCAAAGGCGATGGCGATGAGAGGGCAGACGATGTTGAAGATCGCATAGGGTGCGTAGTCAAATGTTGCAACGCCCAGCGTTGCCGCCATGTAAGCACCACAGGTGTTCCAAGGTATGAGAGCCGACGTCATAGTCGCGGAATCTTCTAACGTCCGAGACAGATTTTCTCGACTTAGATTGAAGTCGTCGTAGGTATTGGCGAAAAGCCGCCCGGGTAATGCAATGGCGAGAAATTGGTCGGCTGCGAGGATGTTGGTTACAAACCCACCGGTAACGGTAGCCAAAACTAAGTCCCCCGTGGACTTCACTGCCTTGAGCACCGCATCGAGAATCTGCTTCAAAATGCCTGTTCGCTCTAGCACACCCCCAAAAGCCAGTGCACTGACAATCAGCCAAACCGTGTTGAGCATGCTGGCTATTCCGCCCTTGCTAATCAGGCTATTGAGTGACTCATTATCGGTCGTTCCCTGAAAGCCTTCAAAGAGTGTGCGCCACAGTCCCTCAAGGAGAGGTCTTGTTGTGTCTGGGTTCGCTGCCAAGGCGAACTTTTCCACCACTGGGACTTGTAGCGTCAGCGCCGTAATGATGCCGGCAACGGTTGCGAGCATGATGGCAGGGTACGCGGGAACCTTTCTCCATATGAGAAGCAGCATGACGACAAGCGGTGTCAGGACGCCAAAACTGACATTGAATTCGCCTCGAATTGCTGAGCGTAGCTCGGCAATTTGCTCTGGAGCCGCGGCCGAACCCGAGTCCATAAAGGAATAAAAGAGCAAGGCGACGCAAAAAGCGGGGACGGTTGTCCATAGCATGTGTCGGATATGAGCAAAGAGGTCAACATTGGTGCAGGCGGCGGCCAGATTTGTGGTATCCGACAGCGGGGAGAGCTTATCGCCAAAGTAGGCACCGCTGATGATGGCACCTGCGGCCATGGCAGGCGGCAGACCGTAGCTATCGGCAATGCCGATGAGGCCAATACCCAGCGTGCCTGCAACGGTCCAAGAGCTGCCAATACTGATTGATGCGAGCGCACAGATGATGGCCGCTGCGGCGAAGAAAATATCGGGGTCGAGAATCGAAACACCGTAGTAGATCATCGCGGGAACCGTACCTGCGATCATCCAGCTACCAATCAAGCCGCCCACAGCGAGAAGAATGAGTATGGGTGCCAGCCCAACCTTGATACCGTCGACCATGCTGTCTTGCACGTCCGCCCAGCTCATGCCGCGATACATTCCTACCAAGCCCGCGCAGGCCGTGGCGATCAGCAGTGCTACCTGATTCGGCCCGTAGGAAGCGTCAGCCCCAAATAGTTGAACCGCTGAGAACAGGAGGAGGACAAGTAGGGCAATCGGAGCAAACGATAGAAGCATAAGTTATGTAGGCCGGTAGTACGGCTTCGCCATGGTTATCTGATAAGTACCAATAATACGTTCACGGAAGCCACCTTCACAGTAGCTGAGGTAAAACCGCCACATTCGGATGAATTTTTCATCAAACCCCATCGACTTCACGGCGTCGAGCTCCGCTAAAAAGCCCTCCTGCCAGTGCTCAAGTGTTTTGGCGTAATCGAGTGCGATATCGCGAAGACCGATCATCTGCATGTCTGTTTTTCGCGTCAATGCACTGCTAATAACGTCCAGTGAAGGCAGGCAACCACCTGGGAATATGTACCGCTTGATGAAGTCCACTGATCGACGATACTCGTCGTAGCGTTGTTTATTTATGGTGATCGCTTGAATCACTGCCTTACCGTTTGGCTTGAGCAACTTGCTGACACAGCTAAAGTACGTGTCAAAGTATTCATGCCCAACCGCCTCAATCATTTCAATGGACACGAGCTTATCGAAGCTGCCTTTTAGATCGCGATAGTCTTCGAATAAAAGCGTAATCTTATCCTCTAACCCCCGGGCGTTGACTTCCTTCTGGGCGTACTCAAGTTGTTCTCGCGATATCGTTGTTGTTGTGACTTTGCACCCGTAATTTTCCGCCGCGAAAATAGCCATTCCTCCCCAGCCCGTGCCAATCTCGATGAGATGGTCTGTCGGTTTGAGCTCAAGGTCTTCGCAGATCAGTCGAAGCTTGTGCTGCGAGGCCTCGCTCAGATTGTTGCAGCCCTCAGGGAAGACGGCTGATGAGTACATGAGAGTGGGGTCGAGGAAAAGAGAGAAAAAATCATTCCCAAGATCATAGTGGGCAGCGATATTCTCTCGAGACCCCGTCAGCGAGTTCCGCCGCGCACTGTGTGCGAGTTTAAGTGTCGCCTTTACGAGCCAGTTTTGCTGGTCCTTCATGGCTTCCAGAAGCGGCATGTTCGCACTAAAAACACGTGTGACATCGGTGAGTTGCTCGGTACTCCAATCACCGTCGATGTAAGCCTCTCCAGCGCCAATCGTTCCACCCATAATAATTCGGGAGTAGGCTCGGGGGTGATGAATGGTCACCGTAACGCTGGGGGCGACGGAAAGGTCGCTCCCGCCGAAACGAAATACTTGCTCGCCGTCACGCAGAATGAGTTCGCCGTGCTTGAGGTTGCTAAACAGACGAAACGCCATTCTCTGAGCCAGTTCGGTGCTCTTCCAGCTTTTTATTGAGGGCAGTTTCGCAATCTGTTTGATATCAACATTTTGAGTAGACATTGGGCTCTCCTAATGTGCTGAGTTATTTTTAGGGTGTGAGTAGAGCGGGACTCGTCGAAGAAGTAAGACTAGGGCTTGCCAGTAAATACCGAGGGTTACCTTTGCAGTTTCAAGGGGGAATTTGGCAAGCAGTGAGAGGCCGGCTCTGGCAGAAATCGGTACGCGACGCAGTTTCAATACAGCATGAAATACTCGCTTGTCTTCTTCGATGTTAGTCAGCTTGATCGACAGGGACTCCGAGGGTGTCGTCGAGAACCATCGATAGCGTTGATCCATTCCATGAAACGGCGATACGTGAAGCTCTTTGGTAAATTCGGTTTGGAAAGGCTGGGCTGAGTCTGTGACGGGGAGTACGTAGCTATGACGTTCGCCCCAGGGGGTATTGGTCACCTCAGCGACGATATAGTCGAGTCTCTCGCTACTCGCCTCGAAACAAAAGTAACAAGCGATGGGGTTATTTTGCAGGCCAAAGTAACGCCAATTAGCCAGGAGGAAAACGCGACCAGAAAACGCACTACCCGTTGCCTCCAAAATACGTGCTTTGACGGCATCTGATATCGGCATGTCTTGCGGCCCAATAAAATCGCTTCGAACGAATCTTGCGGGTGCCAGCCGCTTTCGGCTCCATAGGGGGATGTTGTCGGTAAGGGTCTCCACAGCATCGACATCGACGAAGGGCATAAAGACCCGGTAACTGAAGCGATGGGGTTTAGGGGTTAGTCGAGCGTGGCTCAATTGTCCGACATAAAAGGCAGTATTCATGCAGGTATGCCTTTTACTGCTAGACCTCTTTTGGCCAGTATCGCGTCGGCAACACGGTTGCCGCTGAAGAGCCCGTCTTCGTGAAACCCATTTCGCCAGTAGGCACCGCAAAACCAGGTATTGCGAGGCCCATTTATTTCTTCCCAGCGCTGTTGTGCGGCAATGCCGGCAATGGTGAATTGCGGGTGCGCGTATCGGTACTCGCCAAGGATCTTTTTGGGGTCAATGGAGGCTGTGTCGTTAAGCGTTACACAGAAGGTTTCAGGGCACTCGAAGCCCTGCAAGATGTTCATATTGTAAGTGAGCGTTGCTTGATCATTGCGGCTTTTCAGCCGGTAATTCCAGCTAGACCATGCGCGCTGCCTTTTGGGTAGCAGGCGCGTATCGGTGTGCAGTACTACGTCGTTTTCGGAGTAAGGAAGCTCAGAAAGAATAGCGTGTTCTGTAGGGTCTGCATCGCATAGGAGGCCAAGTGCTTGATCACCGTGAGCTGCGATGACGATATCGTCGAAAAATAGTACTTCACCGTCTTGGGTGCGAAGTTGAGGCTTTGAGTCAGCTGCTCGCTGTATCGCGGCGACGGCGCAAGACGTCCTAATGGATTCTAAAAATGGCGCACATAGCGGCTTTAGGTAGCTCTGGCTCCCTCCCTTCAAAACACGCCACTGAGGTCTATTTTTCACTTGGAGTAAGCCATGATTCTTAAAAAATCGAACGAAAAATTCTGCGGGGAAATTGAGGCTCTCTTCAAAATTTGCAGACCAAATGGCAGATGCCATGCTGATCAAATAGTTTCTGCGGAAAAACTCGCTGAACTGATGCCGTTCTAGGTAGTCCTGAAGTGTCTCACCACTTTGTAGTCGACCAGACTCAAGATCCGCAATGGCGACTTCATTGAAACGAAGAATGTCACGGACCATTCCGATGAAGGCGGGCGACAGTAAGTTCCTGCGTTGGGCGAAAAGCGTATTCAGGTTATTGCCCGCGTATTCGAGGCCGCTTGTGTCGTCAGAGACTGAAAACCCCATGGTGGTTGGCTGGTTTACAACGCCAAGCTCGTCCATCAGTGCAATGAATTGGGGGTAAGTCCAGTCGTTGTAGACGATAAAGCCTGTATCGACGTCGTAATCTCCGCTGGCAACGCTCACACGTTTAGTGGCCGTGTGTCCGCCGATATTATCGGCGGACTCGAAAATCGTGACAGGCTCTCCGGCTTTAGCCAGTCTGTAGGCGCAGCCGAGACCTGAGATCCCTGAACCAATGATGGCGGTTGTCATTTCATTCCTTCTTCCACATTTGGACGATCTGAATTCACGAATCAAGAATTCCTTTATGTCATATTTAATATACACATGTTAGTGTCAACTAAATTAGATTTTGTGTATTCTTTCCGGAGATGCGCTCAAAGGAGAGTGATGGATGGTAGACAAGCAGGGAGAAGGCGCCCGCGGACAGCCCGCGACCTCTGCTTGGTCCGTACCCGAAGGGCGCCGGACCGACGAGTGGAGTCTATGCGTCGTAAGAATTGCCGAGCATCGTGATCGCGCCGCATTCGCAAAATTCTTTGCGCACTTCGCGCCGCTGATAAAAGCGTTTGCGCTATCGGGCTCGTCGCTGTCCGCTGCTCATGCCGATGAGTTGGTGCAGGAAGTGATGTTAAAAGTCTGGCAGAAGGCCGCCGGATTCAATCCTGAGAAAGCGGCCGCAAGCACCTGGGTATATACGATTGCGCGCAATTGCCGGACAGATATGTTTAGGCGCTTACAAAAATTTGATACGCAGTTGGAAGCTGAAGATGTGGGCTTCGAGCTCGAGAGCGATGAGCCGACGATGGCATTGCATGCGTCGAGGGGTGCCATTCGTGTTCGAGCGCTGATGAGTGACCTACCTCAGGACCAAGCGCAGATCCTTGCGAAGGTCTACATGGAGGGGAAGTCTCACTCTGAGACCGCAGCTGAGCTAGGTTTGCCACTGGGAACTGTGAAGTCGCGGGTTCGATTGGCGATTCAAAAACTACAAGTATTTATGGAGGCCGGATCAGAGGAGTGATCCGCATGGTGAAATATCGGTATTAATTTGCATATACTTANNAAAGCTTTGTAAGCGTTGAACCGACGATTACAGTCGATCGTAACCTGAGCGAAGTAAGTAAGCAGTTGATATGCANGGCCGATNAGGAGCTGTGGGGCAGGGCAGCAAAGGATTATGATTACATACCATCCAGATACAAANACGTTGACCGAATTTGCGGCAAATTCGTTGTCACCCGCNCAAAGCGTNGTNGTGGCGACNCACCTAGAAGTGTGTGAGATATGCCAGCNGCGCCTNGCAGAGCTTGAGTGTATGGGCGGCGCGCTCTTAGAAGACCTGCCGCCGGTGGACGTGGATACCGCGNTATTTGACAAGGTGCTCGCCAAACTCGACGAAGTCGAGGANGCGCCNGCTGCAAACGATGCGAATGCGTCAGACCTNGCNTGGACCGTTAAGCAAGTGCGACAGGGAAATATTGAGGGCTTGAACTGGAGAAAAGTNACCAAGACCTTGCGCATTGCGGATTTNGGACGCATTGACGGCGCGGCTGAATTTTCGCTTTATCACATTGCCGAGGGAGGCAGTATTCCTCAGCACAATCATTCCGGGACTGAAGTGACTCTNGTTTTACAGGGTGGCTTTAGTGATGAAAGCGGTACGTATCATGNGGGAGATTTTGTGACTCGCGAGGCGGGTGAGGAACACTCTCCCACAGCCATCGCTGGCGGCGATTGCATATGTCTTGCTGTATTAGANTCACCTTTGAGATTTACGCGCTGGCATCATCGNCTTCTNAGCCCTCTGTTGCAGTTNCGGGCAGGCTAACNCCCCCTCGGTCGCNACAAGCTCGCACTNCGCGAGCTGGNNCGNTGCGCGCGNTTCGAGGTGACTTGCCTCTAACGCCGCTCACCAACACTGCTNACCGAGCCCCCTAGNAATTNGCACCCANTGATTTATTCGCTGTATACGCGCTATTGTGGATTTTTGTCGCGATAGAGCGGACTCAATGAGATCCTCTCAGCGAGCATTTACGTATCACCCACCAAACTTTAAAAGCGAGCATTATCCATGCGTATTGTTATTCCTCGCGAGTCTGTAGCGGGCGAGCATCGCACCTCTGCTACTCCCGAAACTGTTAAAAAGATGATTCGNCTCGGGGCAGAAGTGGCTATTGAATCTGGCGCCGGCGCNGCTGTGGGATTCACTGACANCNTTTACACTGAGCTCGGTGCAGAAATTGTGACGGATAGAGCGGCGTTGCTGGGCTCTGCCGACATGGTTTTGAGACTCCGTAAGCCTGAGTCTGACGATATCGATATGATGAAGTCAGGTTGCATCCACGTTTCCTACCTCGACCCCTTNAACGAGCNAGATCTGATCAAAACGCTCGCCGCAAAGGGTATTACAGCGATCAGCATGGAGATGATTCCTCGCTCAACGCGGAGCCAGAANATGGACGCANTGAGCTCGCAAGCCAACCTTGCTGGCTACGTTGCAGTCATGTTGGCCGCNGCGAAGCTGCCTAGCATTTTNCCTATGTTGATGACGCCTGCTGGAACATTGAAGCCCGCCAAGGTGTTCATAATCGGTGCCGGTGTTGCNGGTCTGCAAGCCATNGCNACCGCGAAGCGATTGGGCGCGCGAGTGACCGCCTTTGATACGCGTCCCGTGGTGGCAGAGCAGGTGCANTCGCTTGGGGGTAAGTTCCTTGAGATNGATCTGGGTGACACGGGNCAGACGGCAGACGGTTATGCGAAAGAGCTNACGCCTGAGCAGGTGGATATTCAGCGCCAAGCCCANAAAGACGTTATTGCTGACTCGGATGTTGTGATTACCACAGCGCAGGTATTTGGTCGAAAGCCTCCCGTACTTGTGACCAAAGACATGGTCGAAGGCATGGCGCCTGGNTCGGTGGTTGTCGATATGGCGGCNGAGACCGGTGGTAACGTTGAAGGATCGGTTCCCGACGAAACGGTCGTCGTCGACGGTGTCACGATCGTCGGTACNGCGAATCTTGCAAACGAAGTTGCACGGGATGCCTCGCAAATGTACGCGAGCAACTTGTTTAACTTGGTAGAGGACACGTGGGATACCGAAGCTAAGACATTTGTTCTCGACATGGAGAACGATATTTTGCCGGGTTGTGTCATTACACACGGNGGAGCGGTGGTTCACCCCACCATTAAGAACCTAATGGAAGGGGAAGGTTAAGATGGATGTTTCATATCTTCTGTTTATTTTGATGCTCTCGGTCTTTNTAGGCTTTGAGTTGATTAACAAGGTGCCTGCCACCCTACACACGCCNTTGATGTCGGGTGCTAACGCCATCTCGGGTATNACGGTTGTAGGGGCAATAGCACTGGCCGGTAACGGTAATCAAGATCTTGCACAATGGCTCGGTGCAGGCGCTGTAGCGCTTGCGAGCGTCAACGTTGTGGGTGGCTACATGGTTACCGACCGCATGCTTGGCTTCTTTAAGAAGAAGGAGGGTTAAGCATGAGTATCGATCTAATGATTCAACTGGGATATGTCATTGCGGCAGGCCTCTTTATTTTTGGCCTAAAAATGCTGGGCTCTCCTGACACAGCACGTCGGGGTAACGGTGTGTCAGCCATCGGAATGTTGGTTGCCATCGTGGCGGCGTTGCTTGATCAGGGCATCGTCCAATACGAATATATTTTAGGCGGGATGATTGTTGGTGGAGCGATCGGGGCTATTGCGGCGCGCACTGTCGCGATGACTTCCATGCCTGAAATGGTGGCCCTGTTTAATGGTGTTGGTGGTGCAGCGTCCGGTCTCGTGGGTGTGGCAGCCTTATCAATCGCAGACGGCAGTTTTACTTACATCACGATCATCCTGTCGATTCTGATTGGCGGTGTTACGTTCACCGGCTCTTTGGTGGCTTATGGAAAGCTATCTGAGACCATAGGTAGTGGCGCGATGACGTTTGGCGGACAGAAGTTCGTAAACGGCCTCATTGTCATTGGCATTTTGGCAAGTGCCGCGATGTTCGTGATGGATCCTACCGACACGAACATGCTGTATACGGTTGTCGGTCTGTCACTTCTGTTTGGCATCATGGTGGTCATTCCCATCGGTGGTGCCGACATGCCGGTGGTGATCTCTCTCTTGAACTCTTACTCGGGCTTGGCCGCCTGTGCAGCTGGTTTCGCCGTCGACAATAATGTTTTGATCGTCGCAGGTTCACTTGTTGGCGCCTCAGGCATCATCCTCACGCAGATCATGTGTAAGGCAATGAATCGCTCATTGAGTAACGTTTTATTCTCTGGGTTTGCGAGCGTTTCAACCACAGTTACTGAGGTTGAGGGTGAGATTAAGCCTATCTCTGTAGAGGATGCTTATTACGTCTTAGAGGCAGCAACTAACGTTGCGATCATTCCTGGCTACGGGATGGCTGTGGCGCAGGCGCAGCACGTAGTAAAGGAGCTCATGGAGCTACTCGAGGCCAATGGCTGCGAGGTGAACTATGGTATTCACCCGGTTGCCGGACGTATGCCGGGGCATATGAACGTGCTGTTGGCTGAGGCCGATGTGCCCTATGACCAGCTACTGGAGATGGACGACATCAACCCAAGGATGGAGACGGTTGACGTTGCGATCGTGATTGGTGCAAACGACGTGGTTAACCCCGCGGCGCGAGAAGTCGAGTCATCTCCCATCTATGGCATGCCAGTGATTAATGTTGCCGATGCGCGTACCGTTTTTGTATTGAAGCGTTCAATGGCGTCAGGCTTTGCCGGTATCGAGAACCCACTGTTTTATAAAGACAATGCGCGGATGCTGTTTGGCGATGCGAAGGAGTCGATTGGCGGTTTGGTTAGAGAGTTCTCATAAACTAACCTGGTCATGCAAGGGCGCTGTTTACAGCGCCTTTTTTTTGCCTGACGGAGAGTGCCGCGGCGCAAGCTTTTGCTCCTTTTATATGATTNCTCGCCCGAGGTTGAGACATTATTTCTTGTGAGGTTGGCCAATGNGGTCGGGAAAGATAGCGGTCGTTGTTGATAAAGCGATAAGGTAACGTANAAGAGCTTTGCGCTTTGTCCANCGCGATAAAAGNTNAACACNTCNAGGAGCTTTAGACATGAAGCGTGGAATTTCGGTCCTTGTTGTCCTCGTTCTCGCTTAGTTTGGGGCACAAATTTACGCCTTATCGGCGAGCTTAGAGCGTGTGCGCAGCGATGACCCTACTGTCTGGAGCGAGGATATTGCCGCCTTTGCAAGTAAAGCACCGGGACCATCGGGCGCCTTATTGTTTGTAGGTAGCTCGAGTATTCGCCGTTGGACTGATCTCTCCGAGCACATGGCGCCCATCCCTGTGATCAATCGTGGTTTTGGTGGCTCTAAAATCGGTGATGTCATCTACCACTCAGAGACCCTGTTTCAAGCGCAAGCTCCTCGCGCTGTTGTTATCTTTGTTGGCACTAATGACATTACTCCCGAGGCCGCAAAACCCCTTGATGCAATGGCAGAAGCTTTTGAGGAGATGATGGGCGAGGTCCGGCGATTTCACCCACACACCCCAGTTTACTATATCGCCATTACGCCCTCGCCATTGCGCTGGGAGGTTTGGGACAAGGCCCAAGCTGTGAATGGAGCGATAAGTGAGCTTGCGAGTGGGATGGTGAATACCACGGTTATTGATACGGGGAATGCCCTCATGGTCGACGGTTTACCTGATGAGACTAATTATGTGTTTGACCGACTGCATTTAAGCGAGAGGGGGTATGCCATTTGGGCTGATAGCGTCCGATCTCGCGTCTTTTCCGATCTCGGCCTTGAGTAACACCTAAACTGCTTCAGGTTCGACCGCCGCGGGCATAATCTCACTCTGACGCTCGTCGATTTTACCGTCTGGCTCTTTAAACTGCATGCTTGCGAGGCGCTGATACAACTCACAGCGTGCTAAAAGCTCATTGTGGGTGCCAACATCAACAACCGAACCATTGTCGACGACAGCGATCGCATCGGCGTTCATGATTGTAGAAAGGCGATGGGCGATGACGATGGTCGTTCTGCCTCGCGTTAACTCGCTCAGCGCTAGCTGGACATAATGCTCGCTTTCGGTGTCGAGTGCACTTGTCGCCTCATCGAGAAGCAAGATTTCGGGGTTCTTTAGGATGGCACGGGCCAGTGCTATTCGCTGACGTTGCCCCCCGGATAGTTGTACGCCTTGAGCGCCGATCTCACTTTTGAAGCCGTCAGGCAGTCGCTCAATAAACTCCTTGGCGTAAGCTGCCTCAGCGGCGGCTTCTATTTGCTCGCTCGAGGCGTCCGCATTGCCGTACCCAATGTTGTACGTTATATCGCCGGAGAACAGGATGGGTGACTGCGGAACCAAAGCCAATTTTTGGCGCCACTGCGCCAGCGAGTAGTCGCTAAGCGGTTTGCCGCCATAGGTCAGTTGCCCATCAGTCGGGTCATAAAAACGCTGTAAGAGTTCGAAAATAGTGGATTTGCCAGCGCCAGAGGGGCCGACCAGCGCGAGCGTTTTACCGCTTGGGATTCTGAGATTAAAGCCATCCAAAGCGGGCGTGTTCGGCCGAGAGGGATAGACAAACCTGAGATTGGAGGCTTCCACGTCTTGACCGAAGGTGATGGCTTCTCCGCCTTCGTCACGGATGTCACTGTCTTGGTGGAGGAGCTCAACGAGGCGTTCAGCGGCACCGGCAGCGCGCTGTAAGTCGCCCCACACCTCTGAAAGCGTTGCAAAGGCTGAGCCAAGCATGACGGCATAAAAAACAAATGCGCCTAAGTCTCCCCCGCTCATTCTCCCGGCGAGCACATCTTGGCCACCGGTCCACATCATGCCAACCATACCGCCTAAAAATAGGAAAATGGCACACGCCATGAGCCAGGCGCGCTGCTGAATTCGTTTTCGTGCAATCTTGAATGCGGTATCCACTTCCTCGCCAAATACCTCACGCTCCATCGCTTCGCGCTGGAAACTCTGGACAATCTTTATCGATTGCAGCACCTCACCTGCGCGATTACCCACGCTTGCGATGCTTGCCTGACTTTTGTTGGATAGATTGCGGACTCGTCGACCCAGATACAGTACGGGAAGTAACGTGAGCGGGACGCCAATGAGCATAATCAGCGTCAATTTGAAGTTGGTCAGTGACATCAAAATGAGCGCACCGACTAAGGTAAGCGCACTCCGTGCGGCGAGACTCACGGAGGAGCCTATGAGCGTCTGCAAAAGTGTCGTGTCTGTTGTGATACGCGACATGATTTCACCCGAATGGTTTTTTTCGTAAAACCCGGGGTGAATGGTGAGCAAATTATTAAAAACCTTCTGTCTGAGATCCGCACTTACCCGCTCGCCCAACCAAGATACGAGNTAAAAACGAATAAACGCGCCACTTGCCATGGCAAATCCCACAACGATCATGAAGACGACAGCCTGTCGNAANCCGTCNTCGGACGAATTGGCGAANCCCTGATCGATCAAGATCTGAATTCCGTAGCCCAGCGACAGCTGAGCCATGGCGGTAAAGACCAGTGCNAATGAGGCGGCAATGAGCCTNGATTTGTGCGGCCACAAAAAATGGAGCANCTCACGAAGCGGTTTGAGNGATTTCGCTTTTGANGCCGAAGTATCGCTAGGTGNTGNAGTCGCGTTATCGGTCATCTGTTGTATCGCCTTTCTTCAGTAGTCGTCCCATGATNAACCCAANTTCAAACAGTAGCCACATTGGGAGAGCGAGCAGCGTCTGGGATATGACATCGGGCGGCGTTAAAAGCATGCCGATTACAAAGCAGCCCACGATNACGTAAGCGCGGTTGTNGGCTAGCTGCTGTGCTGACACAACNCCCGTCAATATGAGGATGACGGCNGCGATGGGNACTTCGAAGGCTAAACCAAAGGCAAAAAAGAGTTTTAANACGAAGTCCAAATANCGATTGATATCGGTCATGACNGAAATGTCACCNGGCCCCACCGTTGTAAAAAAACTGAACAGTAGGGGGAAGACNACAAAGTAAGCAAAGGCAACGCCTGNGTAAAAAAGAATGACGCTCGANGTNAGGAGNGGNATGGCGATNCGCTTTTCCGACTTATATANGCCGGGNGCAATGAAGCCCCAAACTTGGGCCAAAATNACNGGCATGGCGAGAAAAACNGCGAGAACAATCGATAATTTAAANGGCGTCAAAAAGGGCGACGTTACCTCGGTTGCAATCATTGATGATCCNGCGGGTAGCAGACTTCTCAAGGGCTCTGAAATGAAGGTNTATAACTCATTGGCGAAGGGGAACAGTGCAATGAANGCNATGAANACAGCTATNAGCGCNTTTCGAAACCGATCTCTCAGTTCGCGCAAATGCGCAACNAGTGGCATGGGCTCGTCAGCNGTCACGGAGCGGGTTTCTCGCTATCAGCCTGTGAGTTGATTGCGGGGCTTTCGGATGCGTCAGTCGCCGCATCGGCATTCTCATTTGAAACGGGGTCGAGTGATAGCGCNCTGCTNACATCGGTAAGGTCTTGTACCTCNTCNCGNCTNTCTCTGAGAGCCTGCATCACTTCTTCGTTNTGAAGCTCACGGCTCACATCCGCTTTGATTTCTTCAAAGCCACGCCTGANCCGTCCGAGCCATANNGAGATGGCGCGGATAGCGCTTGGCAAGCGATCNGGGCCCACAACGAACAGAGCCACCGCGCTNACGACTAAAAGCTCGGCAAAACCAATATCTAACATGATGACTGGCGCTTACTTNGCGTCCTCGTCTTTGTTNTCTTCTATTTTGGTNGTCTCACCGTTATCACGCTTCATTCCTTCTCGGAAGTTAGTGATAGCGCTGCCGAGATCNTTTGCGGCGCCCGGTAGACGTTTTGTGCCAAAAATTAAGATGACAATGGCGAGAATGATCAGTAGCTGCCAAATTCCGATACCACTAAATCCCATATCTATTCACTCTGTNTTGCAGGCACATGCTAATGAGCCTATTGATTTCTGGAGGCCTTCTCTTGAAGCCCTGATAGTCCTTGTCTCGACGCTAGCGCNTCCAGCACCTCATTATGACTGATACCGAGTCGATCAAGCATTACCAGTGTGTGAAATACGAGATCGGCGACTTCATTGATCACTCTGTCATTGGANGCCTCTGCCAACTCGGCATCTTTGGCTGCAATAACCACTTCAANGGCTTCNTCGCCGACTTTCTCAAGAATTTTATTCAGGCCNTTGGCGTTGAGACTGGCCACGTAGGATTCGTTGGGGTCAGCAGCACGCCTTTTGGCAATAACTNACGCGAGGGCGTCNAACACCTCAGACACCCTGATCTTCCTTTAGCTGCCANTCGCCATCACTNGGTGCATAAAANAAACATGTTCGGCGACCCGTNTGACAGGCACCCGCNCCGGCTTGATCAACTNGTAGAAGTAATGTGTCACCATCGCAATCGAGTCGAGCGTCAACGACGGTTTGCACATTGCCTGAGGTCTCACCTTTGCGCCACANCGCTTGTCGCGAGCGCGACCAGTAAATGGCCTGCTTTTTCGCGAGGGTAAGCGCTAACGATTCTTCGTTCATCCACGCCATCATGAGAACNTCGCCCGTTCGAANATCCTGNGCGATGGCAGGTAGCANCCCGTCGGCATTCCAATTNGGGTTCATGCTGGGCGGTNTGTTGGGATCAATAGCGCTTTTCATCNCGTAAGTATGCCACTTCTTCGCGCGGCATTCATTGGCGTTGTAAGAACAGCCCCACGACAGCGACCGCGACGCCCGAAAGCNCTAAGGAGGNTGACTCAGGCNTGCTTACTAATGCGATGCCTACTGCGGCNATACCGCCACCTNTGAGTAAGGNCGGTAATGGCGATGGCNTTTGTTGTGGTTGCTCNGCTTTTAAGCTTTGGCGNTGCATCGCTAAAAATTGGGGTATGACCTCTGGTAACTGTGANGCGTGATGCACAAAGGCGGGCGCGTCGCGCTGTAACTGTCGGACCACATTCATTGGGCTNTACTGACGNTTTAACCAATCTTCAAGAAAAGGTTTCGCTGTGTCCCACAAGTTGAGCTCGGGATAAAGCTGTCGACCTAGACCCTCAATGTTGAGCAGNGTNTTNTGTAAGAGTACGAGTTGAGGCTGAACGCGCATATCAAAACTCGCNGCTGCTTTGAACAGATTCACCAGCATGTGCCCNAGGGAGATCTCGTGCAAAGGTCGATCGAAAATAGGTTCACATAACATGCGAATCGTGGATTCAAAGTCTTGTACGCGCGTCGCGGCGGGAACCCAGCCGCTTTCTACATGGAGNTCGGCAACCAGTCGGTAATTTCGCTGAAGAATCGCAAGCAAGTTCCGCGCTACGTAATACTGGTCCCCCCGCGANAGCTGACCCACGATNGCNCAGTCTATGGCGATGTAAGTGGGGGCTTGGGGGTCTGATGCGTCGACAAAAATGTTGCCTGGGTGCATGTCAGCATGAAAAAAGCAGTCGTCNAACACCTGAGAGAAGAANATTTCCACGCCCCGCTCGGCGAGNACTTTCATNTTGACNCCGGCCTCATTGAGCGCGGGGATGTTGCCAACGGGNATGCCAGAAATTTTCTCCGAGACCATCACCCTCGGTGAACNGNAGTCCCAAAAAACAGCCGGTACATAAACGAGCTTTCGTTTNCTNGTGTTCTTCTTAAGGAGCGAGGCGTTNGCGGCCTCATGGCGCAAGTCAAGNTCCGCCATNATNGTTGTCTCGTAGTCCTCGACTACCTCCGGTAACCGCAANCGTTTAAAGTCATCGGATAACCCGTTTATGACNTTTGCGAGCCGCTTAAGTAGGCGGATATCGGCACTGATTTGCTTTTCAATNNCNGGGCGNAGNACCTTGATCACNGCGGATTCGCCATCGGGTAANGTGACGCTGTGCACCTGCGCTACCGAGGCGGCGGCGAGCGGCTCGCAATCAAACTCCCGAAAGAGCGTATCGGTGGATTTTCCTAATTCGCGCTCGATCGATGCGGCGGCAAGCGCCGAGTCAAAGGGTGCCACCTTATCTTGTAGNAGTGAAAGTTCGTCTGCTAGNTCGTCGGTTAATAAATCACGTCGTGTGGATAGGAGCTGACCGAACTTAATGGGGACGGGTCCGAGTTCNTGCAGAGCAAGACGTAGGCGCTCTCCCTTGGATGCGTCGTGCCGCGGTGTTTTTGACCCGGCGAGGACCCAGCGTAGCANTCCGCTCCCCGAGCCACCGGCNGGAACTAAGTCACCCAGCTGNTATTTTCTGCCCGTGAGTAGNAATTTAAACGCTCTTCTCATTCGNTCAACCCATGTAACGCGTTCAGGCGCTTNTTAATACGCTTTAGACGCGAGCCCGCTCTGTCGACGCGCAGTGCAAGGTCATCCACGGCTGAGAAAAAGGCATTTTGTTCGGCTTTGGGTGGTGATAAACGGCCCTCTTCAAGAATAAATTCNCTCAATTGNCGCTTAAGTCGTTGGTGTGTTGTGCGGGANGTTCTCGTGATCGCACGTATAACCGTCGCCAGCTGATGCCCCACGACAGGCCCTAAGGTCTCCGCCAGNGGTGCTTCCCANTCGACATCTAANTCAGTCATGACGCTTTGAAGTTGCATCAGNGGNACNGTGTCGCCCGAGATCTTGATATTGCCGTTGATTANGGCNGAAGCGGGGTCCTCGGCAGAAGCAATGCCTACGAAGTCTTTCCAGCTTCCTTCNAGCGTGACGGTTGCAGCCCCTTCACGATAGCTTGCAATACTGATGGCNCCCTCTGCATCGGTAGANATGTAGAGGTCTATCTCGGGGCTCGAGCAGCTTATCGCGATGGTNAGNGGGTGAAGGCCCTGGAGCTCATTGCGCGTGCCTGTCGACAGATCGACCGCGCGCATAATGGCCGTTTCTGCANCCAGGCATACACCCGCAATGACAGCTGGATCGTGCTGCATCTACTTAGCCCTTGATACCTCTATGCACTGCGACGATGCCGCCNGTCATGTTGTGATANCGGCAGTCAACAAAGCCNGCATCCTCCACCATCTCCAGCAGCGTTTGTTGATCNGGGTGCTTTCTGATCGATTCAGCGAGGTATCGGTAACTNTCGGAGTCGTTGGTNATGATCTTGCCCATCGCGGGCAATGCAGAAAACGAATAGGTATCGTAGATTTTAGACAAAAGGGGTGAGACCGGCTTAGAGAACTCTAAAACGAGCAGGCGACCTCCGGGTTTGAGTACGCGATTCATCGACGCGAGCGCTTTGGCTTTGTCAGTCACATTCCTCAAGCCAAAAGCAATCGTGATGCAGTCGATGCTGTTGTCTTCAAAGGGGAGATACTGTGCATCCGCCTGAACGACGCTAATGTTGTTGAGTGCGCCTTTATCGATAAGACGATCCCGTCCAACCGAGAGCATGGCGGAGTTGATATCCGCAAGGATGACACTTCCGTCCTTGCCAACAAGCTTTGAAAATTTTGCCGCTAGGTCGCCTGTACCACCGGCAATATCGAGAACGGTCTGCCCTGGTCGGACCGCACTCAGTTCGATCGTGAATCGCTTCCAAAGACGGTGCAGACCACCCGACATCAAATCATTCATGAGGTCGTAGCGAGAGGCGACAGAGTCAAAAACCTCTCTAACACGTCCCGCCTTTTCCTCTGTTCTCACACGCTCGAATCCGAAGTCAGTCGTGTCGTCCGTCGCGTTTTCGTGTGTACTCATGACAGTTCCTATTACCCGCGTGCTCGCTAACCAATGACTCTGACAATGTCAGTTGAGGGATCGCGAGACGCTCCGGCATCGTCTAGTTTTTCTAAATAGCGTTGCCAGAGTATCTGCCTCTCGCTCGCTAGTTGGGCTAAATACGTCCAAGTGTACAGGCCGGAGCTATGCCCGTCGTCAAAACTTATTTGCACGGCGTAATGCCCGACAGGCTCGATTGCCGTAATACCCACTTCCGCCTTCCCTGTTTGCAGCACTTCTTGACCGGGCCCATGACCTTGCACTTCCGCAGAAGGCGAGAGCACTCGCAAAAGCTCAGCCGATAGACTGACTGACGCTTCACCGGGAAACGTTATCTCAAGCGTACGATCTGAACGGTGGTACTTAATCGATTCTGGTGCGTCTTGAGTCATCTCTGGAATGCCGTTGCCAATTATTGCGAGCGTTTCAAGAGCAAGGTGTCGACATCGCTTTGCGCGGTTAGGCTTCGCGCCTTGGCCATCGCCGATCGACTCTCAAACGGTCCAATGTAAACGCGGTGCCACGTGCCTGTATCGGTGGTTATTTCTTCAACGGCAGCTTCTAGACCTAACAGAGCGAGCTCCCCACGACGACGGTCGGCATCGGCCGATGCTCTAAAAGAGCCTGCTTGCAAAACGTACTGAGTGTACTTGGATTCTATAGGTGTTGAACTCGGTGCTGGGCTCACCGAAAAGGATTCGTCTTCTAGTGTGGTGAAGAAGGTGAAGCTGGGTTGCCGGTTAGCTTCCTCATCGACGGATGGTGCCGCTGTTATTGACTGAGGTAAGGCCGATGGGTTGATCCCGCCGATGACGCCAAGGCTGGCAATAACGCCCACGATCAAACCGACAGTGAAGCCACTGACGTGCGAGCTGTTAAATAGCGGGCCAACCGGTGTGCTCTGCTTTTTTGTTGGGCTGGAGCGTCTGGTTGCACTCGTCGAAGTTGACCGCTTACGGTTACTTTTTTTGGGCGTTGTGGGCACGATTTACACTCCCTCTCACATTGCCTCGGGCGCCGACACACCAAGAATGTGCAAGCCCCGTGCGATCACCTGTTGTGTCGCTGCAGCAAGTGCCAAACGAGCAAGACTTAGTGACACATCATCATCAATGATCTTGTGTGCGTTGTAAAAAGAATGGAAGGCGGCCGCGACATCGCGGAGATAGTTTGCGACGGCATGCGGCTCGAGGCGCTTGGTTGCCCCAGCTACCACCTCGGGATATTTGCTCAGCACAAGCGCTAACGCCTGCTCTTCGTCCTGATTGAGCTTATCCAAGTGCGCAAGTCCGCTCTTTGGTGTCCAGCTGTCAAATTGTTCTGCCGCTTTGCGTTGAACACTACAGATCCGAGCGTGCGCGTATTGAATGTAATAGACCGGATTCTCATTGCTTTTAGAGAGGGCAAGGTCAATATCGAAGGTCAGTTGGGATGTTGCTGCCCTCGCTGTTAAGAAGAAGCGGGTGGCGTCGCGCCCTACTTCGTCAATGAGATCTCGCAAGGTGACATAACTTCCTGCGCGCTTTGACAGTTTTACTTCCTCACCATCGCGCATGACTGTCACCATCTGGTGCAATACGTAGTCTGGCCATCCATCGGGAATATTTTTGTCGAGACCCTGCAAGCCCGCTCGCACCCGGGTGATCGTGCTGTGGTGATCCGCCCCTTGCTCGTTGATGACGCGCTCAAAGCCGCGCTCCCATTTGTTGAGGTGGTAGGCAACATCAGGGACAAAGTAGGTGTAGCCTCCCTCGCGCTTTCTCATAACCCGATCTTTGTCATCGCCAAAATCGGTCGTGCGCAGCCAGAGTGCGTCATCCAACTCATAGGTGTGACCGTTGGCTATGAGTGTATTAACGGTATGTTCGACGGCATCAGAGGTGTAAAGCGATGACTCTAAAAAGTAGCAGTCAAAATTGACATCGAATGCCTTGAGGTCGTGGTCTTGCTCACGCCGCAGCCATGCGACCGAAAACGCTTGAATATCCGCTAGATCCTCGGCATTTCCCGAGGCGGCAATCGTTCTATCTGCAGCGGCGACCGTCTCACAATTTGCGTAGGCTCGGGCGACTTCTTTGATGTAGTCGCCCTGATAACCGTCCTTTGGCCAGCGCTCATCCGTTGGCTCGATCTCGTCTAGTCGCGCCTTGACCGACAAAGCAAGATTGCTGATCTGCTGACCCGCGTCGTTGTAATAGAACTCGCTGTGAACGGACCAGCCCGCGTTATCTAGCAGTCGACATAGAGCATCACCAATGGCTGCGCCCCGTCCATGTCCGACGTGCAATGGCCCGGTGGGGTTGGCTGACACGAACTCAACTTGGACGCGTTTCCCCGCTCCGTCATCGGTNCTACCAAAATGTGCGCCTGACNCCAGAATTTTCTCAACGATTTGTATATTGCTTGCCTGCGAGATATGAAAGTTGATGAANCCGGGACCGGCAATATCGCAGCGTGAAATAACCGTATTTGTGGGTATACGTTCAACAATAGCCGCCGCTAAGTCGCGAGGNGCCATGCCCGCACGCTTGGCGAGCACCATGGCAATATTGGTNGCTANATCTCCGTGACTGGGATCGCGGGTNTGATCGACCTGAGGTGTGGGTATGTCACCTTCGGTTAACACGCCATCGGTCAGGAGCTGTGAAACTGCTCCACCAATTAATTCNACTACTTGGTCCTTCATGTGCTGGGTTTTCTCTCTGCGGGGGCTCTGTTCGCTAACGGTNTCGAANGNTAAGGCGCCTANTGTATCTCGTTACACGATTTCAGTCGGGTCGATTTCGACAAACCAACTTATTTTTCGACCTATTTTAAGGTTTGAGCCCACATTAATNGCCTTCTTTAAGGTNTGGTGAACCATCTTGCGCGATTGGCTGTGCACAACAATGTGGTAGCGAAACAAACCCGCGCGTCGAGTCATAAGTGCAGGCATCGGTCCAAGGAGGCGGCAANTGGCATCGTCCGCGAGCACCTCTCGTGTTTGATTAAGGAACTCGATGGCATCGCGTTCNTGTTTGGCNTCGGCGCGAATAACACCTAGCGCGCCGTGCGGTGGGAGTCCCAGCGCGCGCCTCTGATCTAGCAATGTGCGGGCAAGCTCTAAGTAAGGGNTGGTTGCNGCATGCTTGATNAGCGGATGATCAGGGCTTCGAGTCTGAATCAAGACCTGTCCTGGGAGTTCNGCACGTCCCGACCGCCCTGAAACTTGTGTAAGTAATTGTAAGAGNCTCTCNTCTGCACGGAAGTCNGCGCTGAATAGCAGCCCATCNGAATCGACAATCACAACACAGGTGACCCGNGGGAAATGATGACCNTTGGAGAGCATCTGTGTCCCAAGGAGAATCGCGGACGGCGTTTGCCGAATATTATCCAGCAGTGCATTGAGCGCGGTTAGGNTNGGGACACTGTCNCTGTCGACGCGAAATAGCGGTGTTTGACGCATTTTGNGGCTTAAAAANGTCTCAAGCTGCTCGGTACCCACGCCTCGACTGNTNAGNCGAACGCTGTTGCAACTNCCGCAGGATCGGGGNGTTGGGCGATGAGCTAGGCAGTGATGACACCGAAGCTGCGGCGGNGATTNGTGTACAGCCATTATGCTGTCGCAGTTATGACACTCCGCTATCCATCCGCAGTCCTCACACTGAATAGAGCGCGCAAATCCGCGTTTATTGAGGAATAAAAGTGCCTGCTCNCCCCGCGCGATGGTTGTTTCGATTGCGCTTATGGCTTCGTCGCTAAGGCCCGCTGTTAGGGCCAGACCACGGGTATCNACAAGTTTAATGTCGGGTAGTTTTGCNGCNGCGGCTCTCTCNGTTAGCNNGTGGTGGTGGTAGCGATGATTTAGGGCGTTGGCGAGTGTTTCTAAACTGGGGGTCGCGCTACCTAAAACGACTGGACAGTTACAAACCTGCCCNCGCTTGACCGCAACGTCGCGNGCTGAATAGCGAGGGTGATCTTGTTGCTTTAGCGAGCTGTCGTGCTCTTCGTCGACAATAATCAGACCGAGTGATTTAAAGCTACAAAACACGCTTGAGCGTGTGCCNAAGANAACGGGTGCAGCNCCTGANCGCGCCATTGCCCAGGCCCGACTNCGCTCTGTATCNGAGACGCCGGAGTGAATAACNGGCACCTGCAACCCCAATGCCGATTCAAAGCGCGATCGTGTTTGAGGCGTTAGGCCAATTTCGGGCACCAAGACCAGNACTTGTTNACCNGTGTCGATAACNCGCTTGATGCACTCGATGTAGATNGCNGTCTTTCCGCTGCCTGTAACACCATCGATNAGGTGCGTNGNGAACGACGACAATGAGTCAGCGACGCTNTNAGCAATGTCGGCTTGGTCGGGGGTNAGGGGGGGTGTGTAACCCTNTTCCGTATGGTGAGTCGTGTCGTTAACCACTTTCTCGACGAAGGAGGTTTGGGTTAATGCNCTAAGGGTCGCCTTTGATATGCCCTGTGACTCNATGTCNTTCANGNTGCGGATTTNGTTCNCGATAAGTTCAAGTGCCCGTAATTGCTGGGGTGCACGCGCGAGAGCGATACGCGCATCCTCCAAGCTGGCAANCGCTTTTAATGCGTTAAGCGGTGCGGTCCACGAAGGTTTACCCTTTCGTTCGTTTCGGGCCAGACCCATCATCAGCGCATCACCGGTAGGTATCAGGTAGTAGTCCGCCACCCATCTTAANAGTGTGAGTAGTGCNGGTTCGATCAAACTTTGATGGTCNAGGACGTCAATCACCCGCTTTAACTTTTGCGGATCAGCNAGNGTTGCCTCTCGNGACTGAATAAAAANCCCCACGGACTCNCGGCCTGANAAGGGTACAAGCACGCGAGCCCCNACCTCTGGTNGCGCGATATTGTCATGAGGTAGATACTCAAAGGTCGTGTGAAGGGGCGCTGGNACAGCAATCTCCCACACGATAAGACTTGAATTGGCATTAGGCTCTGGTATCATCCGCGCTCTTTTTCACTGGACCCGCAAGGTTGAGGGCAACATGAAAGCAGATATTCATCCGCGTTACGAAGAAATTACGGCTCGATGCAGCTGTGGCAACGAGATTAAAACGCGCTCTACGCTTGCTCAGGATATCACCGTTGATGTGTGTAGCCGGTGTCATCCATTCTTTACGGGTAAGCAAAAGATTGTCGACTCAGGTGNCCGCGTTGATCGCNTCAACAAGCNCTTCGNTGGNAGAAGCTTGCGCAAGTAAAGCGCAGCATAAAAAAGAACCGGCAAATTTGCCGGTTTTTTTATGCCCGTTATTTTTGCAGCGCCGATTAGAACAGGCCATCTAAATCGTCGCTATCGCCGTCCTGTCCTCGCTTCTTCTTACCTGACGGGGTGAACTCCTCGAGAAATACCTCCCAAATTGAAGAAGATTGCGTATTAGTTCGCTCTCCTGACTCCTTATCAATTCGAAGACGCACGACACCTGGGGGCATTTCAGATGCCGCTTCTTCAGGAGGCAGTGCAACACGCATGTAGTCTATCCAAATGGGCAGCGCAGCGGTTCCACCAAACTCCCGACGGCCCATCAGGCTGTAGTCGTCAAACCCTACCCAAGTCGTGGTAACAAGATCTCTGTTGTAGCCAGAGAACCAAGCATCCCTTGGTCCATTGGTCGTGCCTGTTTTGCCCGCAAGATCATCACGCTCGAGAACTCGCGCGCGGCGTCCCGTTCCCCGCTTTATGACATCTTCGAGCATCGAGGTGAGCACATAGGTAACGCGCTCATCGATGATTCGTGGTGCCTCTCTAAATTTAGGCTCTTTTTCTTCGAACAAGTCTTCAATTCGAGAAATCTCGTCGATGTCTTCATCCGCCTTGGGGCTTTCGCACTCGCTGCACGCAATCAACGGATCCGCTTGGAAGATGACATTGCCGTCTACATCCTCAATGCGATCAATGAGCCAAGGTTCGACACGAAATCCGCCATTTGCAATCGCCGTATACCCTCGCGCGATATCCAGTGGTGTGAAGGCATGCGTCCCGAGGGCCAGTGTCAGATTTGGCTGCATTTCTTCTACGTCGAAACCCGTTCTGTCGGCCATTTCGATCAGTTTTCGAACGCCCAGTTGCTGTAGCACACGAATAGACACTAAATTGCGCGAAAACGTCAGTGCCTCTCTTACGCGTGTTGGTCCATAAAACCGGCCACTGTCGTTCTCAGGTCGCCACAAGTCTTCATCCGTCAGATTTCCCACTACGACGGGTGCATCGTTTATGAGCGTCGCCGGGTGGATCCCGTTCTCAAGCGCTGCTGCATAGAGAAACGCTTTGAAATTGGATCCGGGTTGCCGCCTCGCCTGTGTTGCTCGGTTAAATTTGGATAGGACGAAACCCATACCGCCCACCAGCGCTTTGATCGACCCATCAATCGGGTCGAGCGACACGAGTGCACCCTGAACTCGCGGGACCTGAGCCAATTTAAAGGATTCATTCACTCGGCTGACGCGAATAAGGTCCCCCACAGAAAAAAGGTCGGCGGCCTCGTTGGCGCGAGCGCTTCGGCTGTCTTCTGTGATGTAACGTCGTGTTCTTCGGAGATCATCCTGCCATGATAGGCGGCTCCGCTCGCCGCCTCTGACGAGAAGATCAATACCGTCGGGGTCAACAGACGTCACAATGGCCGGCAGCAAATCTGCCACGACGGGCATGGCGCGAAGCGCAGCCTGCCACCGCGCGGTTAGGGGCTCCTCGGACTCGCCCTCAAGAGGGGGATGGCGTTGTTCGGGCCCTCGCCAGCCGTGTCGGTTATCGTAGGTAATAAGGCCATCGATAACTGCGTCGCGCGCCGCTTGCTGTAAATCACCATTAACGGTGGTGTGGACCACAAATCCGTCGTTGTAGGCGGCATTACCCAGTTTTTCAACTGCAAATTGGCGCGCCATTTCTGCAACATAGTCAGCGTCCACCTCTACTTTTAACCCATAGAAAGAGGCGACATCCGTACTTGCAACCGCTTTATCGTGCGCGCCTTGGTCGATCATGCCGAGTGTCAGCATGCGGCCCAAAATCCAATTGCGCCTGACTTCACTGCGTGACGGGTTGCTCAGCGGATTGTTACGAGAGGGTGCCTGGGGTACGCCGGCCAACATGGCGTGCTCGGCGAGGGTCAACTCTGAGAGCGATCGACCGTAGTAGGTTTGTGCGGCAGTCTCAAAGCCATAACTTCGATGACCAAGGAAGACTCTATTTACGTAGAGCTCAAGGATTTGCTCTTTACTGAGACGCTGCTCAATTTCGAGTGCCAGCAAAATCTCCGTAAATTTTCTAATAAAGGTTTGATCGAGTGTCAGGAAGAAATTGCGCGCAACTTGCATGGTGATGGTAGAGCCACCGCTCTGCTTGCTGCCCGTAGTAACGAGCTCTGACACAGCGCGCGCGAGGCCCAAGAAATCGATGCCGGAATGTTCGAAGAAGCCATCGTCTTCGGCTGCGAGTAGGGCACTGACGAAGGTCTCGGGCAACTCTTCGTAGCGCGCTGGGATGCGTTTTTGCTCTCCAAACTGACCGATGAGTTGCCCATCAGCGCTGACAATTCTGAGCGGTGTCTGCAGCTTAATGTCCTGAAGCGCCTCCGCTTCGGGCAGCTTTGGGCTGAGATACAGATACAGCCCCGCGAGCCACCAAAAGGCGGCGGCGGTCATCAATGCGACTAAGCGCAAACTCTTTTTTACAACGGCCAAGCGAATGTCTCCGGCTCATTAGCCCCACATTGTGAGTTGAAATTCGCGTACTTCGTCACATTCTACCCTTCTATTCCTACTTTAATTCAACCAATGGCGTATCTGAAGATAGAAACGTTGACCTTTATCACACCACGTATTCTGTCTAAAGTGTTGCTCGATTAAGCTCTACGGCTCTTATGAGCAGGGAATAACATGCGTG
>NZIJ01000065.1 GCA_002689915.1 Halieaceae bacterium | reverse complement strand
GCCGGTGAAGTCGCACCATTACTGTTGGTGGGTGCAGTGAAGTACGCGCCTTCGTTGCCTTTCTCAGCCAAAGCGCCCTTCATCGAGTTAGAACAAAAATTCATGCACGTGGGGTTTCAATTATTTGATGCCGTTTTGTTCAATCGTGTAGGGCCGGGCGATTTAGGTTGGATTGCGACGGTTGCTCTGGTCCTTGTGGTCCTGATTTTGACCCTGAATCTTATTGCTGTCGCATTACGCGCCATTATTTTACGGCGGCGCGTGCCGTTGAACCCTTTTTAAGGTAACTAAAGATGGATAGAGACGACAGACTGGAGGGAAACAGTACCTCAGTTGATAAATCGCCAATCTTGAGTATTCGCGATCTTTCGCTTGGGTATAGAGATAATCCTGCCGCATTGAAGAACATCTCTTTGGATATTCCGGAAAAATCTGTCACGGCAATTATTGGCGCGAGCGGTTGCGGTAAGTCCACGTTGCTGCGTTGCCTTAACCGCATGAACGATCTTATTGACGGCGTTCACTATCAAGGTGAAGTTATTTTTTCGCAGTCAAATATTCTCAGCGCGAAAACCAATGTCACTGCCCTACGTCGTCAAATAGGAATGGTTTTTCAGCGGCCTAATCCTTTTCCTAAGTCCATTTTTGACAATGTCGCCTATGGATTGAAGTTGAGTGGGGTGAAGAGTCTGCGTCAGTTAGAGGAGCTCGTTGAGCAGGCTCTTAGGTCCGCTGCTTTGTGGGACGAGGTAAAGGATCGTCTAGGCGACTCTGCGTTGAAATTGTCTCAGGGGCAACAGCAGCGACTGGTAATAGCCCGTGCCATTGCGCTAGAGCCTCAAGTGTTGCTATTGGATGAACCTGCGTCATCCTTGGATCCGATTTCAACCCTCAGAATCGAGGAGTTGATATACAAACTGAAACATTCTTACACCATCATTATCGTCACCCACAATATGCAGCAGGCGGCGAGGGTCGCCGACTACACTGCCTTTATGAATGACGGGCGCCTCGTTGAGTTTGGTATGACGGAAAACGTTTTCACCTTTCCGGAAAATCGAGAGACAGAAGATTACATCACTGGGCGATATGGCTAACACCCAAGGTTAGATTTTATGGAGCGAGAATCACCACAAAGACTACATATTTCGGCGAAGTTTAGCGCGGAGTTAGAAAGTGTTAGAAACGATCTCATGACAATGGGTGGCCTTGTCGAATCGCAAATTGAGCGGGCGATCGATGCGACATTGGAAGGTGATTCGTCGCTGGCAGAGGAGGCGATAGATTTAGATCTCGATGTGAACGCACTTGAGCGATCGATCGACGAGCAATGTACGCGA
The DNA here is from genome assembly GCA_002689915.1 of Halieaceae bacterium. Classification (GTDB taxonomy): domain Bacteria; phylum Pseudomonadota; class Gammaproteobacteria; order Pseudomonadales; family Halieaceae; genus Luminiphilus; species Luminiphilus aquimaris. Next base: position 8,530 of record NZIJ01000065.1, on the reverse strand, counting down.
ATCCTCGTATTGCGACAGCCTGCTGCGGGCGATCTGCGCTTAGTGCTGGCGACCATTAAGGTAACCAATGATCTAGAGCGGATCGGGGACGAAGCCGTAAAGATTGGACGACAAGCAATATCCCTCACTGAGGCGGGTGCTCAAGAAGAGGCCGGGGCTCGGGTTCGCGACATTGCAGGGCAGGTAAACGCCATGTTGAAAGAAGCGCTGGACAGTTTTGCGCGGCTTCAGGTCAATGCAGCGGCAACTCTAATCCTGCGAGACGATGATATCGATGAGGCCTACGTCGCTGCGAAAGACTGGCTTACAGCCGAAATCCATGCGAAACCCGAGGCTTTAGAGGTATCGCTGGCCTACCTAGGTATCTTGAAAAGTCTGGAGCGCGTGGGCGATCACGCTGCCAACATTGCAGAACAAGTGATCTTTTTAACGCGCGGGGTTGATGTCAGGCATTTGGATGCCATGGCGGTTCGCGACTTAGTGAGCTGACATTCTCCGGCTAACTGAATACACTCGGCGTTTTCTCGGGTCTAATTATGAATCGTTTTTGGTCAACGACGCTGAACCGATTGTCGCCCTATGTGCCTGGTGAGCAGGCGCAGCGCGACGATGTGATCAAGCTAAACACGAATGAACACGCGTTAGCGCCCTCGCATGCGGCTATAGAGATCGGTCGTAGCCTCGATCCTGAGCGTCTTCGCAAGTACCCTGATCCGCATTCAAAGGCGCTAACGAGCGCGATCGCTGACTTTTGTGACGTCTTAGACGAAAACGTACTCGTAGCAAACGGCTCAGATGAAATTCTGGCGTTCGCTTGGACGGCCTTTCTGTCCGATAGCGAGCGGCAGCCCGCCATACCGGCAATGACCTATACCTTTTACCCCGTATGGGCACAGCTCCTGGGTAAGGGGCTGCAACGTGTACCCATGAAAGACGATCTATCGATCGACCTCGAAGCAATGGCTTTGTGGTCTGGTCCGGTGGTTTTCCCCAATCCAAATGCGCCGACGGCAATGGCTGTCTCACTGTCTGATATCGAAACCCTCTGTGCCGGTAATCGCGATCGTTTGGTAATCATCGATGAGGCTTATCACGGTTTCGGGGCAGAGACGGCGGCGCCACTGATTGCACGTTTTGATAATTTATTAATCACACGAAGCTTTTCTAAAAGCCATGCATTGGCCGGTTTAAGAGTCGGTTACGCCCTCGGTGCACCCGAATTGATTGAAGGTCTCCGACGAGTGAAAGATTCGTTTAACTCCTACCCAGTCGATGCACACGCACAGGCCGTAGCCGCCGCAGCGATCGCGGATACTCAATGGTTCGAGCAAGCGTCAAATACGATTAAAGAAAACCGTCGCGAGTTGAAGGCTGGCCTCGAGGATCTTGGGTTCAGTGTTTTGGCCTCAGAGGCGAATTTTCTTCTCGCAAGACACCCAAATTTTTCGGGTGTTGAGTTGACCGAGAAACTTCGAGAGGCGGGGATTCTCGTTCGCAGTTGGTCCAGCGAGGATTTGAAGCCCTGGGTCCGCATTACGGTAGGGACGAAAAGCCAACAGCAGACACTGTTGGCTGAGTTAATGATTCGAATGGGTGAGGCTTAGTCGCCTCGGCTTATATACGCTTGAGTACGATCGATCCGATGCTGTAACCCGCACCAAACGATGATAGGACACCCAAGTCACCAGGCTGAAAGTCCTCGCTGTATTTCTTAAATGCAATGACAGAGCCGGCGGACGATGTATTGGCGTACTGATCAAGAATAGTCGGAGATTCCTCATCACTGGGTACTCTTCCAAGTACTTTCTTGGCAATAAGCTCATTCATATTTCGATTGGCTTGATGCAACCAAATGCGCTTTAAGCCATCGGGCTCTATGTCCATTTTTTGGAGTTGCTCGGTGATTTGGTCCGCAACAGCTGGGCAAACTTCTCTGAACACTTTTCTGCCTTCTTGCACGAAGAGCTTGTCGACTTGGCCCACACCTTCTTCGGTCGCCCGATTTAGAAAGCCGAAGTTGTTGCGAATGTTGTTGCTAAAAATGGTTTGCAGCTTCGTATCGAGAATTTCAAACGCGTGAGACGACTGGCACCCCTCTACGGCCTCTACCACCACGGCGGTGGCAACATCACCAAAGATGAAATGCGAGTCGCGATCGCGGAAGTTGAGGTGTCCCGTACAGATTTCCGGATTCACCATGAGTACGCGTCGCGCACTACCTGAGACAACCATATCGTAAGCTTGCTGAATTCCGAACGTAGCGGAGGAACAAGCAACATTCATGTCAAAGGCGAAACCTTTGATGCCCAGCTCAGCCTGCACTTCAATGGCCATGGCAGGGTAGGCGCGCTCCATATTGGAGGCGGCAACGAGGACTGCATCGATGTCGTCAGCGGTAACATTCGCTTGCGCCATCGCTTGCTTCGCGGCGATCACCCCCATTTCGCACATAATCGAGGGTTCGTCATTAGAGCGAGGCGGGAGACGTGGGACCATACGCTCGGGGTCAATGATTCCAGACTTATTCATGACAAAGCGCGACTTGATTCCTGAGGCCTTCTCAATGAACTCGACATTAGAGTGACTTTTCGCTTCTATCTCTCCTGCCTCGATCGCCGCCGCGTGTTCCGTGTTGTACAGATCGACCCAGGCGTTGAATGATTCCACGAGCTCGGTATTACTGACCGATTCGGTTGGCGTATAGAGACCCGCGCCGGAAAGGGCAACGCGCTTATTGACGCCAGACATGGTTATCGGTCCTCTACCGACACGAAATCACGGGCAGAATAGCCAGTGTATAGCTGGCGAGGTCGCCCGATACGATAGCTACCGCCAATCATTTCATTCCAGTGTGCCACCCAGCCAACGGTTCGACCTACGGCAAAGATGACGGTGAACATGGACGTTGGAATGCCCAGTGCCTTGAGGATAATGCCCGAGTAAAAATCCACATTGGGGTAGAGTTTTTTCTCGATAAAGTAAGGGTCGTNAGCAGGGCGATTTCCTCGAGTCGCTTGGCGATTTCAAGGTTTTCATCNTGGATCCCAAGCTCNGCAAGCACTTCATCTGCCGCCTNCTTCATNACTTTGGCCCGCGGGTCGAAGTTTTTGTAAACGCGATGTCCAAANCCCATGAGGCGGAACGGATCATTCTTGTCTTTTGCTTTTGCAACNAACTCATCAATGCGNGATACGTCACCAATTTCATCGAGCATTTTTACTACGGCTTCATTAGCTCCGCCATGCGACGGGCCCCAGAGCGCAGCGATACCTGCTGCGATACAGGCGAATGGGTTGGCCTGTGACGAGCCAGCNAGGCGAACTGTCGANGTAGACGCGTTTTGCTCGTGGTCCGCGTGCAGAAGGAAAATACGATCCATTGCGCGTGCGATCGTAGGCGAAATAACGGACGGCTCGCAGGGGTTGCCAAACATCATGTGCANAAAGTTTGCCGAGTAATCGAGGTCGTTTCGCGGGTACATGAACGGCTGTCCGATTGAGAANTTGTAGCTCATGGCTGCAATCGTAGGCATTTTAGCGATNAGNCTGAACGCGGCGACTTCTCGATGNTANGGGTCTGAAATGTCAGTAGAGTCGTGGTAGAAAGCCGAGAGTGCGCCTACAACCCCGCACATAATGGCCATNGGGTGAGCGTCCCGTCGAAAGCCATTAAAGAANGTNCGAATCTGCTCGTGAACCATGGTGTGGTTCGTGACCATGTCGACAAATTCTCTTTTCTGATCGGCGTTTGGAAGCTCNCCATTTAGCAAGAGATAACACGTCTCGAGATAATCGGATTGCTCTGCAAGNTGCTCGATAGGGTAGCCCCTGTGGAGCAAAATGCCTTTCTCGCCGTCGATGTATGTGATCTTAGACTCGCAAGAGGCGGTTGATGTAAATCCCGGGTCAAAGGTGAAGTGACCNTNAGCGGTNAGTTTTGCGACATCGACTACGTCGGGACCTTCTGAGCCTTCATAGACCGGCAAGTCTATATCCATCGTCGTATNGTCGCGCTGCGGTATAGANAGTTTTGCCGTCTTGCTTGTCATTGAGAGTCCCCCGACTNATTTTTNGTGGCGCCAAACTAGCGGCGCTGACTGTTGCTGTCAATTTTACATCAATCNAACTACGAACACCGCACTAATGATCGTCTTTTGCCATATGAATTTGTCAGTTGCCAAGCGACTACCTATACTCACGCCTCAATTTCAGACCACTTGAATGCTCTGGGGGCTATGAAGTGAAACCACGCGGAAGTAAGGACAGCCGTCCTGTCAATCTAGACATCAGCACCATCCAGCTGCCAATCACGGCGGTGGCATCNATTTCCCACCGGATCACGGGGGTGTTGNTGTTCGCATCAAGCCTGTTGTTGGTGTGGGCTCTGGATATGAGCNTAGCGTCTCAAGAGAGCTTTGATTCGCTCGTGGCGATCNTGAGTTCTNCNNCNGCTAAGNTGATNCTCTGGGTNTTTTTGGTGGTGTTCTCGTATCACNTACTTGCAGGTATCCGNCACCTNATTATGGATATGGGTGTAGGAGAAGATTTCAAAACGGGTGCCCTCGGTGCTCGTATTCTTTTCGTCGCGGCAGCTCTTGCCGCCGTAGCATGGGGAGTAGTGCTGTGGTAACGCAGGTAACGAGCTTTAGCCGCAACGGTTTATCGGACTGGCTCATTCAGCGGGTNAGCTCGCTGATCATGCTGGCATATTTTTTGTTTATTGGTTTCCAGATAGCTACTGGGATTGACTACACTTCGTGGAGAGCGTTGCACGACTCCACCGCAATGAAGGTGTTTTCNCTTCTTGCGATCGGTGCGTATGTGTCGCANGCCTGGATTGGNCTGTGGACGGTGTTCACTGACTACTTAACGGAGTACATGCTTGGGNCTATCGGTAATGTNGTNAGACCGGTGTTACANATTGCAGTCGTACTNACGTTGGTGGTCTATGCCATCTGGGTTNTTCAAGTTATTTGGGGATAAGCCGCGCAANAGCGTGGCGTGCTTGGGAGAAGCANAGCAATGCGAACTATCTCGTTCGACGGAGTAATTGTAGGCGGCGGCGGTGCNGGTATGCGCGCAGCCNTGCAACTTGCACAATCTGGCTATAAGACGGCCGTGATTTCGAAAGTGTTTCCAACGCGGTCTCACACNGTGAGTGCNCAAGGGGGNATTACCTGCGCCATTGCCAGTGCAGATCCNGAGGACGACTGGCGCTGGCACATGTANGACACNGTCAAAGGNAGNGACTANATTGGCGACCAAGACGCNATTGAGTACATGTGTTCAGTTGGCCCCGAGGCTATTTTCGAGCTCGAGCACATGGGNCTACCGTTCTCTCGAACNGAAGAGGGNCGCATTTATCAGCGNCCCTTNGGCGGTCAATCGAAGAANTATGGCGAAGGTGGNCAGGCNGCGCGGACTTGCGCAGCTGCCGACAGAACAGGGCACGCNCTNTTGCACACGCTCTANCAGAACAACGTCAAAAACGAGACNGTTTTCTTCAACGAGTGGTTTGCNACTGATCTGGTGAAGAANCANGATGGNGCAGTCGTAGGNGTCATNGCGATCTGCATNGAAACCGGCGAAACCGTCTANGTGAAATCTAAAGCGACTGTCTTNGCTACTGGCGGTGCGGGACGTATNTACGCGTCAACGACCAATGCNCANATTAATACGGGCGATGGNGTNGGTATGGCGCTCAGGGCCGGTGTNCCAGTACAGGACATGGAAATGTGGCAGTTCCACCCCACNGGNATTTACGGTGCAGGCACNTTGGTCACTGAGGGTTGTCGTGGAGAGGGCGGTTACTTGGTAAACAAGGACGGCGAGCGCTTCATGGAGCGTTACGCGCCGAACGCAAAAGANCTTGCGGGCAGAGACGTTGTTGCACGATCCATGATTCTGGAGATCCTTGAGGGGCGCGGGTGCGGNCCAAATGGTGATCACGTAAAGTTAAAGCTCGATCACCTTGGAGAAGAGGTATTNGAGTCGCGGCTNCCTGGNATTTGTGAANTGTCGCGCACCTTTGCACACGTTGATCCCGTNAAAGAGCCTATTCCTGTNGTNCCAACCTGCCATTACATGATGGGTGGTATTCCNACCAATATTNACGGTCAGGCCCTAACGGTCGATGCGGCNGGCAACGATGAAGTTATNCCTGGNCTGTATGCCTGCGGTGAGATCGCCTGNGTGTCNGTACACGGCGCTAACCGCTTAGGCGGTAANTCACTACTNGATCTGGTTGTCTTTGGACGCGCCTCGGGNTTGTTTATCGAGGATGCGCTCCGGCAGGGAATCGACATGCGCGACGCCACGGTAAGNGACATAGAAGAGTCCAATTCGCGTTTGGTTGCGCTCAATGAGCGCGAGGGCGGTGANAACGTTTCGGCGCTGCGCAAAGAATTGCANGGCGTTATGCANAATTACTTNGGTGTNTTCCGAAACGGCGAGTTCATGCAGCANGGCATTAAGAAGCTTGATGANCTCAAGGAGCGTATNGCAAACGTTAAGCTCGAAGANAAGAGTAACGCGTTTAACACTGCGCGCGTCGAGTGTTTAGAGCTTCAGAACCTATTTGAAACGGCTGAGGCGACCGCTATCGTTGCCGAGGCAAGGAAAGAGAGTCGCGGTGCACACGCCCGAGAGGACTTCACAGAGCGNAACGATGACGAATGGCTCTGCCACTCGATATATCACCGTGAAGGGCGCACGGTCAGNAAGCGGTCGGTTAACTTCACGCCGAAGACTGTCGAAACTTTCCAACCGAAAATTCGTACCTACTAATCTGCTAGGAGATAAGTAATGTTGCAGGTCAGCGTNTATCGCTTCAATCCTGAAACCGATTCTGCACCAAAAATGCAGGATTATAANGTCGACACGAGCGGCAAGGACCTGATGGTNCTTGATGTGCTNGAGATGATTAAAGCCGACTACGATGCGAGCGTCACCTACCGCNGGAGTTGCCGTGAAGGTGTNTGTGGATCGGANGGTCTNAACATGAACGGCAGAAACGGTCTGGCGTGCATAACACCGCTGTCAGAGGCTGTGAAGAACAACAAGNTAGTGATTCGGCCACTNCCNGGCTTGCCGGTNGTGCGNGATCTCGTNGTNGATATGAGTTTGTTTTACGCTCAGTACGAGAAAATTGAACCGTTCCTNCAAAACAATACGCCAGCNCCTGCAATCGAACGNCTTCAGACGCCNGAGGATCGCGCAAAGCTCGATGGGCTTTACGAGTGTATCTTGTGTGCGTGTTGCTCTACGAGTTGCCCGTCTTTCTGGTGGAACCCCGATCGTTTNNTCGGNCCGGCTGGCCTGCTNCAGGCTTANCGNTTCCTCGCAGACAGTCGCGATCANGCGACTGACGAGCGATTGTCCAAGCTAGATGACCCCTTTAGNGTNTTTCGCTGNCATGGNATTCAAAACTGCGTNAATGTTTGCCCTAAGGGTTTGAATCCCACTCGNGCNATCGGTCATATCCGGACNATGTTGCTNAATNGAGCCGCCTGATGCCCTGGTTATGTATTATATTCCCCTAGGGAATATTATGGAAAATTAACGTCGCTTTTGCGGCGTTTTTCCGTTTTTAGGGGCCTGAACTCGTGGGAAATTGGAGGTGAAGAGCGTAAGATATTCCTCCGAAAGCAGTGATATATACACAAATCAAAAAGGTCACTGCGTGAGACTTCGGGGGAAGTGTCCATGGATGAGTCGAAAGACCTACCTAGCATGGAGCAGCAGCGAAGTACGTCTCACCTCTCTGGCGGTAATGCAGCCTACGTAGAGGATTTATATGAGGCGTACTTAAAAGATCCAAACGATGTACCACAGCAGTGGCGCGAGTATTTCGACCGACTTCCAAAGGTCGAGTCGACTACGCACACCGTTCGTGATTTACCACATTCAGTGCTCAGAGCTCAGTTTGCGCGCATCAGCAAGATGCGTGTTCGCACTGAGGCAACTCGCAGTCAGGACTCTCAAGCGACGGAATACGAACGCAAGCAGGTTCGGGTTGTTCAGATGATCTCTGCCTACCGGCAGCGTGGTCACCAAAAAGCTCAGCTCGATCCACTCGCGCTTCATCCGCGAGCACCGGTACCCGATCTGGAATTGGAGTTCCACGAACTGTCCGAGGCGGATTTAGATACCGTGTTCCAGGTGGGTAGCTTGTACATCGGCAAGGCCGATGCAACGCTCGCTGAAATAAGAGCGGCAGTCGAAAAGACCTACTGCAACACGATTGGCGCCGAATTCATGCATATTGTGAATACTGATGAGCGCCACTGGATCATGAGCCGAATGGAATCCGTGCGCAGCGCGCCGGTGCTCGATCGCGAGAGCCGTATTCAGATCCTGCGTCGCCTAATTAAAGCCGAAGGACTTGAAAAGTCTCTGGCTTCTAAATACCCCGGGACCAAGCGTTTTGGCCTGGAGGGTGGGGAGAGCCTCATCCCAATGATGGCCGAGGCCATACAACGCAGTGGCGGCTACGGTGCCAAAGAAGTGTGTATTGGTATGGCCCACCGCGG
>NZIJ01000064.1 GCA_002689915.1 Halieaceae bacterium | reverse complement strand
CGTTGGGCCTGCAGTAATGGCCGCCTTGGTCGTGACGACACTTACCGGTCCCGGTGGGCAACTCGAGGCCGGTCCCGTTGAGTTTCTGACGCTTGGTATCATGGCTGGGGTGACCTTGTGGCGAAAGGACTTACTCATCGGCCTTCTTGTGGCCCTCGCCGTATTCTTTGCGTTAAACGCAGTGGTGGCTTAGCAGTGATTGCCAAGGAGAAAGTATGACAAAGCGACCTAACCCCCTCGACCGTTACGCGCGCGACCTTGCGCCGGGCGAGCTCACGTGGATCGGTGTTCGACCTAAACGACGTGAGTCCTTACTTTCAGTAAAGTCTACGCAGGCAGTGGCGACGCTCGGCTTAGAGGGTGATCACCGCATGGGCAAGACGCCCGGCTCCGGGAGGCAGGTATCCATTATCTCTGAGGAGTTCATTGCGCAGGCGGCGCATTTCTTAGGTCGCGATGAGATAGCCCCGGGACTCTTGCGTCGCAACTTGGTGGTGAAAGGTGTGAATCTCAATGCCTTGCGGCGTCAGCGGTTTCAAATTGGTACGGCTGTGTTTGAGGCAACCCAGCTGTGTCACCCCTGTGCGCGCATGGAAGAAAATCTTGGCAAAGGGGGTGTCGCCGCAATGATCGGTCACGGTGGCCTGTGCGCTAAAATTATTGAATCCGGCGATATTGCACTGGGCGATGCGATTACGGTGCTACCGCCGTTGGAGGGCTGATGGACGATCCTTACGCGTTTGAGCTCGACCCGCAATTGCAGGCCGACACGGTACTTGTTTCAGATTGGCATCTTTGTCAGGTTCGGTTGATGAATGACAGTCGATACCCCTGGGTAATTTTGATTCCAAAAGTCCCGGGTGTTGCGGAGATTCACGAGCTTGCGAACGAGCAGCAGCATTTACTGCTTGAGGAGTCTGTTCGACTCTCTAAAGCGCTCGAGCAATTATTCTCTCCGCACAAGCTAAATGTGGCCGCGCTGGGGAACGTGGTCCGCCAGCTGCACGTTCATCACATTGTGCGTTTTGAAAATGACGAGACCTTCCCGAAGCCTGTTTGGGGTATTGGTGATGCGATTCCCTACGATACGGATGCACTGCGCGATACCGTAAATGGACTTCAGATCGCCTTGGACATTCTTTAAGCGAGGTATTTTTAGTTCGGTACCGCATCACGGGCGGTCATATTTGCCCTCTTCAGGGCAAGGCATTGACCTCGTCGAGCCCTAGTTTTTTGCAATTTGCAAAATTCTATGCGGCCAGTGCCTCATTTTCTACGAGAAAGATTTGGCGGCAGTTGCTCTTTTGTTTAAGACGCTGAACGAAGAATTTCGCATGGCTCAATGAGTTAAAAAAGACACTCTGGCGAGTGGTTTTTTCCAACCAAGAAACACTGTAGATCATAGCGGTGGCCCTCTTCTTCTAAGCATTTGTCACTGCGCTTTGCTTTTTTAAAAAAGGGCCCTTTTTATGGGGCCCAACCCAGAAAAGCCACTGTGACTGAGCGCAATTACGTATCACTCGAGAATAATATTCGCAAAATGCAATTATTATTGCAATATTAAATTCGCAAAATGCGAAAAATTAATCATCCCGGTCCGCGACGGGATTTGATATACCGCTGCGTATCAGTAACGTCATGAATAAACGCGCCAGTGGGCGTAAAGGAGAATGCTATGAATCGACGTCCTCTACTTGTTTTAGCAATGGCTGGTGCGCTGAGTTTTCCCGCTGTGGCAATGGATCGCGGTGACGAGTCGCGCGAACCGCACCGGGCGGTCAAGGCCCTTAAGCAGATGGATGCAAACGGCGACGGTATGATCAGCTTCGATGAGTTTCGCCCGCCTGAGGGACGCGATACGCCCGAGATGCGAATGGATAGCGTAATGGTGATGGCANCCTCAGTCGCGANGAGGTGAGTGCGGCAGCGACTGCGCGTACCGAAGAAGCGCTCGCCCATTTCGACCGANTGGANGCGGACGGAAATGGTGTCGTCACGCAAAGNGAGCGCCGCCGCANTGCATTTAATCNGATGGACAGCGATGGTGACGGGCTNATTACGAAGCGAGANNTGAAAGAGGCGCGNGGTGANCGCAGGCGGAAGATGCAANANCNCGGCGGTCGCCGCGNACATCACCCCAAGGGTGGGCANCGAGGTGCGCACNCTGANAGNCCGGACTAGGTTNTTATCGATTNCNGTTTGAGTTAACCGATTACAGTGCACAGTGACGAGGCAAAGCTGGTCGATCTTGTTTGCAAGGGGGATCAGCGTGCCTACACCGAGTTGGTGATGCGCCACNTNTCTTCNATTGAAGTGTACGCNAAGCGCATCGTCAGTGATGAGGCGCTCGCACAAGACATTGCTCAAGAGGTGATGACGGTTCTTTGGCAGCGNTCGAGTGANTTTAATCCGGCCAAAGNNCGCCTTACGACCTGGCTGCACCGCATCGCACANAATCGGTGTGTTGATGTGCTGAGAAAGCGAAAACGCGAGGTNAGCCTAGACTCGGANGAGCCNCAGNGAGAGGNATCAGCNCCCGCGCCGAGTGCTCTAGNTCAGNCNTCGATTGATGCNGNGCTNAGACGATTACCTGAGAGCCAGCGCACGGCGCTGGTGCTNACTTATTATCAAAACTTATCGAACCGTGAAGTTGCNGAGATTATGAATTCCTCGGTTCGCGCCGTAGAGTCCTTGTTGGTGAGGGCGCGCGGTAATCTAAAAAAGCAGCTGGAGGCACAGCAATGAGCCTAGAAGATAAATCACACAAACGGGCACGTGANGTTGTGGCCGCCTANGGTGCCGAGCCGAGTGCTTGGCCTGACGAGTATCGCGCCGANGTGCATCATGCGNTGTCAGCACATGATGACTTAGCGCAGCANCTGTCTGAAGCGAGGANNTTGGACGANTANTTGAACCNGTCCTCGGTTGTTGCCGCTCTGGATGGAGAGCNCGTAGCTAGGCANATCGCGCAGCACGTCTCGCAGCAGTCGACATGGCGCGCACGACTCAGTGTGCGNCTTGAAGCNTTGGCAGAGTCGATGTCGTCAAATGCNTGGAAACCCGCNTTTGCGGCGAGCATTACACTCAGTGCAGGGGTTGCGTTGGGCTCGGCGGCTTANGTGCCGGTTGAGGACTGGTCGGGAGTTGAGCAATACAGCTTCACCATGGTGGGCGAGGANTATTGATATGAGTCANAGAGCATTGATNGGNTTGGTTGTTGTATCGGTNGCGCTGAATTTATTACTCGCCGGGGTGATCGGCGGGCANGTGCTTTCAGGGCAAGGGAGGNCCATCCAGCCTTTGGCATGGGCGCTNAGGGATATACCGCCCAATATTCGCGNGCAGGTCCGACCNATTGTNCGNGCGCATTCGCGCGAGGTGATGTCAGTGCAGCGNGANGTTCGAAGATCCGAGCGTCGACTGCGTCAGCTTATCGAGTCAGANNCGTTAAATCGNGAGGATTTACAGCAGGCCTTGACTGACATGCGGGGGTCGGCCGTNCGCTATTACGAGGTTATCCANGCGGTGGGNTTGGANGTCCTTTTGTCNCTNGAGGTGGATGAGCGTATTAAGGCGGCCCCGTACTTGTTNCGCCCGCCGGGCGCTAANTCGGNGATGAGAAAGGGCGAAGGNCGTCCTAGGCCNCCTCGGCGTGANGCCGCCCCAAAACCCGATGTAACGNCGCCGCAGCCACAAAATTAGNCCTCTNATNGCANNCGCAATNATTCCCNGGTNAATAANTTAGGGTGAGGAANCCNNCGGGTTGGCCTACTATANCCGCGCCTAAGAGGAGGGTAGCGGTACATGGAGTTTGTTTTCGATTTATTGTCGCCACTTCAGNTTGCTGCTGTGGGCGTCACGGCGTTCGCNGCNGCGCTCCTCAGAGCGTTTACGGGTTTTGGCTTTGCCATGATCGCAGTGCCCGTCTTCTCTTTACTCCTTTTACCNAATGAAGCGGTGGTGCTTGCCGCTACGTTGACGNTCGTTGTGAGTTCAACGAGCTACAAAGAGTGGTGGGGTAAGTTTCCAGTGGATNAGTTCCTNCCAATGATCGCGGGTTCNTTGGCGGGNACNGCTGTGGGAGTTTATCTCTTAAGCGGTATGTCTCGCTCAGAGTTTCAACTTTGGATTGGTCTGTGNGTTATTGCTGCGACGCTGGCTACGGCCCTTGTTAAACCATCGACAAAGCANANGGTNCCTAAGCCNCTCACAGCCGGTACNGGTGTNGCATCGGGNTTNATGAACGGTGCTTTTGCGATTCCNGGACCACCGGTGGTGGTCTANGCNATGGCCGTTATTGCCGAGCCCGCTGCGGCTCGCGCCTTTCTCATGGCGTTTTTCTTCGCCTCCAANGTGCTNGCGGTCATGATGTTCAGTGTCGCNGGAATGGTCACGGCGACGCCGCTGGTGCTGTTGCTNTTAGCATTTCCGCTGAGNTTCTTAGGTGATTTGCTNGGGCATCACGCTTTTCGCCGATTTGGCGGCGCGTCNTATCGCCCAGTTGCGCTTTTGGTTGCCCTAGCCCTNGGTGGTTGGAATACCTACGCGGGNTTNCAGTAGCNTTACTGCTTCACGNTCTCCCGAACAATCCGGGCTTTATCGCGCTGCCAATCNCGCTGCCTTTCTGTGTCGCGCTTGTCGTGNTGCTTCTTGCCTTGAGCTATGGCGATCTTGGCTTTCACGAGGTGGCCTTTCCAGTAAAGCGCNGTACAGACACAGGTTTGGCCCTGTTGAGTGATCGCCTGATTGAGCTTGGCGAGCTCTTTTTTGTGCAAGAGTAGTTTTCGTGAACGAGCTTTCTCTACCACGTAGTGCGTGGATACCGTATCGAGGGGACTTAACTGCGCGCCGAGCAAAAAGGCCTCGCCTTTGGTCATAACAACAAAGGAATCAGTGAGCTGAACGCGACCGGCTCGAAGCGCTTTGACCTCCCACCCCATAAGGGCAACACCCGCTTCAAATGTGTCGAGCAGGTGGTATTCAAACCGAGCNCGTTTGTTCTGCGCTATGGTGTTGTCTGCTGNTTTTTTTGTNTTGCCNTTNCCCATCGCCGCATTATACGCATGGCGGACTGCACTGTCTGATGTTTATAGTATCGGTATTGTTTAGTGGAAGATTGAATTGGACAACAACGTTCAACAGCCGTGGCGAGGCCAAACCACGCTCNTNCTAGCGCTTCTTGCTGTCGCCCTCGGGTTGGGCAATGTCCTCCGTTTGCCNTTCATCATCGGTGAGCAAGGCGGTGGTGCCTTCTTGCTCNTTTACTGCGCGGTGCTTGCGATCGTGGTGGGGCCTTTGCTCATTGCGGAGTTAACACTGGGAAGTNTAGGGCGCGCATCCCCCATGGGTTCGATTCANTGGGNGGCNNCGCTTGCGGGGCGCGATACGCGNTGGCGTTGGATTGGCGCTCTGCAGGCGCTACTCGCTTTCTTGGTNGCTACNTTNTTGCTGGTGCCTATTGTCGTGGGGACTGAAGCGGCCTATGCCATCTATCAGGGCCAGTGGGGCGCTGCGAGNGCAGGNGAAATCGTTAGTGCGCTGTCGGAAATTGAAACGGCAGACCACCTCAGAATCTTAGCCCTNGTTGTTGGGGTCGTTGTNTTTATTGCNCTNCCTGGGCCACAGGTTGTNCTGAGTATCGTTGGCTGGATTCTCGTGCCCCTGATACTTGGGATGCTCTANGTGGCGCTNGGCTTTGCTTTAGATGTGGGTGATTTATCGGCTGCCAATGAATGGCTTTTTAAGTTTCGTCCAGAGCAACTCTCTCGNCAGGGCATNCTAACGGCGGCGCTCGCCGCGNTATCAACACTTGGCGCTGGGGTGGGCATCGGGCTTGTCTTTGGNAGCCGCTCGCCANAAGGNCTACCGCTCATTCGNTCNGTGGTTGCCGTTGGCATTCTCGACACCGCTATCATGCTCGTCACAGCCATCGTTATTGTGGCGGTTACCGCGGCAGTTGATGTGGAGATGACACAGGGCTTGGCGCTACTTGTGNTATCNCTNCCCTATGCCTTCGTAAATCTTCCNACGGGNGAGCTTTACGGCTTNTTGATTATGGCGTCGATCTTNTTATCAAGCCTCGCGGCGCTGATTGCCCTCATCGAACCCATGGTTGCCATATTNCGGCGNGAANTGGAGATACCCCGCTTCATTGCCATGAGCATTATTGCGCTCTTGTTGTATGGCGCTGCGTCACTGGCGATTACCGAAGATGGCCTTCGGCAGACNATTGACGGNTGGCTGGTNCCANTCCTNATTCCCTGNGTGCTNGGCATNACCGCGCTCTTCACGGGCTGGCGGATTCCCAGGCCCATTTTNCGAGCNGANAAGTATCGCGANCCCTTCCTATTATTTTATGGCTGGTTTTTGTTACTTCGCTGGGTGGCGCCTATTTTGTGTTTNACGCTNGGNATACTCACNCTACTTAGATTGACGAATTAATGGAGTCAGTTTGGCAACAACCATAAACAAGACGGCACTNCTGCCACACTCGGCCCAGACCATGTTTGATCTTGTCGCTGACATNGCCCGCTACCCCGAGTTTTTGCCGGGTTGCTCNGGTGCACAGGTTCTTGAGCAAACAGATAATGANGTGGTTGCGCGTCTCGATCTGACCAAAGCNGGCGTGACGCAGTCGTTTGTNACGCGCAANACGAACACCCCACACACCNCCATNACTCTGGCACTTGAGGACGGTNCGTTTGACTCGCTAGGNGGGGAGTGGCGNTTTGACGCGTTNAGCGANGATGCCTGTCGTGTATCGCTCGATCTGTCGTTCCAATTGCGATCNGGTCTGCTTAAGATGGCGGCCAGTCGTTTGTTCGAAAGCGTCGCCAACGATATGGTNGACGCCATGGTGTTACGTGCGAATCAACTTAAAAAAGAGAAGGCTAATTAGCGCATGTCGGAAATGATCACCGTTGAAGTCGCCTATGCGCTGCCAGAGAAGCAGCGTATCGAGAGGTTNTCTGTGGCGANGGGGACGTCGGCGCTGCAGGCGGTTGAGCAAGCGAACCTTGGGCGTTTCTTTGATGAACTACCCGACACNTCTTCTATGAAGCTTGGGATCTTTGGGAAGGCGATTCCCNCCACACATGAGTTGCAGGATGGCGAACGAATCGAAATTTATCGTGACCTACTCATNGACCCGAAAGCGGTTAGGCGCGCCAGAGCCGAAAAAGCGAAAGCGGAACGCGCGGAGACCTAGAGCGCAGTACTTTCGTTAGCCNCTTGGTCNGNCGTTTTNTCTGAGAGTTCTTCTGATGCGNCATCNGCCGANTCAACGGGGTCAGGCTCTGGCCAGTTCTCGCCAACCAAGTCACCCTCAACGTCCACTAAGACGTCATTTTCAAAGACTACCGTCAGTCGTCTTCGCAAAAGCGTGTCATTTCCGCGACGAACGAGACGAATGTAATCCCATCGGTCGTTGTTGAACGTATCTTCAACAATTGGGGTCCCCAGTAGA
This sequence comes from Halieaceae bacterium, assembly GCA_002689915.1. Lineage (GTDB taxonomy): Bacteria > Pseudomonadota > Gammaproteobacteria > Pseudomonadales > Halieaceae > Luminiphilus > Luminiphilus aquimaris. The sequence goes on along the minus strand of NZIJ01000064.1, from coordinate 14,869 downwards.
AACCGAACCTGCCGGCGCGTCATCTCAGGCTTGAGCTGATCAACCATTTCTTGATCGACAATGTTTCCCTGGTCGATATTGATCAGGTAGACGCCTGGGAAGCCAATGTTATTGCAACCTGAGAGCGCCAGGGTGGGCACGAGAAGAGATAAAAGAATGATCAGACGCGTTCGGTACACTACGATGGCCTTTCCTGTTAAGACAACGGCTGGCATCATAACTCTATTAACCGTCCTCGAGGAAATCTTGTGAGTAATCAAAACGTCGACCTTAAGCGCGCCGGCCTAAAAGTTACGCTTCCTAGGTTAAATATCCTCTCTATCTTGAGTGAATCGGCCGGTGAGGGTGCTCACTTAAGCGCGGAAGATGTATACCAGCGACTGCGTGACGCAGGAGATGACGTGGGTCTAGCAACCGTCTATCGCGTGCTGACACAGTTTGAAACCGCGGGTTTGGTGGAGCGCCACAATTTCGAATCTGGCCACTCGGTGTTTGAGCTTGCAACCGACGATCACCACGACCATATGGTCGATGTTGATAACAATGAGGTGATCGAGTTTGTCGATGAGGAGATCGAGGCTCGGCAACACGCCATCGCGGCTGAGCGTGGCTACGAGATCATCGATCACTCGCTGGTGTTATACGTCCGTAAAAAGCGATAACAAGACGCGTCACAGAAAGAGGCGCGCTATCGCTTGCTATGACGCCTTACCGTGCTTGCTCTCGCCTTACTGTGAAGGTGTTGCGCGATAGGGGTGAGTGGCTAATCTGCTGCAAGCAACTCACGGGCATTCTCACGCGTTGCTTCAGTGACCACGGCACCGCCCAACATTCGACTAAGCTCCTCTACACGTGCATCTCCAGACAGGTAGCTCAGGCTTGTGGTGACCACCTCATTACCTGCTTTACTTACCTGAATATGCCTGTGACCTTTTGCGGCAACCTGTGGCAGGTGGGTGACGCACAACACCTGAACATTACTGGACAGTCTTCTCAGTAATTTTCCGACAACATCAGCCACGGCGCCGCCGACGCCGACGTCGACTTCGTCGAAAATCATGGTCGGTGCTGTTGCCATGTCAGACACCGCTACTTGCAGGGCCAGCGAGATGCGTGAGAGCTCGCCCCCAGACGCCACTTTGTTGAGCGGGCCGGGTTTACTGCCGGGGTTGGTAGCAATCCAGATTTCTATTTCCTCGAGGCCGCGCGGATCGAGCTTGTCAGGTTCAATGGCTATGAAACCCACCTCTAAGGTGCAGCGCTCCATTGCGAGCTGGGCCAGTAGTTCCATTGCGCGTTCGGCTAATGCCTGGGCACCTGCAGCTCTCTTTTTGCTCAGGGCTTTTGCTGCTTTAAGCCATGCCTGCTCTCGTTCGCTTATTTCAAGCTCTAGTTCGTCAAGCCGCTGATTTCCCTGTTCTAGCCCCTCAAGTTCGTCGCTCAGAACCGTGAGATGACTAGCGAGTGCCTCCGCCTTAATTCGATGCTTTCTCGCAAGCGTGTAGGCAGCGTCCAGGCGCTTCTCGACTTCTTGGAGTTTCTGCGGGTCGAGCTCGATTCGGTCAAGGTAGCGCCGTAACTCTGAAGCGGCTTCCTCAAGTTGTATCTGTGAGGACGCGACCATTTCACGGCTCTCGTCGATTTTTGCCCCTAAACGTTCGTCGCTGAGTGCCGTAACGGAGGAGCGCAACTGATCGCCCAGTTGAGCACAGTGCTCGGACACCTCATGAACGGTCTCTCTAATCCAGTTGGCATTGCTAAGCAGCGTCTGCTCTGACTCCAGAGACTCGAGCTCACCTTCGGCGAAGTTCAGTTCGAGAAGCTCCTCGATCTGATAATTGAGAAGGTCTCTTCGTTCTTCAAGCTCTTTGCTAGAGGATGCCAAGGCGATGAGCTCTTGCTTGAGCGCNCGGATAGCCTCGGCCTCGGCGGCGACGCCGCTTGCTTCCTCGCCTATTTCGGAAAATTCATCGAGTAATTCACGNTGGACGGCACGACGNAGCAGCGATTGATGCGCGTGTTGNCTGTGAATGTCTACGAGTAGCTCTCCAAGCTCAGAGCACTGTGCGNGNGTTGCGGGCGAGCCGTTTATGAAGGCCCGGGATCTGCCGTCTGACGTAACGGTGCGGCGAATGAGGCACTCATGACCTTCAAGCAAAGCCGCTCGCTCGAGCCACGCTTGGGCTAGGGGTAAATGCTCGACCGAGAACAAGGCTGATATTTCTGCTCGGTCTGCCCCAGCTCGAACAGCGCGAGCGTCGGCACGGTCGCCAATGCACAAGCCCAGCGCGTCCAACATGATCGACTTGCCAGCACCTGTCTCGCCCGTCACGCACGTCATACCATCGTGCAACTCAATATCGAGTCGCTGCACAATGGCGTAGTCGCGTATGGAAAGGTCAGTAAGCATAGGCTGTCAGTGTTTTTTGGGCATTAGCCCCCGTCGTAAATAACCAGCGTTTTTATTTAATAGTGACGTTATAGCCCAGCCGCAGAAATTTCGGAACAGCAAGTGAAGCAAACCTGCAGATCCTATTCGTTCTTTTCGAGTCAGGTTCGGTGTGCTAAAACCCATGGAGGAGAATAAAACATGGCATTTGAAGGTTTATCACCGCGAGCAGAGTCCTTACTACGGACGCTCGTCGATATGCATATCCGTGAAGGACAGCCGGTGGGCTCCAAAGCGCTGCACGTCGAAAGTGGTATGTCGGTTAGCCCGGCAACGATAAGAAATGTCATGTCAGACCTTGAGGATCGCGGGTTCTTGTTGTCGCCGCACACCTCTGCAGGAAGAATCCCTACGGCGCAGGGATACCGGCTGTTCGTCGACAGTCTTCTGCAAATGAGCCCCATTGATGAAAACGCCATTCAAGCGCTCAAGAGTGAATTAAACCCCTCTCGCCCATCATCGGAGCTGATTGCTTCTGCCTCCAACCTCCTGACCCAAGTGACGTCTCAGGCGGGAATTGTGACCGTTCCAAAACAAAAGGCATCACAGCTTCGTCAAATTGAATTCCTGCCGCTTTCGGATTCTCGCGTGCTCGTCATTTTGGTCGTGAACGAAAAGGAAGTGCAGAACCGTGTCATTGAGTTGTCCAAGCCCCTGTCGGAGGAGCAGCTTCGCTCGGCTGCCGATCGGATAAACAGGCGTTACGCGGGCAACGATTTAGCCAGTGTGAAACAGTTGCTCGTCGCTGAGATGGCAGAGGCGCGCTCGCGCATCGATGAGCACCTTGAGGCCGCATTGCAGTTGGCCAAGGACGCGATGGATGTAGAGGACGCAAAAGATGAGTATGTCGTCGCGGGTGAGCGCCGATTGCTTCAGCAGGCGTCCGCTGGTGATATGGATAAGCTGCGCGAGCTCTTCGATGCCTTCGAGCGCAAGCGCGACCTGCTCGAACTTTTAGATCGGTGCTCCCGCGCTGACGGTGTTCAGATCTTTATTGGTGAAGAGGCGGGCTACGAGGTGCTGGGCGACTACAGCGTGATCACGGCGCCCTATGCACAGGGCACGCAGCCCGTAGGCGTGCTGGGTGTCATTGGGCCAACGCGCATGGCTTACGAGCGCGTCATCCCACTCGTCGATATTACGGCCCGACTTCTTACCGCCGCACTGTCGCGTTGAGCGCGCGGGCCTTGGCTGCGGCAGTGCGAATGCGCTAGTGAGCTCGAGCCGAGCTTAGCTATTTGTCTCCCCCAGGCTTTTGAATGACACGTGGCAAGCACGCCGTTACCGTGACGTGTTTTTCCTAGGCCGGGTTGGTGAATCCGCCGCTCCGCTTGTTTGTTTTCTCAACCGTTTTTCCGCCGGCTATGCGCGTGCGCTTAGCCCCTCGCTCAGAAGCCTGCAGCAGTTGTTATTTGAGCGGATTTTCGTCGATCACGCTCCCTGANTNCGTTGTCCTTGGACTCAAAATGTAAATATCCCCAAAAGTTGAGGGTTTTTACCTTGAAAACTTAATTCAACGCCCCATCTACCCCGTATTGAGAGAATTCACTAGCAGGAGACGTTGCATGTCGAGCGAGAACAACGACATNCAAGACAACAAGGAAGAGATGGANTCNCANGCGGAGGTCGAGTCGGCTGAGGTTGATACGGCCGATGTTGAGATCGANGAGCTGTCGGAGGTAGAGGCGCTTCAAGAGGAAGTGGCTNTGGCCAAAGATGCNGTCCTCAGAGCNCAGGCTGATGCCATCAACGCCCAGCGTCGAGCAGAGATGGAAGTCGAGAAAGCNCGCAAGTTTGCGCTCGAGCGATTCGCGCAAGATTTGCTTCCCGTCGTCGACAACCTCGAGCGGGCTCTTGAGGCCTCNTCGGGCTCAGAGGGTGACGNTCTTTCTGCGGTTGTTGANGGTGTTGAGCTGACGCTNAAGAGTTTGGTTGATGTGCTGTCGAAAAANGGCATAACNCCGGTCGATCCNCACGGGGAGCCCTTTGATCCNCAAGTTGCGCAAGCNATGAGCATGATCGAAAACCCAGATGTTGAACCGAATACGGTTATCGCTGTGATGCAGAAAGGTTACCTGCTCAAAGACCGGCTTTTACGGCCTGCCATGGTCATGGTGTCAAAGGCTGCCTCGTAGGACGTGACTGACAGCACGCCAACATTATTTTTAACGCTTTTTGATGGGCGCGCTTGAAAAACGAAGAGCAAGACCCATCTAAGAAGACAAGATGAAACGCCGGGTGTGCCCGGTTGTAGGAGAGAGAAATGGGAAAGATTATCGGTATTGACCTTGGGACCACCAATAGCTGTGTGTCGGTTCTTGAGAGTGGCAAGCCTCGCGTTATTGAGAATGCTGAAGGCGGCCGCACCACACCTTCTATTGTGGCGTACGCGGACGACAACGAAGTCCTCGTCGGTCAGTCAGCCAAGCGTCAGGCAGTTACCAACCCAACGAATACGTTATTTGCGGTGAAGCGCCTGATCGGTCGCAGATTTGAAGACAAGGTTGTTCAAAAGGACATCTCCATGGTGCCTTACAACATTGTTAAAGCCGACAATGGAGACGCTTGGGTTGAAGCGAAGGGCGAGAAGATGGCGCCACCGCAGGTCTCTGCTGAAGTGCTTCGTAAGATGAAGAAGACGGCAGAGGAGTACCTCGGCGAATCAGTAACCGAAGCCGTGATCACAGTACCTGCCTATTTCAACGACTCGCAGCGTCAAGCGACGAAAGACGCTGGCCGTATTGCGGGACTCGAAGTAAAGCGAATCATCAATGAGCCAACGGCGGCGGCACTTGCCTACGGCATGGACAAAGCGCAGGGCGATCGCACGGTTGCGGTCTACGATCTTGGCGGCGGCACCTTCGATATCTCCATCATCGAGATTGCGGAAGTNGACGGTGAGCATCAGTTCGAAGTACTTGCGACGAACGGTGATACCTTCCTNGGNGGTGAGGATTTCGANCTGCGCCTGATCGAGTTCTTNGCCGATGAGTTCAAAAACGAGAACGGCATCGACCTGCACAANGACCCTCTTGCGNTGCANCGCCTNAAGGANGCGGCCGAGAAGGCGAAGATTGAGCTGTCGAGNTCGCAGCAAACAGANGTGAATCTGCCCTANATCACNGCGGATGCAACNGGTCCTAAGCACCTTGTGGTNAAGCTGACACGNGCCAAGCTTGAGTCTTTGGTGGGCGAGCTNGTTTCNCGCTCNCTTGAGCCCTTGAAGGTNGCTCTNACAGACTCTGGCCTNTCAGCAAGTGAGATTGACGATGTNATTTTGGTTGGCGGTCAGACACGTATGCCGCTGGTCCAGCAGACGGTAGCGGATTTCTTTTCAAAAGAGCCTCGCAAAGATGTAAACCCCGATGAAGCGGTCGCCATGGGTGCATCGATTCAAGGTGCGGTCCTTGCGGGTGATGTNAAAGATGTTCTGTTGCTTGACGTGACACCGCTNACNTTGGGTATTGAGACTATGGGNGGTGTTGCAACACCNCTCATCGAGAAGAACACAACCATTCCGACNAAGAAGTCGCAGGTNTTNTCTACNGCNGATGACAACCAGACTGCAGTGACTATTCACGTGGTTCAAGGTGAGCGAAAGCAAGCNGCATCNAACAANTCATTGGGTCGNTTTGACCTCGCCGATATCCCGCCNGCGCCACGCGGTATGCCGCAAATCGAAGTGACNTTTGACCTTGATGCAAACGGCATNNTGAANGTGTCTGCGAAGGACAAGGCTACAGGCAAAGAGCAGTCAATTCGTATCACGGCNTCNGGNGGCCTCTCNGAGGACGACATCGAGCAAATGGTNGCTGATGCAGANGCAAANGCCGAAGCTGACAAGAAGTTCGAAGAGTTGGTTACGGCNCGNAACGCNGCAGACGGCATGATCAACGCGGCGAAGAAAACGCTTGAAGAAGCCGGTGAGCACGCAACCGATGATGAGCGNTCATCAATCGAAGCGGCNATCAGTGAAGCGGAAGACGCACTCAAGAGTGATGACAAAGACACCATTGAGGCTGCAACCACGAAGCTTACTGANGCGACAAGNGGTGTTGCTCAAAAGATGTATGCCGCTCAAGCAGAAGCAGGTGAAGCANCTTCAGAGCAAGCAGCNCCCGAGGACGATGTCGTTGACGGCGATGTCGTTGATGCAGAGTTCGAAGAGGTTCGTGAAGACGACAAGCGTTAATTTTTGCGGTCTNGAACCGCTTAGGTTTNTGACACGTTAAACGCTGTACGGGTTCTGGCTATGGGTCGGAATCCGTTTTTTTTTAAGTAGGCCGCTCATGTTCGAGTGGCGGGAATGACTATGTCAAAGCGCGATTATTATGAGGTGTTGGGGGTCGAGAGGTCGTCGTCAGCACAAGACATCAAAAAGGCGTATCGACGTGTTGCGATGAAGTACCACCCNGACCGNAATCCGGATGATGAAAACGCAGACGAAAAGTTCAAGGAAGCNTCCGAAGCATACGAAATTTTGAGCGATGCGGAGAAGCGGCAGGCTTACGATCAATACGGCCATGCGGGTGTNGANCCACAAATGGGTGGCGGNGGCTTCCAGGGCGGCAGTTTCAGCGACATTTTCGGNGATGTTTTTGGTGACATCTTTGGTGGGGGCGGTGGTGGNNGACGTCAGGGNCCTCAGCGAGGCTCTGACCTTCGTTACACCTTGGAAGTATCGCTTGAAGATGCGGTTCGGGGAAAAACNGCAGAGATCAAGGTGCCCTCACTNCAGCACTGNGATACCTGTGATGGGTCGGGCGCAAAACCGGGAACGTCAGTCAAAACCTGTGGTACCTGCGGTGGCNCCGGCCAGGTTCGTATGCAGCAGGGTTTCTTTCAGGTTCAACAAACCTGTCCNACCTGNCGTGGTCGCGGAAAAGNCANCGAATCGCCATGCAANGTTTGTCATGGAGAAGGGCTTGTTGANAAAACGAAGACGCTGTCCGTTAAGGTGCCACCGGGTGTCGATACNGGCGATCGCATTCGNCTNAGCGGNGAGGGAGAGGCAGGGCCTTCTGGCGGTCCCAACGGTGACCTCTATGTGCAGATCTCTGTNAAGCAGCACCCNTTGTTTGAGCGCGANGGTCGAAACCTCTACTGCGANTTTCCCATCAGCTTTGCCGATGCGGCGCTCGGTGGAGAGCATGAGATCCCCACGCTCGATGGGCGCGTGAAGCTTCGAATACCTGCGGAGACGCAAACNGGGAAGTTATTCCGTCTGCGTGGGAAGGGNGTTAAGCCTGTGCGTGGTGGNCCCGTGGGAGACCTGCTTTGTCGCGCGGTTGTAGAAACTCCTGTTAACCTGAACGCAGAACAAGCTGAGTTNCTNGAAAAGTTCCGNAAGAGTNTGGGCGAGAGCGGTGATCAGTCGCCTCGACAATCCAGCTGGTTCNACGGGGTNAAGAGTTTCTTCGAAGGACTGAATTGATGGTGTTGAGAGTTGCCGTAACNGGTGCGAGCGGGCGAATGGGCCAGGCGGTTGCTCGTGCGGTGNTTGCCGACGATGCGGCCGAATTGGTGGCNNTTGTTGCNCGGCCGGGCAGCGCACTTGTTGGCACTGAGGTCACAGCGCTGCTTGGCGCTGATGCACCCGGCTTGTCGATATCAGAGACGCTCGTGCTCGAGGACGTAGATGTCGTCGTCGATTTCACGTTGCCAGAGTCAACACTTCACACNGCGAAGCTNTGCGCGACAGCGGGTNTCCCNGTCGTCATTGGCACAACAGGCTTTTCGGGAGAGNAANTNTCGAGCTTAGAGNGCAGTTTGTCCTCGCTGGCATTTTGCCGTGCGGCTAACTTTAGTACCGGNGTCAATCTNGCCTATCGTTTACTGACNATTGCAGCTNANGTCATGGGNGGCGATGCTGACATCGAAATCCACGAGGCACATCACAAACACAAAATNGATGCGCCATCGGGAACGGCGTTGGCCATGGGGCAGGNAATNGCNGATGCCATGGGAACATCGCTTNANGAGNTGGCNCGCCATGATCGNTCNTCACAACGCGCGGCGCGTGAGCCAGGTTCGATNGGNTTTTCNGTNACGCGGGCNGGAGACATTGTGGGTGAGCACACCGTGATGTTNGGCACCGAAGGTGAGCGACTCGAAGTCACNCACAAGGCGAGCAGTCGCCATGCTTTTGCTGCNGGCGCATTGCGNGCTGCACATTTCTTACGGGACAAGCCTGCTGGGAGNTATAGCATGGCCGATGTCCTGNGTNTGTCATAAAACAACCGTCAGAGGNATTNATGAACGTTATCGATATCGATCAAGAAAACGCGCAACAGTATTTGATCGATGAGTCGTTCAATCGTCCCGTGGTTGTGGACTTCTGGGCGGATTGGTGTGCGCCTTGCAAGCAGTTNATGCCGCTACTGGAAAAACTAGCGGATGAATATGCNGGTGCTTTCTTACTGGCAAAGATAAACGCCGATGAGCAACAGGGTATNTCTCANCAGCTGGGCGTCAGAAGCCTCCCTACCGTAATGGTGTTTAAGGANGGTCAGCCTGTNGANGGCTTTGCTGGCGCGCAACCNGAGACGGCNGTGCGNGAGCTGCTNCAAAAGCACTTGCCNTCACCCTGGGATGCCAAGATTGCCGAGGCCACTGAATTGCTTGATCAAGGCAATACNGCCGATGCNGTNGGGCTTCTAAGAGCCGCCTGGGAGGAATCGAATAAGCTNCTNGATGTCACACTTGCCTATGCTGGNGCGCTGATNGAGGCGAATCGTTTAGATGAGGCTGAGCAGGTGTTGGACGAGGTTCGCCTNGTTGATNGAGAGGCCGTGCATGAGCAGCTCATGGCNCANATTGAACTAAAGCGTGAAGCGGGTAAGTCTCCAGAGATTGAGGCGCTTGAGCGAGAGCTAGGACTAGACGAGTCGAACCACGGCATTCGCGTGAAGTTAGCCGTTCAGCTNTCGGCAGCATCACACTTTCGCGATGCGCTGGAGCATCTNTTGGTNGTTCTGCGATCCGANCGAGACTGGAATAACGGTGANGCCAAGCGAATGTACCTTGATACAATTGCCACAATTGGNAAAGGCGACCCGNTAGCCGCTGAGTATCAGCGAAAACTATTCTCTATACTGTATTAAACGAGCGAATTAAGGCTTCTTTAGCCGCAGTTTTTCTTGCAAACAATTACCAAAAAGCCTACATTCGCTCCGTTGAAAAAACCTACTCAAGGTTCAAATTTGCCGGCATTCCTCGGCGATGACGCACTCATGGGAGCATAGACAATGGATATTGCATTAGCAGCAGAAGATCTCGCGTTCCGCGACGAGGTCCGCAACTTCCTCGATACTGAATTCGACGCCGAAATGCAGGCGCACCTTAAGAGCCGCGGCTCTAAGGGCATGNTCGAGTGGCAGAAAAAGCTTTACGCCAAGGGNTGGGTAGCACCNAACTGGCCCGNTGAGCACGGCGGTACAGGTTGGTCGGCAACTCAAAAGTACATCTGGGANTCAGAGCGATCGTTGCGCGGTATTCCCGACGTGGTGCCCTTTGGCTTGGTTATGGTGGCGAACGTTATTATGGCGTTTGGTACGGATGAGCAAAAATCCTATTTCTTGCCGCGTATTCTTCAGAGTGAAGACTGGTGGTGTCAGGGCTATTCTGAACCNGGTTCNGGCTCGGACCTTGCNAGCTTNAAGACNAAAGCNGAGCGCGACGGTGACGANTACATCATCAATGGCGCCAAGATCTGGACGACCTANGCACAGCACGCGGACTGGATTTTCTGTCTTGTTAGAACGGACAACAGTGGTAAGAAGCAGGAAGGCATTACGTTCATCNTGGTCGACATGAAGTCAGAGGGCATCAAGGTCAACCCCATTATCGGTATNGATAACGAGCACAACCTCAACGAAGTTGAATTCAACAATGTCCGCGTTCCAGCAAAGAACGTTGTNGGCGANGTTGGAAAGGGTTGGACTGTGGCGAAGGCGCTNTTGGCGCACGAGCGCACAGGCATTGCTGGNGTTGCCGANATTAAGCGCAACGTTCGCTTATTGCGCGATGNGGCTGCGGCTGAAGTGAATGGTGGTCAGAGACTACTNGATGATCCGGGGTTTCAGCAGCGTCTTGCGGATATTGAAGTNGAACTTATGGCGCTTGAGTTCACTGAGCTTCGCACGCTGGCGGCGATGGCGGCAGGTGGATTCCCAGGGCCTGAGTCTTCGCTTTTGAAAATTAAAGGCACCGAGCTTCAGCAGGCGACNCAGGANCTTCGCATGGATATCGCGGCGTACTANCAGGGTGTTTTACCAACCGATATGGACCCNGAGGTACTGGGTCATGAGTTCGGATCAGATGCACGTCGGGCGTTTATGTACGGCCGTGCTGCAACAATTTATGGTGGTTCTAACGAGGTTCAAAAGAACATCATTTCCAAGTATGTNCTTGGTCTCGAGTAAGGACGCATTTCCCGAAGGAGCTATGAAAAAATGAACTTCGATTACACAGAAGAACAGCAAATGGTNCGCGATTCGATCGCGCGCTTTGTACAAGATGATTACGACTGGGACACGCGACGTGCAATTGTCTCAAGTGATGAAGGCATGAGTCGCAGCAACTGGCAGACCATGGCCGAGTTGGGCTGGTTGTCCATTCCCTTTTCAGAGGCCGATGGCGGTTTTGGCGGAAACATTGTCGATTTATCCGTTGTTATGGAGGAGATGGGTAAGGGCCTTGTGGTCGAGCCTTTCTTCCCAACGGTTGTCCTGTTTGGNGGCCTAGTCGCGCGGGCGGGTGACGAGGCACAGCGTGCTTCTATCCTTGAGAGCGTTATNGGNGGNGANACNTTGGGNGCGTTTGCTTACGTNGAGCGNCAGAGTCGNTTNGCGATTGCNGANTGCAANACNTCNGCGANNNAAAACGGGCGNNGGCTACACNCTCAACGGTGAGAAGGTTGTGGTCTTCAACGGNGAGAACGCNGACACACTCGTGGTACTGGCNCGCACCTCTGGCGANCAATCTGATGAAGACGGTTTGTCANTGTTTGTCGTGGACGCGANTGCCGAGGGTGTTTCAAANGTTTGTTANCCCATGATGGACGCGCAGCGCGTTGCAAACATNACGTTTGATAATGTGCAGTTGGATGCCGGTAGCCTCTTGGGTGCTGAGGGCGGTGCCGCTNCCGTNGTCCACGAAGTGGTCCGCGAGGCGTTGGTTGNGCTGGCATCNGAAGCCGTGGGCATCATGGGTACGTTGAATGCGAAGACGCTGGAGTACACAAAGACGCGAGAGCAGTTCGGTGTGGCAATTGGTTCGTTCCANGCCTTACAACACCGNATGGTCGATGCCATGATGGCNTACGAGCAATCNAAGTCCTTGCTATTCAAAGCGCTCTGCGAATACAAAATCGATCCNGCTTCAGCTGAAGCAACGATCCACGCATTGAAGGTNCTTATCGATCGCAATAGTAAGTTGATCTATGGCGANGCCATTCAGATGCACGGCGGTATGGGNATCACTGACGAGCTTGANATCGGTCACTACGCAAAGCGTCTTATGATGATTAACGCGACGCTNGGCGANGGTNGTTTCCACCGTAGCAAGTTCATCGAAACCACCTACGCGGCGGCATAGAGATGAAGATCGCTGGCAAGGTCTGTGTTGTAACGGGTGGCGCCAGCGGTATNGGNAAAGCGCTTGCAAGTCGTTTTGTNGCNGAGGGCGCNAGCGCTGTNGTCATAGCTGACCTTAACGGCGATGCGGTCTCNGCCGTTGCTTCNGAAATTGGCGCTCAATCCTTTGNGGTGGACGTGCGCGACGAGTCNGCCATAGCGGCCATGGTGGCAGCGGTAGAGTCTGAGCACGGTCNAATCGATCTGTTTTGTTCTAACGCCGGCATCATTGGNGTCGATGGTGAGCCTTGGTGGGCGACAGGTGCTGACAATGCGCTGTGGCAGCGCATGTGGGAGATCCATGTGATGTCCCACGTTTACGCAGCGCGAGCGTGCCTACCGTCTATGATTGCGCGTGGGGACGGATACTTTCTCAACACGGCCTCGGCGGCAGGGCTGTTAGCGCAGATAGGTTCGGCCCCGTATTCGGTTACNAAGCACGCAGCGGTATCGTTTGCTGAGAGCCTCTCTATTACACACGGAGACGATGGCATTAAAGTCAGCTGCCTCTGCCCCCAAGCTGTGGATACAGCCATGACGGCTGGGACCGAAGGTGGNGGNGTNGCGGGCGTTGACGGCATGTTATCTGCCGATGCTGTGGCTGACGCCGTTGTGNGNGGACTCGATGCCGAGTCATTTTTGATTCTTCCNCATCCAGAGGTCGAGGATTACCGTCAAAATAAGGCCCGCAGCTACGATCGNTGGCTGGGTGGCATGCGAAAACTGAGACGTCTGTTCACGGATCCTGTCGGTCAGTAGACTGCTTGGCATGGACAAACAGTCCCGGCTAGCCCGCACCATTCTAAATGGCTTCACGGCCTATTTTGCAGAGTTTGAAAATATCACGCTCTCGGCCCGTACGCGTTTTGAAAACGCGGAATGGCGAGCCGCNCAAGAAGCNTCAATGCGCCGCATTGATATCTATAAGATCAAAGTGCTTGAGACGATNGANGTCGTNGAATACATCGCGGCGGATCGTTTGCACGATCTGGATTTTTGGGCAGAGACACGNGATATCTACGCACAGCTNGTGCGCGGCATGACCAATTTTGAAATTGCNGAGACGTATTACAACTCAATCTTTAACTNNGTATTCAAGCATCGCTGGATTCGCGANGACTANGCNTTCGTNTTTTCNCCTCAGGGNGATATGCCGCCNGTNGATGTGCGGCGCGTTCTNAATACGTATCGGACACGAGGGGAAATTCGTCAGGCAGTGGAAGCGATGCTGCTTGAGTATGCGATGTCATATCCCTATGAGGATTTTCAGCAAGAGCTTAATCGCGTTACTGAGGTCATGACTGAGGCGGTCGTTGATGCAGGAATCGATAAGCGGGCGGATATTGAACTTCATGCGTTAGAGCACCACTTCTTTCGAAACAAAGCGGCGTATATCGTGGGGCGCATAGCGGGGAAGGGGCTGCAGATTCCCTTTGTGATACCGATGCTGCATACCGAGAGTGACGAGACGCCGGCAATATACCTCGATGCCTGTCTACTGGGCTCTGACATCATCTCGAAATTGTTCAGCTTCACCCGAACCTATTTTATGGTGGATGCGTCGATTCCTTCGCAGTATGTGTTGTTTTTGCAGCAGCTTATGCCCCGCAAAGCGGTATCTGAGATTTACAGTTGTATCGGCCATCACCGACACGGCAAAACCTACTACTACCGAACAGCGACCCGCCATATGCGCGCGACCGAGGACGCGTTTGTCCCCGCGCCGGGTATCAAGGGTATGGTGATGGCGGTGTTTACGCTGCCATCTTATGAATATGTGTTCAAAATCATAAAAGATCGATTTACCCCGCCAAAAGAAGTCACACACCAAGAAGTGCGTGATAAGTATCAGCTGGTAAAGCGCTGGGACCGGGCTGGACGGATGGCGGATACGCAGGAATTCGCCAACTTGGTTTTTGATGCGTCTCGCTTCTCAGAAGAGTTGCTGGAGGAGCTCAACGCAACCTGTCCTTCGCAGTTCGAGATTAGCGGTCGGGCACTCATTATCAAGCACTGTTATGTTGAACGGCGCATGCAACCGCTGAACCTTTACTTAAAGGATGCGACGGACGAAGAAGTCGATGCGGTGATGTTCGACTACGGCAATGCGATCAAGGAATTAGCCGCTGCAAATATCTTCCCAGGTGACATGCTACTTAAGAACTTTGGCGTCACCCGGCACGGGCGGGTGGTCTTTTACGACTACGATGAAATTCAGCCGCTTTTGGAAGTGAATTTTCGAAAAATCCCGCCACCGCGAGACGATTACGAGGAGATGTCGAGCCGTCCTTGGTACACAGTTGGGCCGAATGACGTTTTCCCTGAGGAATTCCGGCTCTTTTTCTCCGGTAATGCGCGCGCGCGAAAGGCATTTGATCAGCTTCATAGCGACCTCTACGAAGCCTCGTTTTGGACCAATTTACAGGACAAGCTCCGCGATGGCTTTGTGGAGGATTTCTTTCCGTACTCTAGCAAGCTGCGTTTTCAGCGGTAGGCGATTTTTATATGGCTAATCTTCTTGTAATTAGACACGGTCAAGCATCGTTCGGCGCCGAAAACTACGACCAACTCTCGCCTTTGGGGCAGCGTCAGGCAGACCTGACCGGTGAGTTCTTGGCAAAGATGGGCGTGAAATTCAGTGCTGCCTACAGCGGTGACCTCTCCCGGCAACGTGAAACGGGACAGCGCGTAATCGGTCAGCTCGAGAATCCCCCCCAACTCATTATCGACCCCCGATTTAATGAAGTGCAGACCGACGAGCAGATTGAGGTAATGATGCCACTGC
>NZIJ01000029.1 GCA_002689915.1 Halieaceae bacterium | reverse complement strand
GGGGGGGAGAAACTTAGGGAAAATTTCCCACAGCGGGGCCGCTGTATGACGGCTCGAGGCGGTGGCGTTATGCCAGCGCCTTAACTTTTGCATTCAAACGACTCTTGTGACGTGCCGCTTTATTCTTTTTGATGATGCCCTTGTTGGCCATACGGTCAATGACAGGGACCGCACTGTTGTACGCTTCCTGCGCAGGGCCGTGTTCGCCAGCGCTTACAGCAGCGAGAACCTGCTTCATCTTGGTTCGAACGAGCGAGCGAAGGCTTGCATTGTGAGCGCGTTGCTTGTCGTTCTGTTTTGCTCTTTTACGAGCCTGTGGTGAGTTCGCCACGAAATCTCTCCGGAATTCAAAGGGCGCAGATATTGGGTGAGGTCGATGTCTATGTCAACCGCTCAGCGCCCATACGGTAATAATGTCTAAGTTAGAGCCCTAAGATGACTAATAACCAGCCAACACTGGCAAGTAAAAGGGTCTCTTTGGCTTCTGCAAAACGGAAAAGTGCGTAGCCATAGCCGACAGGTGGCAACAGGAGCGAGAACATGCCCCATGCATAATCTTCTTTCCAGGCTGTTATGAGGAGTAACGCCCAACTCAATAGCAAGCAGGACACTCCCAAAAACATCAAATATGCGCTAGATGCTTCCATCTCTTCTTCTCCGCAGGTAGGGTTCACGACGGGTGGCGATGCTACCAGAATACGCAGGCTAGAAAAGGCCAAATGCGTTAATAATGGGATTCAAAGCGATCAATCTTTATTGGTTGATTCGATATCGGCAGTAATTAAATGGCAGACCTCTACAGCGAGATAAGACCTTACCGAGATGCCGAAGTCAGTGCGGTGGTTGATGCGCTCTTGTCAGACAATGAATTCATCGACACGCTCATAGCCTTGAGAGGCAATAAAGTTGCTCAATGGCTTCCTGGTGTTGCGCGGTTGTTTGCTCGACGCTTCTTGAGAAAGCAGTTAGTGGGCGTTGACACGGTCGAGGCATTTCAGGGTTTGGTTAAACCTCGTCTAGACAAAGTTGTGGCGTCAACTTCAGCGTTTACCAGCGACGGAATTGAGCAATTGTCTGCCGAGAGCTCTTATTTGTTTATCAGTAATCACAGAGACATTGTCATGGACTCCGCCTATGCCAATATCGTGCTGGTAGAACAGGGCCACCGAACCGCGCAAATCGCAATTGGCGACAACCTACTGCAGAAGCCTTGGGTGTCCCACCTTATGCGTATTAATAAAAGCTTTATTGTTAAACGTAATTTGAGTGGTCCTAAGCAACAATTGGCGGCGTCTAAGGAGCTAGCAAGCTTCATGCGCAGTGCCATCGAGGAAAACAGAGGTCCACTTTGGATTGCGCACCGAGAAGGGCGCGCGAAAGATGGCAATGATAGAACCGAGGCCGCAGTGCTAAAAATGCTGACACTGTCGCGAGATAAGCCACTTGAGTCGCCGGATGATGTGTTGGGAAAACTCAATATTGTGCCGATTACTATTTCCTACGAACTCGATCCTTGCGATGTTCGAAAGGCTCAGGAGTTGGCAGTAGGTGACAACTACCAAAAGCGTCAATTTGAGGATCTTGAGAGTATTGCAGCGGGTATTACCGACGAGAAAGGACGTGTGCACCTGCAGTTCGGGACGCCGCTTACCCAAGATACGTTATCAGTTGCCGCGGCAGTGGAAGCGATCGACAAACAAATGGTCGAGAACTACCGTCTCTTTCAAACCAATATTTGGGCCTATGAGGCATTGGGTGGGGATAATATGACNCAANGTCCTGAGGTGCCNACCGCCACCATTTCTCACGCTCAGTTTATGGCGCGGTTCGACGGNCTGACCCCTCTGGAACGGAATCTGGCGCTNTCNGCGTACGCCAAGCCGGTTTTCAATTGGCTCCATCATTTAGCTAAGAGTTGATTAGCTTTGCTCNGTGAAGACCTACGACAATCTGTCCGTGATGCGTTTTCCAACCTCACTCAAGCCAAGGCCCTAAANCCACGCTGGGGACAGCGACAAATGATNGCTGAGGTCGCGAACACCTTGGGCGANACGGAGCGATCGCCGTTTTTAGCAATCGAGGCNGGNACGGGNACAGGTAAAACCATNGCNTACACTATAGCGGCATTGCCNGTGGCAAAAGCGCAAGCTAANACGCTGGTGATTGCNACGGCGACCATCGCACTTCAGGAGCAGCTGATACTCAAGGATCTCCCGGAGATAAAGCGCCANAGTGGCATCAACTTCAGTTACCAGTTGGCGAAGGGTAGAAGTCGTTATCTTTGCTTGTACAAGTTAGATCAGCTCATTCAGGGTTCNCCTGANACCCCTATGNTGTCGATGTATCCAGATGAGGCAGAATTNCCNGAAGGNGAGGAGGCTCAAGGGACTTACNACGCCATGTTAATGGCAGTGAGNGACGANAGTTGGGATGGTGACCTTGATAGTTGGCCTGATGCCNTAGAGNCCAGTGTTATCCGCTCAGTGACGACTGATCACTCGCAGTGTTTNGGTCGTCGCTGCCCTCATATTACNGGCTGCAGTTTCTTTCGTGCCAGAGAGGGGTTNGAAGAGGCGGATGTCATNGTGACCAATCACGATCTTGTGCTNTCAGATTTTCGCTTGGGCGGTGGACTCATTCTGTCAGCGCCGGAAGACAGCTTTTANATTTTTGANGAGGGACATCAACTTGCCGAGAAGTGCTTACAGCACTTNGCTTGCTTCGCTCGCAGTGGGAGAACACTGAATAATCTGGCGGAGAGNCAACAGTGGTTCGAGAGCAAGCACACGTTTTTCGTAGAGAATGATGTTCGACCTGANTCGCTCGCGGCTATCACGGCGAACCAGANTGATTTACTGCAGTTGACTCGCGACACGTTTGGTTTGTGCTGGTCGCTTTTGAACGANCGGACTGATACCCGCTCAGATTTACGATTCGAGTTTGGCGTGGTTCAAAGTGAACTCAGAGAGGNTGCGGCAACGCTTCGCGANCTATGGCGANTCAATCNTCAGCGGCTNAACCCACTTGCGGGTCTTGTTGAAGCCTTACTCGANGAAGCNGNNGCTGACGATAGGGAAACNTGGGANGCNAGNCTTAATGNTTTACAGGTTATGGTNGCCCGNGCGGAAGGCCAAATTGCCCTNTGGGANAGCTANGCAGAATCTGCAGAGCNNGATGGAACACCTTGGGCGCGCTGGATGCGNCATTANGGAGACGAGAGCTCCATTGAGTGTTTTGCAAGCCCCATTTACGCGAGGGATATTTTGTCAGAACACGTGTGGGATCGTGTCTCAGGTGCGGTTATGACGTCAGCAACNCTGACGGCTNTGGGCTCGTTTGAGCACCTAATGCAGCAGACAGGCCTNCCAGAGGACACGAAACTTGCGCGNGTAGAGAGTCCGTTTGACGCCTCGCGTGGGCGNTTTGTNGTCCCCGATATGCGCAGNAATCCGAGTAACCCGGGCGAGCACACNGACGAGCTAATTGAGCGCTTACCTTTCTTGCTCGAAGAGCGACTGGGGACCCTNGTTCTTTTTAGCTCGAGGCGTCAATTGCAAGAGGTTCATGAGGCACTCGAATCTAAGTTTGGTGACTCACTGTTGATTCAGGGGGTNATGAGCAAAGCGGAGATCATAGCTGAGCANCGAAAGCGNATTGATAGCAACTTACCNTCCGTTATTTTTGGTCTTGCGAGTTTTGCGGAGGGNGTCGATCTTCCNGGAGNGTATTGCGAGCANGTCATTATTGCGAAGTTGCCATTTGCGGCGCCCGATAACCCAATCGATGCGGCGCATGCCGAACTGCTCGAGGCGGAGGGAAGGAACTCCTTTATGGAGCTTACGGTGCCTAGCGCTTCGTTACGATTGCTTCAAGCCTGCGGTAGATTACTTAGGACCGAAACCGACGAGGGGACCATAACGCTTTTAGATACCCGGATCGCAAGTAAACGTTACGGTCGCGCTATCTTGGAGACGCTCCCGCGTTTTACATTTGATATTCAGGGGTAGGCAAGGGGGGCCACCTATTTTCACAGCCGCTGCGATCAAGCAGGCGCTGTTGGTGGGGCGGCTTTGGGTTCGTTAAACCGGTGTCTTATCGCATGATGCCCTGACGTATCGTGCTTAGTTAGTCATTTCCCGTTACCCCTATTTCGTTTGCCCTGTCCCGTTACCCATTTTCCGGGCCGCAGCAGGCACGTGTATAAAGGGCTTGTTAGTGTCAAGCGGTGAGGTGCTTTGCGGCTCATCATCCACTTAAAGAGTATTCGACCATAGTCGAACTGACGAGGGGTCAAATTCTGCGCAAAAAAAAGCCCCACTCATTGTGGGGCTTAGAGAGACAATCCGCTGCTTTAGTCCCAGCTGAGTGCGCCACCGGTTTGATACTCGATAACGCGTGTTTCAAAGAAGTTCTTCTCTTTGCGAAGGTCCATGATCTCAGACATCCACGGGAAGGGATTCTGTGCTCCAGGGAACTGCTCTGGAAGACCTAGCTGCGTGAGACGGCGGTTTGCAATGAACTGCAGGTACTCTTCCATCATGCTTGCGTTCATTCCAAGGACGCCACGTGGCATGGTGTCTCTGGCGTATTCAATCTCAAGCGCAGTGCCCTCAAGAATCATTTGAATCGCTTCTTGCTGAAACTCTTCTGTCCACAAGTGCGGATTTTCGAGCTTGATTTGATTGATCACATCGATGCCGAAGTTTAGGTGCATTGACTCATCACGCAGGATGTATTGGAACTGCTCCGCCACGCCTGTCATCTTATTGCGACGACCCATCGATAGAATTTGAGTAAAGCCGCAGTAGAAGAAAATGCCTTCGGTTACACCGTAGAAGCCAATAAGGTTTCTCAGCACTTGCTGATCATCCTCTGTGGTTCCCGTGTTGAAGTTGGGATCAGAGAGGGCCTGGGTTTTGTCGAGCGACCATGACGCTTTTTTAGCGACAGAGGGAACCTCTCGGTACATGTTAAAGACTTCGCCTTCGTCCATGCCGAGTGACTCGATACAGTATTGGTAAGCGTGAGTATGGATCGCTTCTTCAAACGCCTGCCGAAGCAGATACTGCCGACACTCTGGATTAGTGATTAGTCGATAGATACCCAACACGAGGTTGTTAGCCACTAATGAATCTGCGGTAGAAAAGTACCCCAGCGAACGCATGACAATACGTCGCTCGTCTTCTGTTAAGCCGTCTTCACTTTTCCACGTTGCGACGTCAGCCGTCATGTTGATTTCTTGCGGCATCCAGTGGTTGGCGCAGCCATCCAGGTACTTCTGCCACGCCCAGTCATACTTAAAAGGCACCAGTTGGTTGAGGTCCGCACGACAGTTAATCATGGCTTTCTCATCAACAGAGATGCGCGATGCGCCCATCTCTAGCTCTTCAAGACCTGGGGTTGCGTCGAGGTTAGCAATCGCATCGGCTGCAGCCTTTACCTGATCTGTTGCAGCTGTCGACNCGGNTGNCTGCTCGTTAAGTGTCTCAAGCGCCTTGTTGACCACCTCGGGTTGCACTGGTGCTTGTTGTTGTNGTGCCGCAGTNGGGGCTTCGCCCTCTGCTACGTTGTAATCATCCCAATTAAGCATNATTAACTCCTTTGCCTTATTTGGTTACTGACAAGCTTCACAATCTGGATCGTCAAGCGAACACGCCNNNGGTACTGGCGCCGGTTGAACAGNGGCGGCCTCGGCTGCTTGCTGTGATACAGCATTCAACTGCCCTGTATTCACCGTCGACTTCTCGGTGCCGGTCGCCGCTAACGAACGCAAATAGTATGTTGTTTTTAAACCGCTGAACCAAGCCATTCGGTACGTAACGTCCAGCTTTTTGCCACTCGCATTATTGATGTATAAGTTGAGCGANTGNGCTTGATCGATCCANTTNTGGCGTCGACTTGCGCTATCTACCAACCACCGAGGCTCAATCTCAAATGCGGTGGAGTACTTNGCTTTCAAATCAGCNGGNATTCGNTCGACTGCNTGTACGCTTCCATCGAAGTATTTGAGGTCNTTGACCATCACTTTGTCCCACAAGCCGCGTTCCTTTAAATCGCGCACAAGATAGGGATTGACCACGGTGAANTCACCGGACAGNTTCGACTTCACGTACAGGTTTTGGTAGGTCGGCTCAATAGACTGCGANACNCCGGTAATGTTGGCAATGGTGGCGGTTGGTGCAATGGCCATCACGTTTGAATTGCGCATACCTTGCTNAGCNACCTTACCTCGCAGCGCATCCCAATCCATGCTGCTGTCTTGNTTGACCGAGATGTACTCCGANCCTCGNTGCTCGACCAACATGTTGAGCGAGTCAATGGGGAAAATNCCTTGGCTCCATAGCGAGCCTTCNTAGCTTGAGTAAGCGCCGCGTTCAGCCGCGAGNTCCGTGGATGCNCTGATNGCAAAATAGCTNATGGCTTCCATTGATTTATCGGCGAATTCAACAGCCTGCTCCGATGCGTAGGAGATATCNGTCTTGTACAGCGCGTCCTGGAAACCCATGAGACCNAGCCCGATTGGTCGGTGCTTCATATTGGAGTTTTCTGACGTTTCGACNGAGTANTANTTAATGTCGATNACGTTATCGAGCATGCGGATTGCCGTCGTAACGGTCTTTCNCAGTTTATCGATATTNAGCTCNCCGTTCTCAATNTGTTGCGGCAGGTTGACTGNCCCCAAGTTACACACTGCAATTTCATCCTTGCTCGTATTGAGCGTGATCTCTGTGCAGAGGTTCGAGGAGTGGACNACACCGCAATGTTGCTGTGGCGANCGAATGTTGCACGGNTCTTTGAAGGTNATCCACGGATGGCCTGTCTCAAANATCATACCCAGCATCTTGCGCCACAGCGCTTGTGCTTTCATCGTCTTGTANAGCTTTACNTNNCCGTTACGCGTCTGCTCTTCGTATTGTGCATAGCGNTCTTCAAANGCNNTGCCATANANGTCGTGCAGGTCCGGTACGTCGTTGGGTGAGAAGAGCGTCCAATCACCGTCNTCGAACACACGCTTCATGAANAGGTCGGGTACCCAGTTTGCCGTATTCATATCGTGCGTACGACGACGGTCATCACCCGTGTTTTTGCGAAGTTCGAGGAATTCCTCGATATCCATGTGCCAGGTTTCGAGGTAAGCNCAGACNGCGCCCTTTCGCTTGCCNCCCTGATTGACGGCTACTGCNGTNTCGTTGACGACCTTGAGGAAAGGAACNACACCCTGACTCTTACCNTTGGTGCCCTTGATGTAAGCGCCTAGCGCTCTCACNGGGGTCCANTCGTTGCCGAGNCCGCCTGCAAACTTGGACAGCATTGCGTTGTCCTGAATCGCACCGTAGATCCCGTGGAGGTCATCAGGCACNGTCGTGAGGTAGCAAGAGCTGAGCTGCGGGCGAAGCGTGCCNGAATTAAATAACGTAGGTGTCGAGCTCATGTAATCGAANGAAGAGAGAAGCTGNTAGAACTCGATGGCGCGTGCGTTCTTGTCNTCTTCGCGCGTTGCGAGACCCATTGCGACGCGCATNAAAAATAACTGAGGGAGCTCGAAGCGCGTCTCGTCGCTGTGAATAAAGTAGCGATCGTAAAGTGTTTGAAGNCCCAGATAGCTGAACTGTAAGTCNCGCTCAGGCAACAGAGCCTCACCCAGCATNTCNAGATCGTATTCAGCGAGGTTCGGTGCTAAAAGCTCAAGCTCGATGCCACGGCTGATAAACGACTTNAGCGCTTGTGGGTAATAGGTTTCCATATCCCCTTGNGTTGCTGAGTCTGCAACGTTGAGGAAGCTCAGGCCCTCGGCGCGCAAGTTATCCAACAGTAAGCGCGCGGCGGCACTGGAGTAGTTAGGCTCTTGCTCGATCATAGTGCGAGCAGTGATGACAAGCGATGTGCTGAGCTCGTGCTCTGTGACCCCGTTGTATAAGTTTTTTAGCGCCTCATCGATAATCGCCGCTTCGCTTACATCGGAGAGGTCCATGCAGGCTTCAGCAACAATGGTGCGGATGCGCTCGATATCCAATGGCTTTGAGTTGCCATCAGCGCCTACAACGTTGATGGCGCCCGCTGCCGCCTCTGACTCGGGTGATAACGCTTCCTTCTCGACGCGCGCTTGGCGGCGTGACTCGCGATAGATAACGTAATCGCGTGCGATTAGGTGCTCGCCCGCTCGCATGAGTGCGAGTTCCACCTGATCCTGAATGTCCTCAATGTGGATGGTGCCACCTGAGGGCATGCGGCGTTTAAATGTACCGACAACTTGTCCGGTCAGTTTTGCAACGGTCTCATGTATTCGCGAGCTTGCCGCTGCGGTGCCGCCTTCTACTGCTAGAAACGCTTTCGTGATGGCTACTGATATTTTGCTGTCCTCGAACGAGACCACGGTTCCATTGCGTTTTATGACACGCATTTGTCCTGGAGCCGTTGCTGCAAGCCGTGTCTGACTTGGTGTGCCCGTTACGGGCGGGGTTGCGGGCGTTTGATTGCCTACGGATTCACTGCCTGTCTGCATGCTGCTGTAACCTCACGTGCGTTTCTGTGGTTAAACGACCGCTCGATACGTGGTGTCTGTTTTACTAATTTTCACCACATCTTGGGGTCGTTCTTGATTGCACCCCCAAGATAGGGCGGAGAGGGGTGGAATGCAAGCCCCATAAGCTGCGAATTTCCTGTGGATAAGATGTGCTGCCGATCAAAGTTAGTACTAACTCACAAAGCGTCCAGCTTTCGCCCGTTATTGCATAAGAATTAGTGATGAATTCGGCGCGAATTATTGCTCAATCGAATGATGGCGGACTGAAGTGTTCTTTCGCGGGCGCTCGCGCGAATCTTCCCGGGGAGGGGGTCAGCTCAGCAGAAACTCGATCAATGCCTTTTGTGCGTGGAGTCTATTTTCGGCTTCATCCCATATGACAGATTTTGGGTTATCCATGAGATCTGCTGTGATTTCTTCGCCGCGATGCGCGGGCAGGCAGTGAAAATACAGCGCTTCGGTGTCTGCCACATCTAAGAGTTCTTGATTCAACTGGTAATTCGATAAGGCTTGCTCGCGCATTCGCGCCTCGTCCTCTTGACCCATTGAAGCCCAGACATCGGTCACCAATAAATGTGCACCTTCACTCGCGCGTCGTGGGTCGTGCTCAATGGTGGCGTATCCTTGCGCCTTATCCATCAATTCGGCCGATGGTTCAAAGCCTTCGGGACAGGCGATCTTTAGGTGAAACCCCAAAATTTTGGCGGCATTGATATAGGACTGGCACATATTATTGCCATCTCCCAGCCAACAAACCGTTTTTCCCTGAACGTCTCCGCGGTGCTCTATCCACGTTTGCATGTCTGCCAAAAGCTGACACGGGTGATAGTCGTCGGTGAGGGCGTTGATCACAGGAACGCTGGAATGCGTTGCAAATAGCTCAACATCGGCGTGGGCAAATGTGCGGATCATGACAATATCGACCATCGATGAAATCACCTTAGCCGTGTCACTGATCGGTTCTCCGCGCCCCATTTGTGTGTCATTTGGCGACAGAAACATGGCACTACCGCCCAGCTGTGTCATGCCCGCTTCAAATGATACACGGGTGCGCGTAGACGATTTCGCAAAGATCATCGCCATTACCTTGCCGGTTAACGCACCATGCGCCGTGCCATTGCGCTGCAGAACTTTTAGTTCCGACGCGCGCTTAAGCAATGCCAAGAGCTCTTCGCGAGAGAGATCATTCAATGTGAGGAAATGACGAATGCGGCTCATTGTTCGGGCTCCTAAGAATTGCTTTGAGGGTTGTTACCCAGTGTATTGAGAATATCAGCGACATTCTCACCTACGCGCTTGGCTTGATCCGCGTTCATGACCAAAGGTGGCAGTAACCGAATCGTATTGCCGCCGGCGACGTTGAGTAAAATTCGTCTGTCCAAGGCCATGCGTACGATGTCCGCCGTTGGCGTACGCGGTTCAATGCCGATCATGAGGCCGCATCCACGAACGTCCTTTACTAGCGTTTCGTCATGTAGCTCGCCATAGAGGCCATTCAAAATCGCGTCTCGGATAATGTCGGCCTGATCCCATAATTGCTCCGCGCTGAGTGTATTGATGACAGCGCTCGCTGCGGCACAGCAGATTGGGTTGCCCCCGTAGGTCGTTCCGTGGTCGCCGGCGATGAGCAACTCGCTTGCACGCTCGTTCGTCATACACGCGCCAATCGGGAGACCGTTGCCAAGTCCTTTTGCGGTTGCCAGTACATCGGGGGTGACACCGAGGCGTTGAAAGACATAAAGCGCACCGCAGCGTCCATTACCTGATTGCACTTCATCGAAACTAAGAAGCCAGTTGTGCTCGTCACACAGCGTGCGAGCGCGCTTTAAAAAGTCGGTGTTAAGCGGCCAAATACCACTCTCCCCTTGAATAGGTTCAAGGTGAACCGCGACGACATCCCGGTGGTTTTTAGCAATGTTTTCCAAAGCTTCAATGTCGTTTCGTCCGATGCGAATAAAGCCAGGGAGTAGGGGCTTGAATGCCTCTTGAATCGCAGCGCTTCCGGTTGCAGACAGTGCACCCATAGTTCGGCCATGAAACGCGCCTTCTATGACCACAATCTTCGGATCTTTTATTCCCTGATTCGCGCCGTGTCGTCTCGCGACCTTTATGGCTGTTTCATTCGCTTCGGCGCCCGAGTTGCAAAAGAATACTTTCTTCATGCCCGTCAGCTGGGTGAGTTCGGTGGCCAGCCTTTCCTGCTGTGAAATGCCATACAAATTTGAGGTGTGTAGGAGCGTTTCGGCTTGTTCTTTGATGGCCCTCGTGACATNCGGGTGGCAGTGCCCCAAGTTGGTCACGGCGATTCCCGACAGCGCATCGAGAAAGGCGTGTCCGNNTTGNTCGTACAGNTCAGCGCCGGATCCCGATGCGAACGCCACAGGCAGGCGACCGTAGGTAGACATAATNGCAGACATGTCAGAATTCCAAGTTGGTTTTGCTCTCGATGACCCAGTAGTTTCTGGTAGGATGTCGGNCACAACANTTCACTACGACGTCGCGGAGAGCGTAAATGGACATTATGGAGACCATTAAGGATCAGATCGAGAGCAATCGAGTGATTCTGTACATGAAAGGTTCCCCAAATCAGCCCCAATGTGGNTTTTCTGCAAGAACCGTCCANGCTTTGATGGGTTGCGGTGAGAAATTTGCGTACGTTGACGTCTTAAGTAATCCTGAAATTCGCGCNAATTTACCCACCTACGGAAATTGGCCCACATTTCCGCAGCTATGGGTTGACGGTGAGNTGATCGGCGGTTGCGATATNGTNTGCGATATGGGCGCAAGCGGAGAGCTGAANGACGTTGTGGTAGGTGAGGGCGGCTCCGAAGCCTGAGCTCGGAGCCCCTCAGGTCTTANCCCTCACTCAGAGGGCTTAACCGTCTTCATTGCNGTCTGNAGGTAGTTTTGTTCGCCGACGCGATCCATGAGGGACAGCTGNGTTTCCAGCCAGTCAATGTGCTCTTCNTCGGCGTCTAAAATACGCTTAGCCAAATCGCGNGACACATAATCACCCACATCTTCGCANCACTTNACGGTTGCCTTGAGATCTTCGTGTGCTANGTGTTCCAGCTGGAGATCACATTCGAGCATCTCTCGCGGTGTTTCTCCGATTCNGAGCTTTCCAAGATCCTGCAAATTNGGNATGCCTTCGAGAAATAAAATTCTCTCGACGAGCTCGTCAGCNTGCTTCATCTCATCGATTGACTCGTGATACTCATGCTCTGCCAGCTCAACAAGACCCATGTCTTTGTACATTTTNGCGTGCAAGAANTATTGATTAATCGCGACAAGCTCGTTGTACAGNATTTTATTGAGATGACGAATGACGTCTGCGTTNCCTTTCATGCGTTGTGTCCTAATGTGGCTNTCTTAAAGGNCNNACTATACCCTACGNGGGNTCGCATTAAAAGCTTAACTTNTTGATTTATAANGAAAAGATAATGNAAACGATTCGCAAACGCAGTCGTATTTAGGCTTGCAGTTAGCTCTGNCGTACCGCNTGNATCTGAACACCGCGACTCATTGCCTCATCCACCAGTGACTCAGCAAAGCAAGAGCACTTGCCGCACTGTGTCGAGCANCCGGTGGCTCGGCTTACCTCAGCGAGCGAACGCGCNCCCGCCGCCACTTGCTCGCGGATGGCTCGGTCGGNAACGCCTTTGCAGATACATACATACATTTGATAAACGTAATGCTAATGAGAACTATTGTCAACAATGCANNGTCAGTCTAGCGTATACTTCTNNGCTTTCGGTTTCGGAGCGGTGGATTGACGGTACAGCAGCACATAATAAAACTTGCAACATCCGCAAAGGCTGCGTGNCCGACGATCGCCAATTCGCCTGTGTCTCAGCGAAATGAGGCGCTCGNCANAATNGCTGAAGCGCTTGAAANGTCGAGGNCCGCGCTNTTGNAAGCGAATGAGCTTGACCTTGAATCTGCCGCGNAAGCTGGGCTGGATGCCGCACTCGTCGATCGGCTCGAGCTNAATGANGCCCGCATTNACGGTATGTTGGATGCNTTNAGTATCGTGCGTTCNTTNCCCGANCCGATTGGCGGTATTGAAGACCTCANATCGATGGTGTCTGGAATACAAGTTGGCAAGATGCGCGTGCCTCTGGGGCTGATCGGGATCATTTACGAGTCGCGGCCCAATGTCACCATAGACGCGGCGAGCCTNTGTCTGAAATCNGGCAACGCGGTGATGTTGCGGGGAGGGTCTGAGGCGATTCGTTCAAACCTGGTTTTGTCGGACTGTATAAAAANNGGNCTCACAGCGNCAGGNTTGCCAGCGGNGGCAGTTCAAGTTGTCGATACAACAGACCGAAGCGCGGTCTCTGCTTTAGTGNGTCTTGAGGGCCTCGTTGATATGGTCGTTCCCCGTGGCGGGAAGGGGCTGATTGAGCGAGTCGCCCGAGAAGCTAAGGTACCCGTGCTCAAACATCTCGACGGCGTCTGTCATCTTTACATTCACGCTCAGGCCGATCCCGAGATGGCCATTGCTCTGGCGTTAAATGCGAAAACGCATCGGTATGGCACCTGCAATACGATGGAAACCTTATTGGTTGACGAAGAAATGATCGACACGCTCGAGGCGATTGCACAACCGCTGTTGGCAAAAGGTGTGGAATTGCGAGGCTGCGAGGCGACACACAAGGTATTAGCTGAGCGCTGCTCACTGGCATCGGCGCACGACTGGGATGAAGAATATTTAGCCCCTATTTTGGCAGTCAAAGTTGTTAGCGGTATTGAGGAGGCCATTTCCCACATAGCCAGACATGGGTCTGGTCACACGGATGGCATCGTCACGAACTGCCATCAGAGCGCCATGCGTTTTCTCCGGGCGGTCGATTCAAGCTCGGTGATGGTCAATGCGTCGACTCGATTTGCCGACGGCTTTGAATACGGATTGGGCGCTGAAATTGGCATCTCGACCGATAAAATTCACGCGCGAGGTCCCGTTGGTTTGGAAGGACTCACCAGTCAGAAATACATAGTGTTAGGTGATGGTCATATCCGAGNCTAAGCGTCGTATTGGTGTCATGGGTGGGAGTTTCAACCCTGTGCACTGCGGGCACTTGCGCGTNGCGNGTGACGTGAAACANCGACTTGAACTGGATCATATGTTCCTCATGCCGGCAGNGCAGTCGCCCCTNAAGGCCCAGCATTCGGTGAGTGCCCGTCACCGNGTGGCGATGTTGGAGCTCGCAATTGAGGCGTTTCCCGAACTNGAGCTCGATTTAAGAGAAGTTAATCGNGCGGGGCGATCATTCACCNTAGATAGCCTNTCAGCCTTACGTNGTGAGTTTGGTAGTGAGGCGANGCTCTACTTTGTTATTGGCGACGATTGNNTGGNATCGCTCCATCAGTGGCGNCGATGGAAAGACATTGTNTCTTTTGCNAANCTTATTATTGCGAAACGACCAGGGNCATTTCCTCCCCCTGAANATGAGGTGGAAGCNTGGCTGAAATCGACGCAAGTAGATTGCGATANCGTNGGCTCGATGCCCAGCGGTGNGGTNGCCCGCNTNGATTGCGCACTCCTCGATATATCGTCAACNCAGCTTCGCAGTGGGCTAGAGGGTCACNACGCGNNGAATCAGGTGATCCCNGAGNCCGTAATAGAGTATATTANGCACCACCNGTTATACCGCTAATCATTTTNCCAAGAGGCTNTATTTTTGTCGCACGCTANCACTCCTATGACCGACCTCGTGGTCGATGCACTCGAAGACNTAAAAGCTGTTGATCCAAAAATCTTGGATGTGCGCAGCATTAGCTCGGTAATGGATTATTTGGTTGTTGCCAGCGGAAACTCTTCGCGCCACGTNAAGTCGCTCGCCGATAACGTGGTCATTAAGGCAAAAGAGGCGGGTTGGCCCCCTATCGGTGTGGAGGGNGAGAACGCNGCGGACTGGGTGCTCGTAGACTTAGGCGATGTCGTGGTNCATGTCATGCANCCAGCGGCGCGAAGCTTTTACGACTTAGANCGATTGTGGTCGGGCGAGGAAGTTCCNGTCCCAATGAACGAAGCCCACTCNGACNCCAGNAATTAAGTATGCGCGTGCTCACCGTAGGCACTCGTATGCCTGACTGGGTGAGNTGCGCAGTGGACGAATATNCCAAGCGGATGCCTCGCGAANTCNCCGTTGAGTGGTGTGAGATTCCNGCTTCCAAGCGCTCAAGAGACACGGCAGATAGCCGAATGCTCGAAGAGTATCAGGCTATCNAGCGTCGCCTAAAAGACCAAGAGTCAATCGTNGTCCTCGATGTTGACGGAAAGGCGATATCCACAGAATTCATGGCTGAATCGATGGCATCTTGGCAGGATCAAGGGGTGAAAACGGCGTTTGTTATCGGTGGACCCGATGGGGTTCACCCACAGCTNAAAGCGAAAGCNATTGCCNGGTGGTCACTCGGACGAATCACNCTGCCTCACCCGCTTGTTCGGGTGGTTTTGGCTGAGCAACTNTATCGAGCGTGGTCGATTAATGCGGGGCATCCTTACCATCGCGCATAGTTGTTTACTTGCGGTAAGCTTTGATCTGAGGGGGGGGTGACACAAAATGGCNCGCCAGCTTAATCAGATGCAGGACTGGGCGCGCGAGACGCGCCTTACACACGGGCGCATTGTGGTGCTCACGGTNCTTATGCTGGCGGTTATGGCCGGGCTTCTCTACCGGTATTTTTATCTTCAGATAATCCAAAACGAGACGTTTCGCGCGCAGTCNGANCGGAANCGAATTGCGGTCCGNGCTNTNGCGCCCACGCGCGGNNTTATTGTCGATCGCGAGGGGCGCCTNNTAGCGGAGAATTTNCCTTCCTTNACTCTNGCTTTGACCCCTGAGCGCATCACCGATCTCGATGGCACGTTGGACGCNTTGAGCGAGTTACTTGCCCTGACCCNAGATNACCTCGCGTTATTTTCAGAGACNCGAAAACGAACACGGCCTCTCAGTCCGGTACCGCTTAAATACCGTCTCAATGAGTCGGAGCGCGCCCTCTTAGCGGTGAACAAACATCGCTTTGAAGGTGTGTCNATTCTTTCNGAACTTACTCGCCATTANCCCGAGGGCCCNCTTCTTGGGCANGCCTTNGGNTATGTGGGGCGTATTGGTAAGGATGACATCGCACCNGCGGATACNNAGCAATACCGNGGTATTACACACATTGGGAAGGTGGGCCTTGAGGCTTATTACGAGCGNTGGCTCCGNGGTGAACTTGGTGTCAGTCGGATTGAAACGAATGCGAGAGGGGTAGAGCTTGAGGTNGTTGATCGNATTGAGCCCACGCCAGGNTCTCAGTTAGCNCTGCACCTCGATGTGGCGTTGCAGCGCATAGCAGCTGAGGCGCTCGGTGATATGCGGGGTGCGGTCGTNGCTATNGATACCCGCTCTGGAGGCGTTCTGGCAGCNTTTTCCAATCCCGGTTACGACCCCAATAAGTTTGTAAACGGCATAAGCTTCGGCGACTACGCCTTGCTTCGCGATTCGCGTGACGCACCACTTTTAAACAGGGTCATTCAAGGCCAATACCCACCAGCCTCGACGATCAAACCAATGCTTGGTCTAGCGGGTTTGAATCGAGGGGTGATCGACGTCGATACCCTAGTCGCTGATCCCGGCTACTACACGCTGCCGGGTGATGATAGGCGCTATCGGGACTGGATTCTGCGTATTCGCGGTACGGGTCATGCGGACTTTATGAACTTGCGGGATTCTATCGCACAATCCTGTGACGTTTACTTCTATGAGTTGGCGAACCGACTGGGTATCGATGCCTTGTCTGATTCACTCTACGAGTTCGGGATCGGGTCGCTGACGGGTGTAGACCTTCCCAGCGAAAAACGGGGTATCTTGCCTTCAGCACAGTGGAAAAGGGAGACGATTGGCAGCAGTTGGTATGGTGGAGAGACCCTCATTGTTGGAATCGGACAGGGATATATGTTGGCGACGCCGCTACAGTTGGCCGTCGCAACGAGCGCAGTGGCAATGCGTGGTGCGGCATACAAGCCCCAGTTAGTGGCGTCGATTGCGGGTGAGGCTGTGATTCCCGAGCCACTGTTGTCGGTATCGGCACCGACCGAATATTGGGATGAGATCGTCGCAGGAATGGTAGATACCGTTTTTGCTCCCAGGGGCACGGCGGCGGGGATGCGGCGCGGTTTGGACTATACGGTTGCCGGGAAGACTGGCACCGCCCAGGTCGTAGGTATCGCCCAAGACGCGACGTATGATGAGGAGAGCTTGTCTGAGTATCAACGAAACCATGGTTGGTTTATCGCGTTTGCGCCCGTTGAGTCGCCAGAGATAGCAATTGCTGTCCTAACGGAGAACAGCGGCGGTGGTAGCTCCGCCTATCCGGTTGCCCGATCCATGCTGGATTATTGGATGACGCGCCATGAGTCATGATTTCGAACGGGTGTCTCAGGTATCTTCGCGGGACCTTGGGTCGCGAATCGCAGTTCTGCGATTTTTACACATCGACCTTTGGCTGTTCATCCCGCTCGCTGCTTTGAGTATGGCGGGTTTGGTCGTGCTTTACAGCGCGAGCGGTCAATCAGAAGTCATGATGACGACTCAAATCCGCAACCTGTTTGTGGCGTTCTTTGTACTCTTGCTCACCGCGCAACTTCGTGTCGAGACACTGAAAATAGTGTCGCCTTATATTTTTGCCATTGGCGTAGCACTTCTAATTGGCGTGGCCTTTTTCGGGGTTGGTGCAAAGGGGGCTCAGCGATG
>NZIJ01000063.1 GCA_002689915.1 Halieaceae bacterium | reverse complement strand
TTTGGCTTTTGGGGAGCCGATCGAGCTGAGGCTGAAGCAAAGACATAGATTTCTCGTCTTTCCCCCCCTGTGCTGACAGTCGCTCAGCGCGATTGAGAACCGCTTTTAAATACCGCGGATAGTAAGACAGCCACTCGGCTGGGGTCTCTAGCAAGGCTTTTGCGTCAAATAGTCCAGCTATTTGCTGTTCCATATCCACGCGGGATGCAGAAAATTCTTTAGGTTGGTATTTCGTCAGAACAGACCGCACCCCAGCTGCCGTCTTCACGGCGAGTGTCAGGTGATTACCCATTTCCAAAACGTGGGGTACCCAGTTCGCTGTCACCTGATGCTGCACCTGACTAAACGTATCTGGCGATCGAGGCAGTGCGATGTCCTCGAGCAATTGCCAAAGTCCACCTTCAATCAACGCATCAACCAGTGGGTCTCGCTCTAATTGAGCCCCCGCCAGCGCAAGCTTCGCCGCATTGTCAGTAAAGAGCTGCTTTTTAAGGTATTTGGCTGTTTTCAAATCCCCTTGAAGTAAAAGACCTGCCACACCAAGCCTGTGCTGACGCGCCGCCTCGGATGCATAATCCAAAAGCCTTACGGACAACTGTCCCGAGCCCTCCTTTATCACCGCAGGATAGGCCATGACCTCGGCCCCCGCCGACTTACCCCGCCACTCCTCAGGAAGCGCTTGAAAATCCCAGCGCGTCACGTTGACACGCTCTAGATTATTCTTCGTTGTCACAACCTCTACGGGAGAGTCACTTCGAAACTGTGCGATAAGGCTCGAGAGCTCTCTGCCCTCAGCCAGTAATTTCTTGCGATCATCAACAACACGGATATTCATTTGGTAGTAGGGTTCGATGACCACCTGTGACCAGTCATCAAGCGATACCGAAACGCCTCTCAAACCTTTTATCTCGCGCGACAACGCCTGTGCCAAAGGCTCATTACTTAAGGTCAATCGATCAAGTAGAGCATCCGCAACATCGGGTGCGGGAACGAGCTGTTTACGTAAAGTTTTAGGCAAACCTTTGATCATGGCGATCAGCTTCTCTCGCAGGAGACCTGGAACAAGCCACTCNAAGCGATAGCGCGGCGCACGATTCATCAGTGCCCTGGGTATNGTCACCGTTACGCCATCACGGTTACCCCCTGGTTCAAACTGGTAACTGAGGTCGAAACAGACCTCTCCAACNTGNAAGGTCTTAGGGAATTGATCCTCGACCTCACCACCNGGNTCACGCGTNAGCACCTGCTCACGATTCATCTTNAAGCTGGTCGAGGCGCTCTCGTCCCTGCGTAGCCATTTGTCGAGTGCNACACCGCTNGCGCAATCCGCCGGAAGACGTTCNTCATAAAACCGCACCATAGACTCCTCGTCGACCAATAAGTCTCGACGACGTGTGCGNGACTCCAACTCCATAACATCAGCAACGAGTTTCAGNTTGTGCTTCAAAAACTCNGGAGGCTTTCGAACGTTACCGGANACCAAGCCATCACGAATCATAATCTGACGTGATGTNTTTTGATCAATACCCGCATAGTGGACGCGCTGTCCNTCACTGATNGTCAGGCCAAACAGTGAGACCCGCTCCTTNGCCATNACNCGACCNGAACGCGCGNTCCATGCGGGTTCATAGTGATGTCGCTTTAGCAGATCAGGATTGGTGTCTAACAACCAAGCCGGTTCAATCGCCGCGCACTGTCGCGCAAATACCTGTGAGGTTTCCACCAACTCNGCGGCAACCAGCCACTTAGGGGGCTTCTTGTACTGACCCGAGNCAGGAAATACCTGTGCCTTTCGGTTACGAGCCGCGTTGAACTTCCGGTNCTTCGTCTTGCTGCGCAATATTGCCCAGTAGACCCGTGAGTAACGCTCTATGAATCGNCTCATACCTGTCGTCGTCGGCTTTCCCNGNNGTGACAGAAAANTTCATTTGTCGGCAAGACAGCACTAANTGNTGGTGGACCTCGCGCCACTCGCGAATGCGCAGATACGACAAAAATTCGCGTTCACACAGTTTACGNAGCTGATTTTGACTNAGTGCTTGNCGCTGCTCTTCCACGTATTGCCATAAGTTAACCCANGCTANGAAGTCCGATTTGGCATTATTAAATCGTGCGTGCTGCTGATCTGCTTGTGCTCGTTTTTCCTGAGGTCTCTCACGCGGATCTTGGACNGACAGAGCACTGACGATAACGAGTGCTTCNTGGAGGCAGTCTCGACTCGCCGCATCGAGNANGATCCGACTCAACTTTGGGTCNACGGGCAACTTCGCCATGGCTCTNCCCAANTGCGTAAGCTTGGCATCGGTACCGACCGCNCCCAATTCAGTGAGCAGTCTNAAACCNTCGCGAACCATTTTAGTCTCGGGTGGATCGACAAATGGGAACTGGCGAACATCGCCCAGACCGAGCTCCAGCATGCGCAAAATAACAGAGGCGAGGTTCGTNCGNAGAATTTCCGCATCGGTAAACTCGGGTCGAGATAAAAAGTCTTGCTCTGAGTAAAGCCGNAAACAAACACCCTNNGCAACGCGACCACAACGNCCTTTNCGCTGNTTAGCNCTGGCTTGNGAGATGGNTTCAATTGGCAANCGCTGAAGCCCCGATCGATGGCTGTAACGACTNACGCGCGCATCGCCTGGNTCAATNACGTAGCGTATCCCCGGAACCGTCAGTGATGTCTCAGCCACATTGGTTGCGAGAACCACTCGCATGCCCGATCCCGACCGACTGAAAACACGGTTTTGCTCCGCGTTACTTAAGCGGGCGTAGAGCGGAAGAANCTGAATGCGATCTCGCCCTCGCAGGGTTTTCGCTAGGTCGCGTATTTGNCGCTCGCCNGGNCAAAAAATCAGNACGTCGCCNCGAGGGCCNTANTTTTGCGCCTCAATTTCNTCAACGAGCTCNGNCACCTGACGTTGCACGCCNCGATCCCGNTCTTCAACCGCATCCAAGTAATGGACATCAACAGGGTAAGNNCGACCGGATACCTCGATAATCGGTGCATCGTTAAAGTGCTTNCTGAAACGCTCAACATCGATGGTNGCCGACGTGATAATGANCTTCAGNTCAGGCCGCNTGGGCAATAATCGCTTTAAATAACCCAAAATGAAGTCGATGTTGAGACTGCGCTCGTGAGCCTCATCAATGATCAATGTGTCGTAGGCATTTAGCTGNCGGTCTCGCGTGAGCTCNGTCAGTAAAATACCGTCAGTCATTACCTTGACCGCTGTTTGCTCAGACACNTGGTCGTTAAACCGCACTTGGTAACCAACCAGTCCGCCTACTTCGGNGCCNAGCTCCTCGGCAATTCGACTTGATACGGCGCGNGCNGCAATACGTCGTGGCTGTGTGTGGCCAATGCGTTTATCTCGGCCTCGACCTAACTCAAGGCATATTTTCGGGAGCTGCGTTGTCTTACCAGANCCTGTTTCGCCCGCGACAACAACGACTTGATTTTCAGCGATAGCCCGCATGATTTCGTCTTTTCGAGCAACAACAGGTAGCTGCTCGGGGTACGAAAGGTGCTGAGGAACAATCCGCTCAAAACGACTTTCACGGTCTTTACTCACATGCTCCTCAACTCAATCACACCGCTNTCGGTTATCTAGCCTCGCGCCGCCTCNTCACGGAGCTCTCGTCGCAAGATTTTACCGACATTGGTTTTAGGTAGATCATCTTTGAACACGATGGACTTTGGCACTTTNTACGCAGTAACTTGCTCTCGCATGTANGCGATGACGGCGTCCTCGGTGAGCGCGGGGTCAGANTTCACGACATACATGCGAATGCCCTCACCCGTCGCCTCAGATTCGATCCCNACGGCTGCACACTCAAGTACACCCGGATGCTTTGCACAAACNTCTTCCAACTCATTGGGATAAACATTAAAGCCCGAGACGATAATCATGTCCTTGATACGATCTACAATCTTCACGTAGCCATCTGGCTGTATCACAGCAACGTCNCCCGTTGCGAACCAGCCCTCTTGATCAAGCACCTCAGCTGTCGCNTCTGGACGCTGCCAATANCCCTGCATGACTTGAGGNCCTTTGATACAGAGTTCGCCNGCCTCGTNNAAACCGAGCGTCTCACCNGACTCACNNACCGTCTTCACATAGGTTTGCGGCACCGGTATGCCGATGGTGCCCAATTGGCGCCCATTACCCGGATTGCTTGTCGCNGTAGGTGATGTCTCGGTGAGCCCATAGCCCTCATANACATTACAGCCTGTCACCTCAGCCCAGCGCTCNGCCGCNGCCTGCGTCAACGCCATACCACCAGACATTGTCAGCTCAAGATTATTAAACGCTGTTTTTTGGAAACGCTCGTCATTGCACAGCGCAACNAANAGCGTGTTCAACCCGCAAAACACGGTGGGCTGNTATNTTTCAAANGCATCAACCACCGAAGGCAAGTCTCGNGGNTTTGGGATAAACAAGGTGTGTGCACCCTTGCGCAGCGAGTACATCGAAACAGTAAACGCGTAGATGTGATAAACCGGAAGCGGCTGCATGAAGACCGCGCCTTCTGCCTCAATGCCGAAGGTTTCAAAAAAACCATCCAGTTGCATGACGTTTGCAACGATGTTCCCGTGAGAGAGCATGGCGCCTTTGGCCACCCCCGTGGTGCCCCCTGTGTATTGCAGCATCGCGAGGTCGGTCAAAGCGATATCAACCGGTGTGTGTGTCTGGCGTGCACCTTTTTTAAGCACATCGTTAAACTTAACGACATTCGGTAAGACAACCTTCGGTACCATCTTTTTGATGTACTTCACCGCCGCATTCAACAACCAGCGCTTTGGCATGGGGTGCAAGTCAGCAATTTCCGTCAGAACAATTTTCTCTATGCCCGTCTTTGAGACCACATTTGCAGCTGTCTCTGCGACGTTCGCTTGCAGCACTAGCAATCGCGCACCTGAGTCATTTAGCTGATGTTCTAGTTCACGCTCTGTGTACAGCGGATTGGTATTCACAACGACCATTCCAGCCCGCAACGTTCCGAGACAGGCAACCAAATACTGCATCAAGTTGGGCATCTGAATCGCGACGCGATCACCCTGTGACAAGCCTGAATCACTTTGAAGCCAACTTGCAAAATTAGCCGACAACGTATCCAGCTCTCGGTACGAGATACTGTGCCCAACGCTCGAGCAAGCAGGTAGCTCGGGGTACCGTTGCATCGCGTCCTCAAACAACGCCACAATGGACGGGTAAGCTGTGACGTCGACGTCCCACTCAATTTTTAGGTCTTGGTATCGCGCGGCAATAGCGGCACTGACATCTGCTTGCATTCGGTTAACCCCGTTATTTTGGTTATGGTATTTTGAGGGCCGTTTAATTGGCCCGAAGCGAGGATCCCCCCATGGAAATCACCAACATTACGTTCGATGAACTCGCGATTGGAGATGGTATCGAAGTTAGCCGCTTAGTCACAGCAAGAGATGTCGAACTCTTTGCTGTGGTGTCGGGAGATCACAATCCGTTGCACCTTGACCCGGAGTACGGTGCCACGACGCCATTTGGAGAATGCATTGGCCACGGCATGCTGATTGGCGCTTTTGTCAGCGCCATGATTGGCATGGAGTTTATGGGGCCCGGAACCGTCTACCTTGGGCAGAACCTTGAATTCAGATCGCCGATATTTCTCGGTGATACACTCACCCTGTCACTTACCGTAACTGACAAGCACGCGCGCAAACCGTGGGTCACTATGGCGCTCAAAGTCACCAATCAGGACGGTAAAGAGGTATCTCGCGGCGAGTCCAAAGTCATCGCACCAACTGAGAAACAAACACTCACAGTTGTGCCACCCCCGCCCGTCGAACTAGTTGATCACGACTCGCCTCGACTGGATGGCGCAATAAACTGATCAGCATCCATGTACATAAGGTCCATCAAGATCAGGGGCTCCCTTAACGACGGCGTCATTGTGCACATCAAGACATTGATGTCGCTTCCGTGCACGGTCGGCCCTCTGGCACCGATAAGTACCTTATTAGTGCCCTGTTCGTCTGGACCTCGCTCCTGATACGTTCTCAGCGCACCCTCCTCCTTCAAGATTTCAATCAAATCTTGAAGGATCGCAACAATACTGTCCCTAAATCGCGAGTAATTAAGGTCGCCGCGGTACTGGGAAACATCCAGAGTCATATTCAGCTGAACCGTTTCATCACCCTCAAATTCCAAGCGCGTGACGCCCACGGTCTCGCCCTCTTCGAGGCGACGAAACAGCCCTTTGGAGACCGTTCGGGTTGTTTCGATAAACGCCTTGTGCAACAAGTTGGCAGCCAAACTGCCCAACTGGTCGTATGTCATCGTAGAATTGCCAAAGGCCATGATCGCTCCCCAAAAACTGTGCTAGTACCGACTACTCCAAAATCGCCGACCCCGTCTCTCAACGTTATCCCTACAACATCGAGACCTAAGCGGCCCAGCGCTGATGCGAGAGCTTATCAGTATGATTGACCGTGGCAACCAAGATTGGCGACTTATGTCGCGCCCGACTTTAAATTTTGTGGACGGGACGCCCAGATCAGTCGACTTTGACGATGACTACTACTCGCCAACGAACGGACTCGCCGAGAGCAGCTACGTCTACATTGAAGGTGGTGAGATCGTTCCGCGCATAAAAGCGCTCAAGGCCGGTCAAACATTAACCATTGCGGAACTGGGCGTGGGCACCGCCCTCAACCTGGCGCTACTCTTGCAGGCTTGGTCGCTTTTTGCTTCGCCAGATGCACGCTGCCATTATATTGGCATCGAAAAGTATCCACTTCGCCGAGCGCAGCTGGCCCAAGTCAATGCACAATGGGAGGCGCTCGGTGAGATCAACGAGGTCATCATGTCCCGTTGGCCGGCGCCGATTCCGGGCTGTCATCGCCGAAATTCGCTACTGCCGGGTTTCTCTGTCGACTTTTGGTGGGGTGATGCAACCAACGTTCTAAGCGACCTCTTGAGTTATCAACAAACATGGATTGATGTGTGGTTTCTGGACGGCTTTTCACCGGCACGCAATGAATCAATGTGGGGTGAGGCTGTTATCGATCGACTGATGCCGCTTAGCAATCCTGAAGCGATTGTCACCACCTTCACGGCGGCAGGTCATGTCAGGCGCGCTTTGGAGCACAATGGATTTTCCGTAACTAAACGCACGGGGTTTGGGGGCAAGCGCGAATGTATGACCGCCACACGGTCAAGCCACCCCCCTCTCAAAGCGGCTCGTTTTGACACGGATTGGGACCAACCCAAACATTGCGCTTCACCGAAAAACTGCTTGGTTATCGGCGCCGGGCTCGCGGGATCTCATATCGCGAGAAAACTTGCGGAGGCCGGCTGCACGGTAACGGTTATAGAGCGCAATAGCTTGGCCTCTGGCGGGTCGAGTCAACCGCAGGGCGTGATCTATACCCGCCCCTCTCATAAGCATGGGAAGCTCGCAGATTTCTCTCTCGCCGCCTACTGTTTATCCACCGATCATCACCAGCAGTTATTCTCCCATCAGCAGCTTTGTGAGGGTGTCGACGGTGAGATGTCGGGCTATATCCAATTGCGCGACGCTGACAAGCTTACTCTTTTGACATCGGCCTTCGCCGATGAAGACAGTCCAGTGAAATTTGTAACGCCGGACGAGGCGAGCCGAATTTCCGGTATACCACTTGATCGCGGTGGTATGTATTTTCCGGATTCAGGCTGGTTGAACCCCGCCGGCGTTTGTCGATCACTCATCAATCACCCCAAAATTACGCTTGTAGAGGGCGTTGGCGCGGTAAAGCCGCGTCAGTTAGATTCAGGGCTTTGGGCTGCCGAGAATCAGAAAGGGCAAACGATCGCGGTTGGGGATACGGTGATCCTTACGACAGCGTGGCAGGCAACAGACAGTACAGAGTTGGACTTCTTGCCACTGCAGCCTATTCGGGGACAAACGACACAGCTGTCCTCAAACGGCGTATTGGCCGGGATGCGTTGCACTGTTTGTCATGATGGTTACACCCCGCCTGCTCGAAGCGGGGAGCATTGTATCGGCGCAACCTATGGGCTCAACGAGACGACCTTAGAAGAGCGTNCAGACGATCATCGCTTGAATCTGTCGCAACTGNNGTCGAATATACCCTCCCTCAAAGGAGCC
Organism: Halieaceae bacterium; assembly: GCA_002689915.1. GTDB lineage: Bacteria > Pseudomonadota > Gammaproteobacteria > Pseudomonadales > Halieaceae > Luminiphilus > Luminiphilus aquimaris. Next base: position 10,841 of record NZIJ01000063.1, on the reverse strand, counting down.
CTCAGCGAGACAGNAGCCCTCAGCGAGACANAAGCCCTNAGCGAGANAGGAGCCCTNGAGCGAGACAGGAGCCCTCGACAAACAAAGGCTCAAAGGCATTGCCGCCGTTCGCTGCGCCACCAGTGACTATTTACCNATCGCCGGGCCCGTACCCGATAAAATTGCNTTTAATCGAACCTTTGAGGGTTTGCGTCACGATCGNAAGCGGCACATTGACGCNCAGCAACCCAACATCGNAGGGNTATGGGTCTTTACAGGGCTGGGCTCTCGAGGGCTCACTTCAGCACCNATTNTGTCNGAGATGTTAGTGTCGATGATGTTCCGGCGACCGCCCCCNCTACCGCGCTACTTGATGCAAGCGGTTTCACCCGCGCGCTTTTTGAGGCGCAACTTGATAAAGGGCGAGTGATGAAGCTAAAGATCCTCTCANTGCTCCTCACTNTTTTGACGTTGAGNACTCAGGGTGTTCANGGNACGCCNGNATCGGAAGNCATCACCGTCTTTGATATTTCTGTCGNGGAAAGACGGCCGTATGACCGAGGCACTTTTACTCANGGCCTACTCATTACCTCCGAAANCCTGTGGGTNAGCTCTGGCCTCTACGGACAGTCCTTTGTTCAGCGNNNNGATTGGCCAAGTGGNGAGAATAAGCGGCNATTGGACCTACCTGACAACCTCTTCGCAGAGGGAATCGCACACCATGAGGGTNANTTGTACNNNCTCACTTGGANGTCNCGACAGATGCTCGCGCTAGATCCNGAGACACTCTCNGTAACAGCCACTCATAGNCTNCCAGGAGAGGGCTGGGGCTTAACGAGCGATGGGACNAGTTTGTGGATGTCGGANGGNACNTCGCGCATCCGCGAGTGGCGCGANGNTAAATTTCAGCGCACACTGACNGTGACCTTGAGGGGCAAACCGCTCTCTAGACTGAANGAACTCGAGTGGATTGACGGCGAAATTTGGGCAAATGTCTGGATGACCGATCAGATNGTAACAATNGCNCCCACCTCAGGCANAATCACCCGTATCATAGACCTGACAAANCTACTCCCNAAGAGTGAACGGGCAAGAAACACCGATGTGTTAAANGGTATCGCNCACGACCCCAAAGCAAATGCCACATGGGTAACCGGTAAACGATGGCCGTACATGTACCGTATAGAATTGCTAGAGCGTAANTGANCTAGCAGCAACTAAATNACGNCGCACTTGTAACTCAGTGCCNAAAGAGAAGTAGAAGGAATCCTATGAACGCCGTTGTANCTCCGTCGACGCACCCCGCTTTTGAACTCATTCGAACTGTCCCTATTGAATCGCTGGGGCTAGACGTTCANGAATATGTGCATCGCGCTACCGGTGCGCGGCATCTTCATATGGCCACCGATACCGACGAAAATGTCTTTATGGTGGCGTTGAAAACGGTCCCCGAAGACTCGACCGGCGTTGCTCATATCCTCGAACATACGGTGCTNTGTGGCAGTGAAAAATACCCTGTTCGTGACCCCTTTTTCATGATGCTGCGCCGATCNCTCAACACGTTCATGAATGCCTTTACCAGCTCCGANTGGACTGCCTACCCTTTTGCGACGCAAAACCCCAAAGACTTCGATAATCTTTTNTCGGTTTATCTCGATGCCGTCTTCTTCTCACGATTGGATCCGCTNGATTTTGCGCAGGAAGGCCATAGAGTCGAACTCGCCTCCGACGAGCCCGATGCACCGCTGGTTTTTAAGGGAGTGGTCTTCAACGAGATGAANGGCGCTATGTCCTCGGTTTCATCNGTACTGTGGGATCGCCTTTGCTTNGAGCTTTTCCCAACAAATACCTATCACCACAANAGNGGGGGTGACCCTGAAGCNATCCCTGATCTNAGCTANGACGAATTGATGGCGTTTTACAAAGGGCACTATCACCCCAGTAACGCGATCCTNCTCACCTTTGGCAATTTGCCGGTCGCACAACATCACGATGCCTTTGAAAGTCGAGCNCTANACCGATTCGAGAAATCAAAAGAAGTCATTGAGGTNCANCNTGAGCAATCGTTTGAGGCACCCAAGCGTGCGACGCATCGATATGCNTTGGATGACAGCGATGCCGCGGATAAAACGCACCTNATTATGGGCTGGAAATTGGGTGAGAGCTCGGACTTAGACGCCATGCTNGAGGCTCAACTCCTCTCCTCAGTNCTNATGGAAAACAGCGCATCACCACTTATGCAATGGNTGGAAACAAANGACCTTGGGACGGCGCCGTCTCCACTTTGTGGCTTAGAAGAGTCGATGCGCGAAATGGTTCTCTGCTGCGGGATTGAAGGCAGCGAGGCAAGTCGCGCCGATCAATTCGAGGCAAGCGTTCTCGATGTCATCCGAAAAACCGCACAAGAAGGGGTTTCTGAAGAGCGACTTGATGCAATCCTGCACCAAATCGAACTGCATCAGCGAGAAGTCACTGGCGACGGAATGCCCTACGGGCTCAACCTCATGCTCCGTGCATTAGGCGCGGCAACACACAACGGTGATGCCGTGGCAGCGCTTGATTTAAGCCCTGCGGTTGAGAAGTTGCGCCAAAAGATGCGGGCTCCCAATTTCATTCAAAGTCGTCTAACTGATTTGCTGCTTGAAAACCCGCACCGCGTCACACTTGTCGTCGCACCGGATGCTAATCTTGATCAAGAACGAAAAGATCGTGAGACATCCCGCCTAGCCACTATGCGAGCGTCACTCGATGAGGAGGCCATTAATACCATTCGCAAACTCGCGACTGACCTAGAGGCCCGACAGAACCAGGTTGACGATGCCAGTATTTTGCCCAAAGTCGGCATTTCCGATATTCCTAAAGACGTCTCAGCGCCAACGCTCGAGAGACGCCCGTTAGGTAGCGGACATACCCATTTTGTGGGAGCCAGCGGCACGAATGGGTTGGTTTATCAACAAGTTGCCATGGATTTACCGGCACTCACCGAAGCGCAGCAGGGAAGGCTTCCACTGCTTTGCGCACTCGCGACTGAAGTCGGTTTGGGTGGTTCCACCTACCTCGATGTCCAGGATCGGCAGTCCTCCACGGTCGGCAGTTTGAGTCTCAGTGTTTCAACTCGGGCCTCACGCGAAGACGTCAACGAGGCCTTTGGCTATCTCGTTACCTCCTCCAAAGCACTGGCTAATCGAATACCTGATCAAGTCTCTCTCATGATGGACACGCTTATGCGAGCCTCTTTTGACGAGACGGACCGTATAAAGGAGCTCATTAGTCAAATGCGCGCCCGTCGCGATCAAAGTATTTCAGGTGCAGGCCACAGCCTTGCCATGACGGCCGCGAGTGCGGGCATGAGCCCCCTTGCTAGCCTTTATCAAAGTCAAAGCGGTCTTGCGGGCATTGCAAGCCTTCGCTCGCTAGACAATGCCCTCTCTGACTCAGCAGCACTTCGCGATCTCAGCACTGAACTTGCGGAACTCAGGGACCATTTATTGTCTTCTCCATCGGTCAATTTGCTGACGGTGAGCGACTCACAGAGTCTAGATCAGGCCGCTCAAGCCCTCATTGGTGCGGTCGCACCCCTTGCAAATAGTGACAGAACATCGACTTGGACACCCGGTGAGAAGCAAGCCAGTACCAACCAGGTTTGGGTCGCAAATACGCAAGTTAATTTCTGCGCGAAAGCGTATCCCACAGTTTCAAGTGGACACCCCGATGCGCCGGCACTGACCGTCCTCGGAGCCTACTTACGTAATGGCTTTTTGCATCGAGCTATTCGAGAACAAGGTGGAGCTTACGGCGGCGGTGCCAGTCACGATGCGAATGTTGGCGCGTTCCGATTTTTCTCATATCGTGATCCAAGAAACATTGGCACCCTCGCAGACTTTGATGCCTCGGTTGAGTGGTTACTGAGTTCGAAAGCAGATTCACATGCACTTGAGGAGGCTATCTTGAGTGTCGTTTCTAGCTTGGATAAACCGGCGTCTCCTGCGGGCGAGGTTAAAAAGGCGTTCTATGACGCCTTGTACAAGCGAACCCTTGAGCAAAAGCGGGTGCTTCGTGAGGCGATTATCAATACCCGCCACGAAGATCTGTGTCGCGTTGCCGATACCTACCTCAAACCTGAGTTGGCATGCTCAGTTATTTTAACTGACGCCAAGTCCGCCGAAAGTGAGTCCCTGAGCAGTCTTGGCTGGCAGCATCATGATGTGAGCTGAGTCAGGGGGTTTTGCCACTAACGTAGAGAACAATGCCTGTAGGACCCTTGAGCCACAGGCGCGACCAGGTAGCGGGTCCAAGTTTCAGGTAACCCCTGGTCGGGTCGGCTAGGACCACTTTTGTATCGCTCAACGATTGCACCACTGTAAAGTGGCCATTGCCCCCTAGATCAATCCAGGCCAGCAAAGGGTATTGAAGTCTTCGTAACTTAAGTGAGGTCACACGTTCTGTGCTGAGCGAGACACCATAGGCACGCGCCAAAGCCTGTAACTCACCGACTGAGTAACCGTCTCTGCTACGTCTGTTAGCACTGTCGTGATGCAATAACGCGCCAGTTTGCTCCAACTGCGCAAGTGAAACGGGTGATTCTGAAAAGTAAGTCAACAACATGGCGAGCGACGCCAATCCGCAATTCGTCGACGTCGATTGCCGTATCAAAGGCACGTCGACAGGCACTTCAATGTTACCGAATTGAACCTCCTTGGCTAAACGCGCCTGACTCGATGATGGCGACGCCATCACGCAGAGTGTACTGAGCGCAAAAGCAATTGAGGCGGTTATTCGCGTCTTCGACTCTTGCACCCGGCCAGACCTATATGAAGTGCAAAGAGCGCCAACATGGCACTCCCCCACGCAAGCGTATTATTGGAATCTGTCTCGAGGCTTGTATACGTCATGGCAATAGCGGCCCAGGTAACAAGGGGTCCAGAAATTTCGACAAAGAACAGCCGACGCGCTTTTACTTCTCTAAGGTGCTCAGCTCGCATCCTTTGAAGTCGATCGCTAGCAGACAACATGACACCTCCTTAGAATTTAGGACTTCGTTCTAGGTCGCTAAGAGCCGCCCTAGGGCGGCAAGATAATGGTTAAGGGTTCACTAACCTCGTCGGGTCGAGGGTACGTAGACACCGTAAAAATAGGCCTGAAGCGCCAAATCAACTGCAACCACGCCTAAAATAACGGGCCATACCTCGCCTCGAATTTCAGAAACATCGGTATCGAGCATGATCGATTTTGTTATCTCGCCCGGAAGCGAAAGGTTGTTATTCACAAGCGCATCTGGGGGCGCTGCGACCGCAGACAATGACATCGTCATTGATATTGCGAGAACCGCTATCGTTTTCATTCGCTGCATTTTGACCCTCCTTGGTCATCCATAAACACACCCCGACTTGGGGGATAAAGAGGGTCTCAAAAACGCAAGGTTAGGTAGAAGGCTCCAGGGGCTCAAAACTCAACGATAGATCTTAAGATAGATCATGATCGATCACTGACGTCTCAGTATGGGTCACAACGAAGGAACACGGCTGACGTTAGGCTCGACGGAGACAGGCTTATTCAGCGACCGCGAGCTTAAGCACCTGTCCGTAGCCGGTCACGTTGGTAAGTCCATCGAGGCACCCCTTAGATCTTAGCAGTGCACGAAGCTTGGGTAGGTTGTAACACGGCCCCCCTGCCATAAAGTGATGCTCCAAATGAAAGTTCACGTTATTTGGCGCTACCAAGAAGCGCTGCCAAAGCGGCGCCTCGACTGTTCGTGTATTCATCCTCACGTCCGGATCGAGGGAATCGGGAACCACGGCGTGCTCGCCCACCTGACGAAGCCTTACCACCCACATGTAAGATGTCAAAAACACGCCCATCCAAACAAACCATGTCCATCCCACACCTAAAGCCAAGAGAATCGATGCAAAGACGAGTTGCACGAACAGTTGCTTAGCCAATAAATTTTTCGTGCCCACCGTCTCCTTGCTCATTTGACTGCCAGCACCGCTCGCCAAGGTAATCAGTAACTTCAAGCCCGTTTGACCTGTTAGGTCGCGCCTCCATTTTCGATAAAGACTGCGTTTATTTATTGGGTACGCACCATAATTTGGCAGATCAGGGTCCTCACGTGTACCCGCGAAGCGATGATGTGAGGCGTGCCCTCTCGCGTAAGATTCAAGATCACCAAGCGTTGGAAGCGCACAAAGCCACTGGCCCACCCAAGCGTTAAGCGATTTCGTCTTAAAGAGACTGCCATGGCCTGCTTCATGCATTAATACCGCGAGGCTGAGTTGCCTTCCCGGGAGCACGATCCAGGCTAAAAGCAATGTGAAAACGTTTGGAAAGTACCCCACGAGCATGAGGATGCCAAAAATGAGTGTCCAAGCGCCCAAGACATGTATCCACGCCTGTACATCGCTTCGCTGCAAGAGCAATTCTCGCTCCTCTACTGTTAAAACATCACCTGGTTTCATTTGCTCCTCATCTCTCTTTGAAGTGCTCTTTTTGAAGGGCTCCCTTACCCACACCAGCAGACCTCAGTTGAGACTCCAGTATAAGCGATGCAGCCAACTTACCCGTCCTGATGTTCCATCCTCAGGCGAAGTACACCGTGTGCAGCATAAGGAGTATGCCAACCGAGTACGTCACTGTGATGGGCAGGCCAAATCGGAGATAGTCTCCGCGTGTATAGCTCCCTAAGTTTTGTACGATCAAGTTAGTCGCGTAGCCGTAGGGCGTAAGAAAAGAGCCGCTTGCGGCAAATGCCACGGCCAGCGCAAATGGCATCACATCGACTCCCGCCGCGTCGGCAAACGCATACGCAATAGGGAACATCAGCGCCGCCGCCGCGTTGTTGGTGACTAACTCAGTCAGTAGCAAGGTAATGAGAAACACACCTACAAGCCCAAGAAAAGACGAACTACCGCTCAAAACAGGCAACACTGAACTCACTAACGTCTCAATGAGTTGACTCTCGATCATTGCATCGGCCAGCACCAGGGCGGAGGACACTAAGATCCAAATATCAAAGGGAAAACGTCGTCTTAAGTCATCTACACTCACTACATCTGCCGCCCAAAAACCCGTCAGCAAGAGCAATAGCCCCAGCGAGAGCGGCGCAGCACCGGTTGCGGCGAGTACAATAACCGCCAATAACGCCGCGGTAGCCAAAAGCCCTGACGTCGGGTTCATCAAACGAACATCGACACGGTCGGATAAAACAATAAAGTTTCGGCTCAAGTTCTTGCGATCAGCAAAATCATCACCGGTAGCGAGCACCAATAAGTCACCGGCCTTTAGCGGCAGCTCACCCAGCCTACCCGGCACGTGCTGTCCATCCCGCTGGAGTGCCACAATCGCGGCATTAAACCTCGCGCGAAAACCCAGCGATTTAGCGGTTCGTCCATTGAGAACCGAGCCCGGCGCAATCAGCACTTCAGTCAACTCGCTCTTCATCAGGCCTTCACGCTTCGCAAAAGTACTAAGACCTGATATCTGGTCGAGTCTTGCCACGTCCGAAACATCGCCAGTGAATACCAAGCGATCCTCAGGAAGGAGTGTCTCTGTCGGTGATACGGGCGTTATCGTTCGGCCGTCGCGCAGAATTTCAGCCAGGTACAGGGTCTCCAACGCTCTGAGTCCAGCTGTTTCGACGCTCTTTCCGACCAAAACGCCGCCAGAATCTACCTCAGCTTCTAGGGTGTATTCCTTATCCGCACCCTCAAGGTTCTCCCGGATAGGTAAACGTCTCGATAAAAGCACCAACAAACACCCGACCACTAAGACAACGGGGCCGGAAACACCAAAAAAATCACCAAAACTCAGGCCGGTACCACGCTGGTCCTCGAGAAAGCTGCTCACAATCAGATTGGTAGAGGTACCTATAAGCGTGAGAGTGCCACCTAGGATAGCCGCGTAAGAGAGTGGCAGCAGTAACCGCGAGGGGACATGATGTTCACTTCGGCGTAAAACATGCGCAAGGCTCGCTACAACTGCCGTATTGTTGAGCAGTGCAGACATGGGCACTGTCACGGCAACGATGCGAGCCGTCGCCACGGATAACCGAGGCGAATCAATCATTCGAGACAACATACCCAGCCAAGGAAGCCGTTCTAGAGCGACTGCACACAGCATGAGCAACAGTAGCGTGACCAACCCTGCATTGGTGGTCTTTGCCCAAAAAGTATCGACGGTCACCATGCCTGTAACGAGGCAGAACAGTGCCGCCATCAAGAACAAAATTGTCGCGCTGACGCGGGACAATACAAGTGCGCTGATCAAGCTAGCCAACGTCAAGCCAGCGAGCCATAAGTCCATGACGCCCCCCCCCAACAATAAAAATGGTCATCACCAAAACACCCTGAGATACGCTGCCATTTGGCGCTCGTGCGCGGGTCCGACTCGCGCTAAAGTAACACATCACTTGCACATAATAGGAATCAAACATGCTTGGCTACGTGACCCTTGGCACTTCAAACTTGGCGGCTGCAATAGACTTTTACACCGCATTAACTGCGGAGATGGGCTGGAAAAAGCTAATGGGAACGGACCGTATCGTCTTCTTTGGCTCGTCAATGGAACAGGCTGCTCTGGCGATCTGCACGCCCTACGACGAGCAGGCACCAACGGCAGGAAATGGCGTCATGGTGGCATTTCACGGGGGTAGTCCAGAGGGGGTCGATGCATTGTATTCAAAGGCTATTGAACTTGGCGCCACCTGCGACGGAGAGCCCGGTGAGCGCGTCCCCGGCGTTTTTTATGGTGCTTATGTAAGAGATGCCGAAGGCAATAAGTTATGTTTCTGCCACTTCACGCTGTAATAACCGGGTGGCGTAGAGTTCGCGGGCTGGGTCGCCCAGCCCGAGGGTTAGCCGAGTCGCCACTCAAAATCCTCGGCACTCGCCATGAGTTGATCGACTGCTGAGCCGATGCAGTTTGCTTCGACCATATGAGCTGCATACCACGTATGAAAACAGCGAATTCTGCCTGGTTCTTTAATACCCCCGATACCTCGATCTGATAGCGCTGACATCATGCCGCGATCCGTTAGCAGTGTCCGCTCTGCTTCGCTCAGAAAAGTCTCTCGCAGGCGTTTGTGAGCTTCGTGCGCCAGCTCCATTTGCTCCTGCAATGTCGCACTGTTATCAACATCTCTCTGAAGCCTCGCAATCCAGCCCGCCGCCTCAAGTCGATCGATCTTCAGTGAGATGTCGGCGTCAATGAGCCAAAATAGGGTCGGGAATGGTTTCCCGTCGACAACCGAACTCACCCTTATGACGGCTGGTTCGCCCTGTGCATTGAAGGCGGACACGTCGCAGAATCCCCTAGGCTCTCGCCCCAGTCGCTCGGTGACAAAGTCGCGCCACTGCGCTACACGCGATTCTTTCTGCTCAGATATTTGCATGCGCGAACCCTAGCACAAAATGCAATTGACTCGGACAGATCATGGGCGTAATGTCCGCCGCTTAGGTGCCTACAGGTGGAAACGCCCGGGTAGGTTAAAAGGGAAGTCTGGATGAGCCAGCGCTGCCCCCGCAACGGTAATTGTATTGTTATGACAGTACAGAGCCCGATACCTGCCTAAGCAATACAAACCCGTGGCGCGGTGGGCTCCAGCAGGGAGATTCCGCTTCGTGCTGTGTGCGCTGCTGGCCTCTTTGCTTGTTCACTGCTCCTTTAAACATGGAGCCAACATGGCCAAGCTAATAAGACCCCTTACCCTCGCGGTATCAATTGCTGTTTCCTCACATTTCGCGGTCGCGGGCTCGATCGAAGAAACGGTTGTCGTGGCCGACAGAGTTGACACCGCCGTCACCTCACTCGCCGTGTCTGTGAACGTTTTAGACCGCGAACTCATTTCTGCCTTGGGCTCTGCCACATTACCTCAACTGCTCAAGTCACAAGTCGGCATATCCACGACTCAAAACGGGGGTATCGGAGCAGTAAGCGGTATTCGCGTCCGGGGGCAAGATGCCTTTAGAACCCGAGTATTGATTGATGGCATCGACATAAGTGACCCCTCCTCGCCTCAAATTTCGCCCAGAATGGAGCACATACTGGCACCTGCGCTCGAGCGCGTGGAAGTACTGCGAGGGACACAAGGATTGCTATGGGGTGCAGATGCAGGTGGTGTGATCTCACTGACGAGTCGCCGCGCGACAGAGCAGCCAAGCATTACTGTAAGTGCTGAGCGTGGCGGCTACGGCTTTGAAACAGAGTCCATCGTAGCGAGTAGCGGCGGCACGTCTTTGGGTGAGATGACCGCCGTTTTGAACCATGTGGGTATGGATGGCTTCAACGCATTAAAAAGTGATACCCAATTGGCCGATAACGATGGCTATGACAACGACAGCTACCGTCTCAGTTACACCACACCGCAGTGGCAGGGTTGGTCGGCAACGATAAGCGCGCGCGAAGTAGACGCAGCGACGGACTACGATGGCTGTGGAAGATTCGACGAGAGCTTCAGTTTCATATCGAGTAATGACTGTTCAGACGGTTACAACAATGAGACGCGAGCCGTCGTTGTACGTCACGCAGGTGACGGTAATTCAACCCAAATCAGTATGAGTGAAAGTGACAGCGATCGTGCTTACTTTACGGACGGTCTTTTTCAGTTCGCACTTAAGGGCTCGAACGAACAAATGTCTGTCTCCCACAATCGGACCCTAACTGAAAACTACGACCTAACTGTCGGCGTTGATCTCGACGAGCAAAGCTATGACGACGGATTTGGAACTGCGAGGAGTCGTGATAACGAGGCGATCTTTATGAACGTCAGACGCTCCACTGACAAAGTAACACTCTCGACCGCAGTGAGAAGCGATGACAATGAAGACTTTGGTCGCTTCACCTCTTGGCGAATCACCGCACTGACCGAG
>NZIJ01000028.1 GCA_002689915.1 Halieaceae bacterium | reverse complement strand
CGTGTTCATCCGCAACAAAGCTCAACCCAGAGGCAAGTGTTTCTGCAATGATCGTTGCGCGCCCTGCTGCATCGGACTCATTGTCAGGGAAATCTTGATAACCCCAAATAACCGCTCGCTTGTCCCACGCGCCAATACCCACCTCGTAGGCCTCATTGAGTACTACCTGCCCAGCCTCGTCGAGCGTCACGAGCGGATGGGGGTAGTCCATAACCGATGCTCGACCATCGGCGCTTGAAGAAAAATTGTGCGCAATACCCAAAGTGTGGCCAACTTCGTGCGCCGACAGCTGACGAATCCGAGCTAGCGCAAACTCACTTAACTGATCTACAACGCCTCCAGTCTCGTCGTAAGGGCTGATAAGCCCCTCGGCTATCAGGTAGTCCTGGCGCACACGCAGTGAACCCAAGGTGACATGACCTTTCAAAATTTCCTCAGTGCGCGGATCTCTGATGCTCGAACCGTACGACCAACCGCGCGTTGATCTATGCACCCATTGAATCACGTTGTAGCGAATATCCATTGGGTCAGCTTCAGGCGGCAGCACTCTCACTTGAAAAGCGTCTTTATAGCCCGCGGCCTCAAAGGCCTGGTTCCACCATGAAGCACCCTCAATGAGGGCAGATTTCACTGGCTCGGGGGCACCGGAGTCCACCCAATATACGATCGGCTCTACTGCCTCACTGACGGTTGCTGTCGGGTCCACTTTCTCGAGTCTGTGTCGGCGGGCAAACGCCGACTTGATGGGCGCATCGATGGGACTTGCATAGTCATAAACAAGTGTCGCCTCACCAGAGTGAATGTAACCGGCGCGCGGGTCATAAGGCAGTGGCTCATAACCGTCGTCCGGCAAGCGGATAAATGAGTGATGTCCATGAACGGTTATCGCGTCCGCGTTTGGAGCCACAGTGCGTAGAATTTGACCTTTTGACTTGCCGGAAAACGTAAGGGTTGCGTCAATTTCAGTATTGTCAGGAAACGACTTCGTCCTGGGGAGGTACACACCGGATCGACTCTCATCGACGCTGTAAGACCCCTCACCGCGCGCAGCCAGCAAATCGGATATACCCGTTGCGTCGCTTAAGGCGAACTCGGTTAGATCAATAACAAGCGACTGGGTATCGGACTCGATGACCGAGAACCCCCAAATAATCGACTCGGCAAACGCCTCCTCGACGGCCCGACGCTCCTGCATCGAGTCGGATCGAGCCGTGTATTTGGTATTAACGGCGGTCAAAAACACCTTTTTCCCAACCCGTCGAAACTCAACAAGGTAGGTATCCCCTAATCGACCACGATCAAGACCTAGATCGTTCGACCCTACGCCGTGTGATAAGCCGTTGTAGTAAATAAATGGCCCTTCGATGGCGTGAATATCTGCGTAAAGTCGGCCTTCCTCCCCATCCCAATACAGTGGCATAAAACCTGGCATGTGCTCGGCTGAAGCACGCACTGACTCAACCTCATCACTTGTTCCATCCGCATCAAGGGACCACGCCCACTGGCTCAGAAACACCACACCTAAAATGACAAACCGACGCATACAATCCTCCTGAAGATGGCCAAAAGGTAGCACGTCGACAGACATCTCAAAAGAGTCGCCCCTTCAGGTAATGGCTACAAACCAAGGATGAGAAATTGAGTCGGAAAAAGTGCGGCACGCGCAGCGGCTGCGCCCCATGACCCGCTCACAACTGATGCATAAACACCGGACACCGTTAGCGTATTGAGTGCCCTATTTATTGTGCGTGTTTAAGCGAACAAACGACTCAATCGTGAAGGGTAATGGTGGCGACTTGCGATGCTCGCAGTAAATCGTTTGTGCGGCTGCCCACCAATAAACTGCGCCAGGGCGAGTGGCTATAAGCTCCCATGATCAACAGATCTGCTTCGCGCTCCTCGATCGCGCGCGTGACAACCTGCTCGGGGTCGCCGGGAATAAGCGATGCATCGACAGAAAAACCTTTAGCGCGCAGTGTCGCGTCAGCCCACTCAAGATGCTTAGTGGATTCCTGAGTACGCCGCCCCGACATGATGACATGCACAGGTAGGTCTTTGAGGCTGCTTCGCGACGCAATCAATTCCACACCGCGGCGCGTCATTTTTCCTCCATCGTACGCGATCAGCAAACTACGAGGTGTTCTGAAATCATCGGTTACCGTGAGGATGGGACGCCTAATCTGGCGGCAGATAGACTCCACATGTCGCCCAAGATCACGACGTGTGCGGGAGGCGGACTCGCCGCGTCGTCCCAAGACATACATCGCAACCGATGTTTCCTGTTCTTTTAGGGTTGTGAGTAGCTGACCGTATCGCTGACGCGTATCAATGGTGAGCTCAGAATTTGCCGCACAACGTGCCTTTAACGTATTTAAGAACAGTCGGCCTTGCTCACGAACCGCCCGATTTTTTTCGCCCTCTTCCGTGGATAAGCGCTCTAACAGATGCTCTTGCGCATCCATCTCAAGCGAACCACTTCGATCAATACCTGAGGCGACCTCTTGATGACGGTCGATCACATGAAGTAGTTCGAGCGGCGCCGCCAAATGCTCGGCCGCCCACGCGGCATAGTCTGCAACATGTTGGGCGTAATCTGACTGGTCCACACAGGCGAGAACTTTTTTCGAAGAACGCATTAGAGAGCCTTAATGGTCGAGGAGTAAATCATCAGCACCGTCCTTATCATGGACCCCAAATCGATCAACCATCGTGGCACTCGCTTCGTTTAGACCGATCACCTCGACCTCGGTGCCCTCGCGGCGGAACTTGATAACAATTTTGTCGAGTGAGCTGACTGCCGTGATATCCCAGAAATGCGCTCGACTGACGTCAATGTAAACCTTATCGATAACTTCTTGATAATCGAACGCTTGAGAAAAACTATCGGCGCTCGCAAAGAAAACCTGACCAAAAATAGTGTAACGACGTGCCTTCCCCTCATCGCACGACGCAGAGTCGATCCGAAGGATACGCCCCACCTTATGCGCAAAGAAAAAGCCTGACAGTAGGACCCCCGTCAAAACACCCTGAGCTAAATCGTGCGTCGCCACCGTCACCGCTACCGTTGCGAGCATAACGACGCTCGAGCTCTTTGGATGGCTCTGAAGGTTTCTGATCGAGTCCCAATTGAAGGTGCCGATGGACACCATAATCATCACAGCGACAAGCGCAGCCATTGGAATCCGGCTTACCCAATCACCCGCAAAAACGACCATAACGAGAAGTAAGAGACCTGCCACGAGCGTCGATAGCCTGCCACGTCCACCGGATTTCACGTTGATCACCGACTGTCCAATCATTGCACAGCCAGCCATGCCACCAATAAAGCCCGTCGCGATGTTGGCAACCCCCTGTCCCACACACTCTCGATTTTTGTTGCTAGAGGTATCCGTTAAATCATCTACGATCGTGGCAGTCATCAGCGATTCCAGCAGTCCAACAACCATCAATGTAGCGGCGTAGGGAAAGATGATTTGCAATGTTTCCAGCGTCAGTGGCACATCTGGCATCAAAAACTGGGGAAGGCTATTGGGAAGTTCACCCATATCGCCAACCGTCCGGATGTCGAGATCCAGTGCGATGGCGACAATGGTGAGTACCACGATGGTAATAAGCGGTGACGGGACCGCCGTAGTCAAACGAGGCAGGCCATATATGATGCCAAGGCCTGCCGCTGTCATCGCATACACCTGCCAGCCAACATTTGTGAGCTCCGGTAGCTGCGCCATAAAGATAAGAATCGCGAGCGCATTAACGAACCCGGTAACAACCGAGCGCGATACGAACCGCATAAGCTCTCCAAGCCGAATCCAACCAGCGATTATTTGCAGGACACCAGTGAGGACAGTGGCCGCAAATAAATACTCAAGGCCATGTTCCTTGACCAACGTCACCATCAGCAGCGCCATGGCGCCCGTTGCAGCCGAAATCATGCCGGGCCGTCCGCCGGTGAACGCGATGATGACCGCAATGGAAAACGAGGCGTACAGCCCAACCTTTGGGTCTACGCCGGCTATGATGGAAAAGGCAATCGCCTCAGGAATAAGTGCCAGCGCTACGACAAGACCTGCGAGCACATCATTTCGAACGTTTGAAAGCCACTCTTGGCGAAATTTTTCCATCTGATCTTCTAAAGGCCCTAGAAATTTAAAAAAGGATGCAACTGCGTTACGCGCACGCGAGGGTGGCGGATTCCTTAGTCGTTAGGTGGGACGAACGGCCGCCTCGCTCTACTCGATAGCTTGGATCGAGAAGCTTGTTTACCATGGGATGCCATTCGCCGAAGGTCGCTATCTTACATGAAGACACCTAAGCCCGACATTGTGTTTATTGCAGGCACTAACGACGCCTGGCTTGGGCCCGTTGAGCGCTTAGTCGATAATCGTTTGGAAATGATGACGCTCGACCCAACCCAGTCCATTCCACAGGGCTTAGATGTGTCTTCAGTGCAGATAATGGTGGCCTCCCCCAAGGATGCGAAGGCCTTTGCCCCGCTCTTTCCTAACTTGAGATGGATTCAAAGTACCTGGGCCGGTATCGACGCTTTGGCACAGAGCATCCCTGTTGGCGTCGCAGTGACCCCCTTAAAAGGTGTATTCGGACAAGCAATGTCTGAATTTGTGCTCGGCTGGATTTTGAGCATCGAGCGGCAAATCATGCAGCGCGCGAAAGCGATGACATGGGACCCGAGACCGGAGACAGGTGTTCGAGGCAAAGTGATGGGGATTTTAGGTACGGGCAGCATAGGAAGCGCCATCGCAGAAGCCGCAGAACCTCTGGGCATCCGGTGCCGGGGCATGAACTCAACAGGGGAATCAAGACCGGGCTTTGAGCAGTGTTTCAAAAGCGGCGATCAGCAATTCTTTGAGGGCCTAGACTACGCTGTCTCCGTACTGCCCAAAACCCCAGAGACGGACCATATACTGGGCGCATCGGCTTTTTCGGCAATGAACAACGACGGGGTTGTCATCAACGTTGGCAGAGGCAATGCGGTCGATGAGGATGCGCTTTTAAGCGCGCTCAATAGTCACCTACTAAAAGCCGCGGTACTCGACGTGTTTGATGTTGAGCCACTGCCGGAGGGACATCCCTTCTGGCAGCATCCACGCGCATTTGTCACGTCCCACACTGCAGCGCCAACGGCCGCCGACTTGGTGGCCGTTGCCATGAAAACAAACCTTGACCGATACCTCGCCGGCGATACCTTACAAGGCCTCTACTCAGAAGCGAAAGGCTACTGAGCCACAGCGATAATAATCTCATTTCGACGCATAAAAGGTAGCGTCCAAGGCGGGTTGTACTGATTGAGCGTGGGCTCGCCTAGCGGCTGTATCCCCTGCTCTGCTAAAAATGAACGCAACATCTGCCAGTGTTTTTCGGCCTTCTTGTCGTTGACCCATCCGCTAAAACGAATCACCGCAGCGCGATAGGCGGGCTCCTCACGAAAATCCACACGCGCATCATTTGGATTCGGTAGATCAGCTAAATCAAACTCGCTTGGAACAACGAAGGCCATTTCAGCATCGGACTCGGTTGGCATGGTGCTTTGGACAGGTGCCGTCATGGCTATTTCCTGTTGTCGCTCGTTGCCCCCAAAAATGTAGCCAGCCAAGACTCTAAAGCCTGAATTTGAACCCTCTGACATATCGGTAAATGCCAAAATTCTCGATTCGTAGTCTCTGATTTCGATTGATTCGTCATCCCAGGACTGCACAACCGTATATTCAGGCTCCTCAATAGCTGTGGCCGACCAACTGGTAATCAGAACGCAAAGTGTCAGTACGGTAGTTAGCACATATCGCATAAAGCAAAAGCTCGCTGAAAAAGAATTGAGCTGTTGTTACGCGTGCCCAGCGACTCAGATCAAACAAAAGTCGCTTCAGATAGGGCTACCGATTGCATCGAAACACGCTTTCCACTGTCCAGTGTCCGCTGTCCGATTTCAGCAAAGCCGAGCATGCGGTGGAAGTGGACAGAGTGTGCATTGGGTGGATCGATATCCATCTCGGCGGTCATCACACTGCAGCCGGCACCCCGAGCAAGTTCAGATAGGTACCTGTAGAGCTCCTTGCCAATGCCTTGGCCCCTCGCCTCGCTCGCTAGAACGATCCGATCGACGTAGACCATGTCGGAGACCCGGTCGTCGAACCACTTGTAGTTACCATTATCGTATGGCGCACCGTTTGTCATGGCCATGACAAAGCCCAGCACTTCGTTTGGCGCCTCAGCCACGAGGCAAAAGCTGCTCAGTTTGAAAAGCTCGCGAAAGCGATCACCGTCCATAGGGCTAGTAACTGAGACGAAGACTTCATTAAGCGCTGTGATCGTGTCGGCATCATCAGCCGTTGCATGCCTAACAATCATTCAGGGATCCCCGATCCGAAAACACACAGCGCTCTGAGGGCATCAAACAACTTAAGCGTGTAAGTGCCCGTAATGATGATCATAGTCAGCTTGGGCTGCCGCGATCACTTCAAGCGCCTGGTCGCGCCCATAGACAACGTCGACATTGATGTTCGGGTTTTTACCCGGCACTTGCTTGTAGGTTGAGAAATAATGCTGAAGACGCTCAACGATGATGGAGGGCATCTCAGCGAGATCCTCTATACCACCCCAAACATTATCACCGTCGAGCACCGCAATGATCTTGTCGTCGGCCTCGCCACCGTCGATCATCTGGATTCCGCCAAGCACTTTAGCCTGTAAAATAATGTCAGTGCGGTTGATATCGCGCTCTGAGTAGACACAAATATCCAAAGGATCGCCGTCTGCTTCCTCGGCGCCGGCGCACCGTGCCGCAACATTCTCAGCGCAGTAAGTGCGGGGGATGAACCCATACAGGCAGGGGGGCGCAGCCGTCGTTCTTTGGGCGCGATCAATCATCAGATAACCGCTGTCTTTGTCGAGCTCGTATTTGATCGTGTCGCCGGGGAGCGATTCAATGAAACCAGTGACCACACCTTTGTCGTCTCCTGGGTGAGCCGCCATACCGTGCCATGGGTGACGTCTCCACCGTGCAAAATCGCCGTTGTTGTACATTCGAAATCTCCGTATTCGTCAAAGCAAGCGCGGACTGTATCGACAAATGCGACACATCGCGCGACGGGCGCGAATATTACGCGACTTCTCACACGACTTACAGCGCCGCGGCTGTGTTAGAATTACACNTCTGGGGCGTACCCAGAATNCACCTAATTNACTATCACTGAATGCTCTGCAATTTCGTGCAGGCACCGGGGCTCTGCTATGCATCAAGTTCGNACATACAATGCAATCTCGACTAAAGGACTTGAGCGACTGAGTCCCGACTGCTTCGAAGTCGGTAGNGACCTGTCACAGCCCGATGCGATTTTGCTGCGCAGCCACAANNTAAGCACCNGTGATATTCCTGAGTCTGTTAGTGCCATCGCGCGAGCGGGCGCCGGCGTGAACAATATTCCCCTTGACCACTGCACTGGCAAAGGCATTGTTGTATTCAATACCCCGGGCGCTAATGCCAATGCGGTAAAAGAACTCGTAGCCGCAGGCATGCTCCTGGCATCGCGGGATATTGTTGGAGGGATGAATTTTATCTCGTCGCTTGACCCACAACTTGGCGCCGAGGAAATGGCGCCCTTGCTCGAGGCGAGTAAAAAGCAATTTGCGGGGGCTGAGCTTCAAGGTAAGACCCTTGGCGTTCTCGGACTTGGTGCGATTGGCAGCTTAATTGCACGGCTTGGTCTCGACCTTGGCATGGAGGTGGTTGGTTATGACCCAGCTATTTCTATTGAAGCCGCTTGGCGGCTCCCAAGTTCTGTGAAAAAAATGGACAACATGCAGGCGCTCTTCTCTCGCTCAGATTACGTGTCTTTGCATATTCCCGTGCTCGACAGTACCCGAGGTCTGATAAACGCCGACACCTTGGGCCACTTCAAGCCAGGCGCCTGTCTACTTAATTTCGCCCGAGAGCAAATCGTCGATACAGCATCTGTGGTCGATGCGCTCAATAAAGGCCAACTTCGTAAATACGTGACTGACTTCCCAGCGCCCGCATTGGTAGGACGCAGAGACACCTTACTCATGCCACATATCGGTGCGAGCACCCAAGAAGCGGAAGAAAACTGCGCGGTCATGGCCGCTGACCAGATAAAGGCGTTTTTAGATCATGGCAATATCAAAAACTCCGTAAATTTCCCGGCAATAGAGCTAGAGCCCAATTCCAATACCCGACTTGCGATCACTAACGAAAATGCGCCCGGCGCACTCAGTCACATTCTCAATGTATTGAGCGACGCCAAAGTCAACGTGGTTGACCTCCTCAATAAGAGCCGTGGTGACATTGCCTATAACTTAATTGATGTAAACGCGTCCCCCACATCGGACTTGTTAGGTCAATTACGGGCTCTGCCCGGTGTTATCAATGTTCGACTGCTCAGCGGAGCCTGCGCTTAAAATCTGCGACCAAATGTCGCGCCGGTATTGTTAAGCCCAACTAAGATGCGTTAGCGTTCAAGAACGAGACGACTCGACGCTCCACGTTGCACTAAGCCTTTTGCTTGAACGGCACGTAATTAGGTGAGTCCAGTCAGACTGCGCTACGCGCAGCCAAGTTACCGATTGAATACAAGAGACTCATAGGAAATTACGATGCCGTCGTTATCTGGATACGTAAAAATAGTGCACCTCGCAGGTGCTGCTCTATCCCTTACCAGTGTGTTGAGCGCAACTGTACTGGCCTCACCTATTGTACTGCCGGGCGCACCGGGTCAACCCAGCCAAACGCTCAGCCCTGAGGATGCGGTCAAGATTACCGATACTAGCTTCTCTCCCGCTGATGTGAGCTTCATGCAAATGATGATCCCGCATCATGCTCAAGCATTGGAAATGGCCGATCTGGTTGAAGCTCGCACTAATCAGCCCGCTCTTTTGAATATTGCCGGTCGCATCAAAGCCTCTCAGAGCGACGAAATCGACTTTATGGAAGGCTGGCTTACCGATCGTGGCGAGTCACCAATGGCACACGCGCATCACATGATGAGCATGCACCACAAAATGGAAATGGGGATGGCGACGGATGACCAAATGGCGGCTCTCGCTGCCGCTGAGTCGGTCGACTTCGACCGTCAGTTCTTAACACTCATGATTCGCCACCATGAAGGTGCCGTAGACATGGTGGAGGACTTGCTCGATAAACCCGGCTCTGCCTACGACCCCGTCTTGTACGAGTTTGTGGGTGATATCAAGAATGACCAAGCCGTCGAGATAGACCAGATGAACGGCTTATTGGTGAGCCTGTCTGATGACCCCAGAGCGAATCTCAAAGCAGGGCTCATGGATGCGGGCATCGCCATTAAGAATATGACGCTAGTTGCCTCGCTTCCAAAACCTGCCGGGTTTATCGACCCCAAGAATCCGATTGAGATGTCAAAGGGGCCCGAACACAAACCCAAAACGGCCGAAGAAGACTCTGAAGAAGACACCGCAGAGGACGCGAAAAAGCAGTCGCCGGTTGAAGGTGGCTCACGCAAGCGATCGCCGCTTTTGAGTTTTAGTAATACGGATATGGCGTTCTCGGGCGATACCTTGGTAGCGGGTAGCTATCACGGTTTCAATGTCTATAACATCAAGGAAGATGGCGTTCCCGACTTGCTGAGCTCAGTCGTCTGTCCAGGTGGTCAGGGCGATGTCAGTATCGTGGGCGACCTTCTGATCATGTCTGTTCAGGAAACCCGCAGTCGCTTAGATTGTGGTCTACAGGGCATTGCTGAAGATGTCAGCGATGAGCGCTTCCGCGGCATTCGCATTTTCAACATTTCGGACCTGGAAAACCCGGTACAAGTCGGCGCAGTTCAAACTTGCCGGGGCTCACATACTCACTCTGTGGTATCGGGTCCGGGCGACGATGGCAAAATCGTCGTATACAACTCGGGGACTTCAAGCATTCGAGAGCGTGAGGAGATGGCCTCTTGCTTTGATGATACGCCGGGTGATCCCCGGACTGCCCTATTCCGAATCGATGTTATTGAGATTCCCGTGGAGGACCCATCTGCCTCACGAATTGTTCACTCCCCTACGGTATTTGCGGACGAGGAAACAGGTGCAATAGCGGGCCTTTGGCGTGGCGGCGACCATGGCGATGACACTCAGGAGACACGAACGACGGATGAGTGCCATGACATCACCGTATTCCCCTCTAAAAACCTCGCTGCCGGCGCTTGTTCAGGAAACGGCATCTTGTTTGATATTACCGATCCCTTGGATCCAAAACGCTTGGATGCCGTCTCAGATAATGGCTTTGCTTACTGGCACTCCGCCACCTTCAACAACGACGGCACCAAGATCCTCTTCACCGACGAATGGGGTGGCGGTGGCCGCGCTCGTTGCCGTGCATTCGACCCTTTAGATTGGGGTGCAGACGCCATATACGACATCGTGGACGGCAAATTGGTGTATCGCAGTCATTTTAAAATACCTGCGCCGCAGCGCGAGTATGAAAACTGTGTAGCCCATAACGGATCGATTGTTCCTGTGCCTGGGCGCGATATTTTTGTTCAAGCTTGGTACCAAGGCGGCATCTCCGTTATCGACTTTACCGACTCCTCTGACCCCATTGAGATCGCCTATTTTGACCGTGGCCCCATCGACGATAAGGAATTAGTGACAGGTGGTTTTTGGTCGACCTATTTTTATAAAAACCATATCTACGGCACAGAGATCATTCGCGGTCTCGATGTACTTGCCCTGGAGGAGAGTGAGTACCTCTCTGCAAACGAAATTGCCGCAGCAGGGCTCGCCGACTTGGACGACGTTTTTAACCCGCAGCAGCAGTTCCCTGTAAGCTGGCCTGATCATCCTGTAGTCGCCTTGGCGCTGCTCGACCAGCTGGCAAGAGAGACGCCTGAAGCAAAGCATGTTGCGGCGGCATCGAAAGCCATGGCGGCCGCTTTGGAGACAATTGAAGCCGGCCAATCTGATAAACGCGCCGTTCGTGATATCGAGAAACTTGCGAGCAAGGTTGCGTCCAGTGGTGGAGAATCGGCGGCTCGGGTTATGCGTGGCGTTGCCGCACAACTCCGCTAATCAGAGGACAGATTGAGCGCATGGTACCGTCCACAAAATCGCTAGCAGCGCTCACAGAGCTGCTCACCAAGGGACGGCTCCTTTGGTGGGCCATTTTTGCATTGGGAAGTAGCCTGCTTGTCGCTGCTTTGTACTGGCAATACGTCCTCGGTGACGATCCTTGTCAGGTATGTATCCAAGCTCGCCTTTGGGCCGTTGGCATAGGACTCGTTGGCGCATTCATGCTGATGCTCCCCGATACCCTGCTGTATCGGCTAGCGGGGTTCGCCTTGACCCTATTAACCGGCGCGGGCATGGGTGAGCGCGCCTTTTATCTCTATGAAATCGAAAACTTTCGAGGTGATGGCAGCTGCGAGTTTACCCTCGGTATGCCCTCCTGGTTCGCTGTGGACCAGTGGTTTCCTGCTTTATTCGAAGTGCGAAATATCTGCTCATACACCCCGGAAATCGCCTTTGGTGTCAGCATGGCGGAGGCTTTAATCGGCATCGCCGCCGCTGTCTGTGTGTTGGCTTTGCTCGGATCCGGCCTCTTGGTCAAATCCGCGCTGGCCACAAAGACCGACTAGACGCGCCGCTTTGCCCTAGAGAACAAAAATTCGGGCTTACCCATCAAGGAAGCCACCGTCGGTGTAAACGGAGTCAATCGCTGTAACCTGACTTACACCCCTTGCAGGCTGGGTAGCTGGGCTAAGCCCCGCTAAACACGCGTCCTAAGGCCCTAAAACCAAAACGGCCCCACAACTCAATGCTGTGGAGCCGATGTTGGGCCGTAGGTAGGCACAGCCCTTGGTAAACTATTGGTGGTGATCTTAGCTGTTTGCGCGCTCGCGCTGAACATCGTCTAGATAAGCACGAAACGCCGAGGTGTACTGCAGCGACCAGAGTACGATGTACGCAGCGAAAAACACGGTGATATCGATGCCATCAAGCAGCGTCGAGGCGAGGAACATGCCGAGCACCAGCGCTCCTTGAAGGGTTAGTGATAATACAGCTGGGATATCGATAAGTATTTTGTCCATAACTTCTCTCCCTAAAGTCATGTCGATTGAGTTCGTGCAAAAACTCGTCACCGAGTTAACGCCCCCGGGCGCCTCGCAGAACAACGAGACAAACTGTTAATAACGCCCTTGTGTCATGTACGCATATACTGAGGTGCAAGGATCAATATCTCACCCTTTTGAATCAGAACTATGTCTTTTATCCCACACGACAGTTTGATCTGCCCTATCGATGACCTGCCTTTGCAGTATCGAGATGGCTCATTGTCGTGCCCAAGCGGACATCAATACGATATTGGCAAACCCGGTTATGCGAATCTCCTCAGTGTTCAACACAAGCGCTCCAAGGCACCAGGCGATTCAAAAGACATGGTCAGAGCACGAAACGCATTTCTGGCCAAAGGTTACTATGAACCAATCGCAAGCCGACTTGCGCAGCTGCTTGAGCGCATCGCGGGCGATGAGTTGACTGTGGTCGATGCGGGCTGCGGCGAGGGCTATTATCTTGAAGCCATCGATTCACTAGTGGGTAAGCAACTGCACCTTGTTGGTTTTGATATTTCAAAGTGGGCGATTCAACGAGCCGCTCGACGCTGCGCAGCAACTTGGCTTGTCGCCAGCAATAAACGCGTTCCGTTGGCTGACGAGTCAGCTGATGTCGTGCTCGATATGTTTGGCTTCCCTGACTTCGACTCGTTCCAAAGGATCTTAAAGACCAACGGCAGGCTTTTCTGTGTTACTCCCGCAGCACAACACCTCATCGAACTGCGTAAAATCATCTATCCACACGTAAAACAGACCAGTGGTCGCGATTATCCAGCGCCATTTACCCTCGTCTCTCGTGAGACTTTGACGTACGGGCTAACCCTTGCACAGCAAGATTTAGATGACCTCCTCGCCATGACGCCCCATTTGTATCGAGCACCAAAAGAGGGGCTGGCTCGCTTGAAAAACCTGAAGCAACTTGAGATTACAGTTGATGTAAACATTGATGAGCTCCGGCTTCATTTCTAGCTCACGGAAAACCTAATTCCAAACGTCGCTGCCGAGGGAGGCCACTGATTCCCTGAGCGCTACGTGCGGGTAACTGAAGACACCTTGCCCACAACTCATCGCTGATTGAATAATTTTAAGGGGCATTGTTGCGCAAATTGTGACGCACCGATCGAAATCGATTAGCCATGCCGCTGCTTCCCGACGATGCGCATCCAAAACTTGACTGTGACTACGGTTGCCCTATTGTTGGACGTGGTGGAGGGGTTGCGCTCGTAGTCGCTACCCAAACCGCACAATACATATAAAAATACGATAGAAAATCTAGCGTTCCGACCACAGAAGAAATCGGTCCGTAAAGAGGAGACACTCGTGAATCAAGCCATCAAACGATCTAATTTGCCCGGTTATGACAGGGCTTTCAGCACGCCTCTTGGCGACTTGGACCCATCGAATCCTCACTTGTGGCCATCGCAGGAGATGTGGGCGGTCTTTGAGCGCCTGCGTAATGAAGACCCGTTACATTATTGCAAAGAAGGCTGGATGGCGGACGAGCGGCCTGCCGACATGGAGCCAATTGGCCCCTACTGGTCCGTAACGCGTTACGAGGACATCATGGCGATCGACACGGATCATCATCGCTTCTCGTCGGAACCTGCGATTGTACTGCCAAACCCTGCTGAAGATTTTCCGCTACCCATGTTCATCGCGATGGATCAGCCTAAACACGATGTCCAGCGGCAGACCGTCGCACCCATTGTGGCCTCCCCAAGCTTGTCGCAAATGTCGCAGGTTATTCGTGAGCGGACGCAATACGTGCTTGATAACGTGCCCATCAACCAAGAATTCGACTGGGTCGATACGGTATCCATCGAACTGACTACCATGATGCTCGCAACGCTCTTCGACTTTCCCTTTGAGGATCGACGAAAGTTAACGCGATGGTCAGACGTCGCGACTGCAGGGCCTGAAACTGGCATTGTCGAGAGTGAAGAGCAACGTCGTGCCGAGCTTACTGAGTGTGTAGAGTACTTTCTGGGCTTATGGCAAGAGCGCATTGGCGGTAGCGGCCATGACCTCATCACGATGCTCGCGAACGGTGAGAAAACGCGCGATATGGATGCCGTTGAATATTTGGGCAATCTGATATTGCTGATCGTGGGTGGTAACGACACGACCCGAAACTCAATGTCTGCGTCTATTTACGGGTCGCACTTGTTCCCGGAGCAGTGGGACAAAGTGAAAGCCAATCGTGATCTCATCCCTAATACAGTTGCCGAAATTATCCGCTGGCAGACGCCGCTGGCTTACATGCGAAGAACAGCACTCGAAGACGTCGAAATGCACGGAAAGACCATCAAAAAGGGCGATAAAGTCGCGATGTGGTACGTCTCGGGCAACCGCGACGAGCGAAAATTTGAGAACCCAGATGTGCTGGACTTTGAACGTAAGAATGCGCGTAACCACGTATCCTTTGGGTTCGGTATTCACCGTTGTTTTGGTAACCGCCTCGCAGAACTTCAGCTTCAGATTCTTTGGGATGAAATGCTAAAGCGCTTCTCTCGGGTCGAGGTTGTAGGTGAGCCCAGCCGAAATATCTCAAGCTTCGTAAAGGGCTACACCAAGATGAAGGTGATTGTCCGCGACTGAGCGGACTGCGGTCGCATCGAAACGATATTCTGTGCGACCGCCCTCAAACACCACACATCGCTTCCCTTTAGCGACAGTGACACGCAAGTAAGATGCTGTGAACCAACCGCTGCGACGATCGACTAGCACTGTTTTTCATCGCTCGTGCGACTCCCAAAGTAGCGCAGGCGCTCAGTGGGAAAACGAGGACACATCCACTGGGGTCATAGCCAAGTGCCTATCCACCTCCAGGCCACCTTCAGGTTGCGGCGATAGGAGGCTTCGTGGCGACTCACCCTTGCGTTGCATGCAGCCTCAAGTAGACACGACAAATTCATCGCGGAATACCCATCACCCAGTAGACAAGATCGCCTTATGACGAAACGTGCAACACAATTATCGGCCTACCAAAAAGCATCCTTTTCTGCCCAAACGAGAGAAGGGAGATCCCTTTCTCACGATGTGTATTCCCGAGGTTTGGGTGCCCCCATAGTATTGATTCAAGAACTCCCGGGAATTGGTCAAGAGACGCTAAGTCTAGCCGATAAACTCGTCGACGCAGGTCACGAAGTTGTTATGCCGCACCTATTTGGACCGCTTGGGAAAATCTCAATTGGAGGCAATCTCGCGCGGGTGATGTGTATGCGCAAAGAGTTCCGGCTCATGGCGACTGACGCCTCGAGCCCCGTTGCTGACTGGCTGCGTTTACTGTGTCGTCAAGTTCGCGATACCCGAGGTGTAGACGGTGTGGGTGTCATTGGTATGTGCCTTACCGGGAACTTCGCTATCACTTTGATTGGGGATGACAGTGTATTGGCAGCTGTTGCCTCGCAACCCGCAATGCCCTTCTTTAAGCAAGGTGCACTCCATATGTCGCCCCAAGAGATTGCGAGCAGTAGAGACGCGTTGGAGGCGAAAGGTCCAATGCGTGTCCTTCGGTTTGAAGATGATCCACTGTCAACCGTCGAGAAATCCGAATGCATTCACCGGACTTTTAATGACGACGCCCATGAGCGTGTGAAGGAGATCGTCTTACCCGGAAAAGGCCACTCTGTCCTCACACTTGATTTCGTGGATGAAGCGGGCCATCCAACTCACGACGCCCTGCAAAATGTCCTCGCCTATTTCGATGAGAAGTTAAATCCATCTCTACATGAGTAATCAACTGCGGCTTCTAAGTTATCAGTTTAATCAGGGTTTATCGCTAACCTTATTAGGTGCAATGTGGGTTGTTCTGCGATCGTATTTTTCTAGCCAGTTATCCGGCGGCAAAGGCAGATGACGGCTTTCGACGTTCCGCGCAGGGATGAAACTGGGGCCAGGGGTTTTGGTGCGAACCCGCTCTAACTAAAATACGCCATCGTATTCACCGCGGTTCCCACGCGTCGAGATGAGTGTCATGACCTGCGTAGCCAAGCGCAGCCATCACTTGATCGTAAAAAGCTATTGCTCGACTCAGATCATTGGCGCCCACCACTATGTGACTAAACATGAGCCTCTTCGGCCGTGGACCACGGATCATAAGTACCAAAGGTCCACACATGACCTTCTAGATCTTTGCAGGTGTAACCGCGGCCACCGTAGTCCTCATCCCGAACATCAATAATGATCTCAGCACCGTGCTGCCGGGCCTGAACACAATGCTCATCGGCGTCCTCAACAACCAGATAAAAACTCGCCGTATTTTTCCCTTCAAGTTCATTAGGGCATGCATGGAGTTTGCCGAAGTCATCCCCGTCATGTGCTGAACCCAGCATGATCATGGCGTCACCGTAGGTCAGTTGCGCATGAAGGATCTCACCTTGATCTCCTGGCACGACAAAATGCGGAGTAAACGAAAATGCACGGGCCAGCCAATCAATCGCCTCAGGACAATTTTTATACCGAATCGATGGAATTATCTTCCCTGTCGCCATCCCATGCTCCTTCTTATTTTTTAATCTATCATCCGGCTTACCGGTTAAAAACCACTGCGACCTAACTGCGAAGCTACACGCTCTGGTTTACCTCAGACTAAATGCTGACGTCAAAAATCTGTTTGATTGCCTCTTGCAGCGTTGTGTTCGGCCGCTCCACGATCCGTCCCACTTCGACCCCCTGACGCAGGAAGATGGCCGTCGGCGTGTACTGCACGTCAAATTGCGCGGCCCGCCCCTCGGGCTCGCGCTTTCGGTAATCAAGGCCAATAAGCATGAGCTTTTCCTCACTCAGCCCCGCCGTCCTAAGCAGTTTTAACAACCTCGGCACTTCGCGCTCGCTGTCGTGACACCACGTCCCAAAAAACACTAAAACAGTCGTATCCAATGGCAACTGGATCGAATCTGCCTCTGCATCAAACGCTACATAGCCCTCTGCGAAAGATGGGAACGCCTCAAATAGTTGCTCGGGGCTGAGGTCTCCCACAAGGGGGTTCCCCCCGCTCTCCGCTTTGGCTTCCGGTGTATTCGCGCCAAGCAATAGGCACGTCATGATGCCAAGCAAACCAGCGGACAAAAAGCGCGACCTACTCATGAGCATTAGCGGTTGGTAATTGATCACTGCGCGCTAGACCAGGTCGGAATACGACCGGGGGTCCAGGGTGCGCCTTTTTCCTCTAGCCCTGCTTCGAGGTCGCTTAGATCCTGTGCGATCGAGCGAAGCTCTGAGAGCGCCCCCTCAAATTCAGTGGCCGCTATTGCGTAAGAGTCTTTGAAATTACCCCCCACCCTCGACTGAGAAAAAACGACCGTGCCGTAAATACTCGACACGCGTGATGCGATCGATACGGGAGAGGGTTCGTTGCGACTGCTTCGGGTCCGATCACCACGGAGCGTAACCTCTAAATCAGCCAGTCGCGCCTCGAGCTGACCGACAGCATCGAGATCTGCGTCAGATGACGCAAGCGTTACAGGCAGTGTGGCTCGCACGTGCGCCACACGATTATCGAGTTCGCTCATGCTCCGTACAGCACCTTTGACCGCTCGCTGTAAGCCAGCAACTTTTACTTGGAAATCTTGTAGCGCCCGGCGGTCATCCGTGATCTCAACACTGTTATCCAGTGCCTTAACCGTAAATGATTGCGGCTCTCCAACCATTTTGATAATCCCATCACGCTCCAAGGCAAGCGAGGCGCTATACAAACCCGGAAGTGCAAGCGGACCCGCAGGATCACTTGCCCAGTAGGGTCTCGAACCTGAGTTCTTTATGCTGACTGGATCGGGGGCTGGCAGCCGTAAATCCCAGGCTGTTTGGTGCAAACCACCACCTGATTTTGCCGAGATTTGACGAACCAGCTGACCATTAGCGTCTCGAACAAGAATATACAGTGCATCGCCACGCTCTCTGTCTTCGGCACGAAGTGCATCCCAAGAAGGATAGGGCGTATCACCCCCCTCATTTTCGATCGCTATTTCAGCGGCACGACGAATCTGCTTTTTGGTTTTCGATCCGTCTTTAACGTAATACCGAAAAACAGCGCCAAACTCCGGATTTGGCGCTGTGAAGAAGGCATGACCAATTGAACCTTTCTCAACACCGCCCCAGACGTCACCCTCGATGAATAACCAGGGGTCTCGCGGTGCAAAGAGCTGAAACGCACCGAGGTCGCGAGCTTGGGTGCGAAGTGGCGAGTAGTCATCAACAATGTAGATGCCACGTCCAAACGTCCCGACTACCAGATCGTTCTCACGACGCTGAATTTCAATATCGCGCACGGCAATTGTCGGCAGGTTATTGCGCATCTGACTCCAACTCTTACCACCGTTCTGTGTAACAAAGACGCCTTGCTCGGTGCCTAAAAATAAAAGATTCGGATCGATGTGATCCTCGGCAATGGTGTGCGCAAAACCATTCGTCGGCAGGTTACTTGCGATGGACTTCCAACTCTTTCCCTTGTTAGTGGACTTCAGTACGTAAGGCTTATTGTCACCACGCTTATGATTTTCCATGACGGCGTAAACAACATTTACGTCATGCATCGAAGCCTGCACATCATCGACGTAGGTCATATC
>NZIJ01000062.1 GCA_002689915.1 Halieaceae bacterium | reverse complement strand
CCACGTAACCTTTTGCTGCCGCGCGGGCAATCGTTCGAACCCTCAGGATGTACCGTTGGCGCTCGGTCACGCTGATCGCATGGCGCGCATCGAGCAGGTTGAACGTGTGTGACGCTTTCATCACGTACTCATAAGCAGGGAGTGGTAGCGCAAGCGCGACAAGCCGCTCGGCTTCGCTCTCGCAGAAATCGAAGTGAGCAAACAAGTGATCGACGTCTGCCTCTTGGAAGTTAAACGTCGACATTTCAACTTCGTTTTGATGAAAGACGTCACCGTATTTGATGACGCCGGTTGGTGTCTCGGTCCACACGAGGTCATAGACGGACTTAACGTCCTGTATGTACATCGCTAATCGTTCTATTCCGTAGGTAATCTCACCCGTGACGGGCAAGCACTCGAGTCCACCTGCCTGCTGAAAGTAAGTGAACTGGGAGACTTCCATGCCGTTAAGCCAAACTTCCCATCCTAATCCCCAGGCGCCCAACGTGGGCGACTCCCAGTTATCTTCAACAAACCGAATGTCGTGTTTGAGAGGGTCTAAGCCCAGTCGCTCTAAGCTACCTAAATAAAGCTCTTGGAAATTCGCTGGCGATGGCTTCATAACGACCTGAAACTGATAATAGTGTTGCAGTCGGTTAGGGTTTTCGCCATATCGGCCGTCTTGGGGCCGTCGGCTCGGTTGCACGTAAGCGGAGTTCCAGTTTTCGGGGCCTAAGGCCTTAAGAAACGTAGCCGGGTGAAACGTGCCCGCGCCAACTTCTAAATCCAGTGGCTGTAAAATGACACAGCCGTTCTCTCCCCAAAAGGCTTGGAGTTCGAGAATGAGCTGTTGAAATGTTAGTGGTGAACTCACGTAAATGTCCCAATACATCGAAGACGCGAGTATACAGTGGCCAGCACTGGCATAATATGAGCAATCATCGGCAATTAAGCGCATCTAGGTGTCAAAGAGTCACAATTCAGCGAAGTTTTGGATCAAAGATCGTCTTGCGGCAGGCGTGCTCAGGGCGAGTTTGCGCCTTTCGTCGTTACTACCTCTAGAAACGGCTCGTGGCTGCGGTCGTCTGCTTGCACGTCTTTTATATGCGATGAACTCCAAAACGGTCCGTATTATTCGGCGCAACATTGAGCTGGCCTATCAAGATCGATCGCCTTTAGAACGCGAGGCCTTGGTAAAAGCCGCCATCAGTGAACAAGGGGCGCTGATCAGTGAGTTGGGTCATGTTTGGAGGCGCTCTTCTGATTACGTCATGTCCAAGGTCTCCGTCGTAGGGCAAGCGCACTTTGATGAGGCGCTAGCCGATAAGCGAGGTGTTCTGGTGTTGGCGCCTCATGTAGGAAACTGGGAGGTTTTGCCTCATCACTTGGTAACGCAGGGAGACCTGCTTGGACTGTTCGAGCCACCGAAGCTTCCAAGTGTTGGTAGAGAGGTACTTGCAAACAGGCAGCGCCCTGGTGGTGAATATGTGCCGACCACGCCGAAAGGCTTGGTAAAGCTGATTAGGCATTTCAAACAAGGCGGTTTGACGGGTATTTTGCCTGATCAGGTGCCCAGTCATGAATCAGCGGGTCTCAACGTGCCTTTCATGGGCGTCGATTGTTTTACGGCAAGCTTGTGCGCCAATTTGCTTTCTAAATCGGGGGCTAGAGCCTTGATTGCAGGTGTCTTCCGGGTCCCTGGCGGTTGGGAAGTGGTTTATAACCCTGTCTCTGAATCGATCTACGACAAAGACTTGAACACAGCGTTACAGGCCATGAATAAAGATATTGAAAAATTGATTTTTGGGCGCGATCAACAATATCAATGGTCCTACAAGCGATTTCGAACACTCCCGCGCTCGCTTGCAGATCATTACGCCGGTGTAAAAAACCGAGGAGGGAAAAAATGAATGTTTTCCTGGGGAAAATTTTAGGGACGCTCATTGGGTTTTCTGCATTAGGTGTTGTCGGTGGCTTTGTTGGATTTTTAGTCGGACACCTTTTTGATTCTGGCCTATTGCGGGCGATAAGAATGACGGGGCCCGATGGGCTCCATGAGTTGCAGCAAGAGTTTTTTGATACGACGTTTGTCATGTTGGGGTACATCGCTAAAGCCGATGGCCGCGTGTCGGAAACAGAGATTGCGCAGGCCGAGGCAATGTTTGCTCAATTACGCCTGACACCCTCACAGCGTGAGGGTGCGATTAAGCGATTCAAGCGCGGTGCCGAAGCGAATTTTGATCCCGCACCGGAACTGACCCGTTTTAGACGAATTGTGGCATTGCGTCCCAACACCTCCCAAACGTTGATGCTGTTTTTGGCCAGTATGGCCCTGGCCGATGGCCGCTTGGACAGGGCTGAGAAAGAAGCGCTCTCTCGAGTTGCTCGCGCGCTAGGGATCTCCGAGACGGCACTGCAGCGCATAGTGAGTATGGTGGCGGCACAAGCAAATTTTGGCGGGCAGCGCCAGCAGCAGCGCCGACAGTATCAGCCGCAGCGCAGTCAATTGGCCGAGGCCTACCAAGCCTTAGGGGTCAAACCCGATGTTGACGATCGTGAGTTGAAAAAAGCCTACCGTCGACTAATGAGTGAGAATCACCCGGACAAACTCAGCGCGAACGGTGTTCCGAAGGAAATGGTTGAGCTCGCCACCGAGCGTTCTCAAAATATAACCACCGCNTANGATCTCATTAAGCAATCGCGCGGCTTGAAGTAGCGAANAGAAAGTAACTGGCTACGGNCGCCAGAACGTGGGCGTAAAGAGAATCAGAAGGGTAAAGATCTCAAGCCTTCCTAAGAGCATCGCTATACACAAGATCACTTTACCTGTGTCGGACACCGCTCCGTAGTTGGCCGCTACCGTTCCTAATCCAGGCCCTAAATTATTAATGGCGGCCATGACTGAGCTTACCGCTGAGAGGAAATCGAGCCCCGTACCCAGCATCGCCAGTACCAAAATGAAAGACGAGAACATGTAGACCGCGAAAAAACTCCAGACGGCACTAACCACCTCTGGTCTGACGCGACGGTGATCGAGCTTGAGCGGTATGACTGCGTTTGGGTGCAGCAGCTGGCGAAGCTCCCGCAGCCCCTGACGAAAGATGAGCAAGATCCGCATCGCCTTCATACCGCCGCCAGTTGATCCTGCGCAGGCGCCCATAACGCTTAGCATTAGCAGGAAAATGGGTAAAAAGGAGGGCCACGCCGAAAAATTATCGCTCGCGTATCCGGTGGTTGTTGCAATAGACACCGTCTGAAACAGGCCGTGAATGAGTGCTTCCTCCAGGGGTAGCGTGTTCATTATGGCGAGCGTTGCACAGGTAATAACGACAGAAATCAGCACCATGCCGGAGAAAAATTTCGTTTCAGAGTCATAGCGATAAATCGTCGGATTTCGTTTCGAGAACGCGACAAAATGCAACCCAAAGTTGACGGCGCTGATGAGCATAAACAAGCTACTGATCAACAAAATAACATTACTGTCGAAATACCCCATGCTTGCGTCGTGAGTCGAAAACCCCCCGATTGCGATGGTAGAAAACGAGTGGCTAATGGCATCGAAAGCGCTCATTCCAGCCAGGAAATACGCTAAGGCGCAGATGACCGTGAGACCTAAGTAAATGCTAAAAAGTGCTTTGGCGGTCGACGTAATTCGGGGGGTGAGCTTGCTGTCTTTTGCGGGTCCCGTGCTTTCTGCGCGATATAACTGGACTCCACCAATTCCAAGCATGGGTAGAACAGCCACCGCCAACACAATGATTCCTATGCCGCCCAGCCACTGAAGCAATTGCCGGTACAACAGGATCGATTGCGGTATGTTGTCGAGCCCTACCAACACCGTAGCGCCTGTTGTCGTCAGGCCTGATACCGACTCGAAAACCGCATCAAATACCGTAATGTCCACAGCGTCACTGAGTAGAAACGGCAGAGCACCATAGACACCCAGAACGATCCAGAACGCGGCTGTGACCATGAATCCGTCACGAATTTGTAACTCTGATTTCACACGCTGTGTCGCCAACCACAAGAAGACGCCCGAGGAGGCGGTTGCCGCAAAGGCCTGACCAAATATGGATGCCGTTCCGTCGTTCTGTACCCAGCCTAGAGTCATCGAGGGCAGTGTTCCCAGGCTAAACAGCATAAGCAGCAAGCCAACGATCCGAACACACAGGCCAATATTCATTAGATGAAGCTACCGCCGACCACAAACAGCTTTTCAACCAAACTTATTTTCGAGGGGTCCGTTAGGAATAAAATAACGTGATCATCCTCTTCAACAACGACATGCCGATGCGCAATGATGACTTGGTCACCTCGAAGTATGGCACCCACCGTTGCACCTGGGGGCAAATCGAGTTCGTCGAGTCGTCTTCCCACAACCTTTGATGTTTTGGGGTCGCCATGTGCCGTCATTTCGAGCGCTTCGGCAGCCCCTCTTCGCAGCGAGTGCACGGCGCTGATATCGCCTTTTCGGACGTG
Organism: Halieaceae bacterium; assembly: GCA_002689915.1. GTDB lineage: Bacteria > Pseudomonadota > Gammaproteobacteria > Pseudomonadales > Halieaceae > Luminiphilus > Luminiphilus aquimaris. The sequence continues at coordinate 32,264 of NZIJ01000062.1, read as the reverse complement.
GGTTAACAAGCTGCTGATCGTGATCTGTTGTGGCGATATGGCGATGTCGATTTCTTGGCCTACAAGCTCCGCGTAGGCTGAGTTAGTGATGAGCGTAATCACTTTTTTAGCGCCTAAGCGTTTGGCAAGCATAGACATCATGATGTTGGACTCACCATTGTTGGTGAGCGCACAGAACACATCAGTATTGGCGATGTTTTCTTGTTGCAGAAGCTTAGAGTCATTTGCGCTGCCGTTGAGCACAATGCTCTCCTCTAACTCTTCCGAGAGTTGGCGACAGCGATCGTAGTTGAGTTCGAGTACTTTGACTTGATAGTCCTGCTCGAGTCGTTTCGCCAGCGACGCCCCAATTTTCCCGCCTCCCGCTATCATCACCCGTTTGTAGGGTTCGTCGAGCTTTCTCAGTTCAGAGGTGACAGCCCTTATGTTTTCACTCGCCGCGATAAAAAAGGCTTCATCATCGGGTTCTACAACGGTTGAGCCCTCGGGAATAATAGCGCTTTGAGATTTGCGGAAGATCGCGGCTACGCGCGTGTCTACACTTGGCATGTGCTCGCGAATTTCTTGGAGTTCACGCCCTACGATCGGCCCCCCGTCAACAGCCCTCACGGCAACGAGGCGAATCTTTCCGCCGGCGAAATCCAGTACCTGAAGCGATCCGGGATTTAAGATCAACTGGTGGATAGCGTCGGTAACCAGCCGCTCAGGACTGATCGATACATCGACGGGAATGGCACCTGACTGGAATAATTTTTTATCTTCATTGAGATAGTCGACTTCGCGAATTCTGCAGATTTTTGTTGGCGTGCGGTAGAGCGTGTAAGCAATGGCGCAGGCGAGCATATTGACTTCGTCGCTGTCGGTGACGGCGATGAGCATATCCGCATCTTGTGCACCGGCGTCCGCTAACGTGGTTGGTTTAGAGGCGTCACCTTTGACGGTCCTGATATCCAGGCGCTCTTGCAACTGCCGAAGTGCGGAGTCCGAGCTATCCACCACCGTGACATCGTTCTGTTCGTCGGCGAGGTGTTCGGTGAGCGTGCCGCCAACTTGCCCAGCTCCCAAAATAATGATCTTCACGACGTTAGAGGTTCCTTGAACAACGAGTGATCGGTGTCATTACCCGCGAATGGTACTCCGATTTTTCGCGAACTCCAGATTAGACCGCTTTTTCCAGCATGCAGTAGTAGAGCCCGTCTCCGCCGGACGCAGACGGTAAGGTCTGTCGACCCACTTTCTTTTCAATGCCGATGGTCTCAGACAGAGGTATGACCTGCGCATTATTTGTTATCTCAACGAAGTCGCTGACCACGTCCTCGTTCTCGGCGGGCATCAGTGAACAGGTGATGTAGAGTAATTTCCCACCCGGGCGTACTTTCTGCCACGCGGACTGAAGCAGTTCAGCTTGCAGCGCCGCAAACTGCGGTATATCGGTTTTGAGACGAATCAGCTTTACGTCGGGGTTACGACGCATTACGCCGGTTGCAGAACACGGCACGTCGAGTAAAACCAAATCAAAATTATCGTCAACTGCCGGCGCTGTCAGATCACGTCCATCGCCTACCACCGTCTTGATTGAGAGACCCAGTCGCTGGGCGTTGTCTTCGACACTTTGTAGCCGCGATGGCGACACGTCCATTGCTGTGACTTGCGCACCCAGCTCTGCAAGGTGGCAGGCTTTGCTGCCGGGTGCAGAGCAGACGTCAAGGACGCGAAGTCCTTTGGTTACTGCAGCCACCGTGCCTGCGATTTGCGCTGATTGGTCTTGAACACTGGCGAAGCCATCAAAAAACAGCGGTATTTGTGACACCGGTAGGGCCGATTGCAGTGTGACACCGAAGTCCCCAGCTGTTGTTGCAGTAATGCCTTCAGCTTCAAGGCGGGCTAAATAGTCAGCTAGGGCTGTTTTTTGCGCGTTGACTCGCAAGGTTAAGGGCGGTTTGTGTCGACCTGCTTCAGCAATCGCCTCTAGTGGGTGGGGATAGTGCTTTTTTAGGAGTTTAAAAAGCCATCCGGGAAGCGCGGCGCGTTCACTGTCTCCCAGCTGCGCTCTAAGCGCATCGCAGTCTCTTTGATACCTACGAAGGCAGGCATTTAACAGTTTAGCCGCCCAAGCCCGATTGAGCTCATGACAAACCTCTACCGCGGCCGAGACAGAGGCATAGGCTGGTGTTGTGCATTCATCGAGTTCATAAAGCGCAACAATGAGCAGCGCTTCGAGCGCGCTGTCTTTGGGCTTTAGCGGCTTTTCCAGTAGCTGTCGCGTAATGCCTTTGTAAAGCGGCCAAAGTCGTAAGGAGCCATAGACGAGCTCTCTAAAAAACGCGCGTTGTGAGTCGTCTACGTCACGTTGAGCCTCGTCGTAGAGCGTGTTTAACGAACCGCCCTGCTGAACTTTGTCGAGAAGAAGTGCGGCTGATAATCGGAGGCTCATTGGGTCTCGCTTGTAAAGACATCACCGAGGGTTAAGCGATCTTTGTGGCCATTGAGAATGTCTGATAGCGACATGGGTTTTTTGTTGGGTAGTTGCAGGCGTGTAATGACGAGACAGCCCTCACCGCAGGCAATGGTTAGGCCGGTTTTGTTTATATCAACTAATGTGCCGGGCGACTCATTAACCTGCCTGACCGACGGGTCAAAAGTCGCCTCCCAGATTTTAATGCGCTCACCGTGATAAAAGCCAAAGCAGCCTGGCGCGGGCGAGAGTGCACGAATTTTGCGGCTGATTTCCTGAGCTGATAGATGCCAATCAATAGCCGCTTCTGCTTTCGTAATTTTGTGGGCATAGGTCACACCGGCCGATGGCTGCTCTACTGACGATTTAAGAGCGAGTTCTAGGGAGTCCATCGTGCTTATGAGGGTCTCAGAACCAAGGGCTTCCAACGCTTCGGTCAAGGTTGCTGTGGTGTGTTGGTCACTAATATCGATTGAGGCCCTCGAAAGCATGGGCCCGGTATCGAGTCCTTCATCCATAGCCATGATGGTGACACCGGTAGAGCAGTCGCCCGCCTCGATGGCCCTGTGAATCGGCGCCGCGCCTCGCCATCTGGGCAAGAGCGATGCGTGAACGTTTATGCAGCCAAGCCTGGGTGTGCACAAAATAGCCTGTGGCAGTAACAGTCCATAGGCAACGACAACCATGACATCCGCATTAAAGGCAGCCAATTGCTGCGCTGAATCTTCGTCTCGCAGTGTGATGGGTTGAAGAACAGGGAGCGCGTGTTCCAGGGCGACTTGCTTAACGGGCGAGGCGCTAAGTCGCTTGCCACGACCCGAGGGCCTGTCAGGTTGTGTGTACACCGCGACCACTTCATGGCGTGACGCAATCAGTTGTTTAAGATGCGCTGCTGCAAACGTCGGTGTACCGGCGAAGACAACCCGCAGTTGTGTGGTCATGGTTTACGCTCTGCGCCGCTGTTCTTTTTCTAAGCGTTGACGGATCCTTTGCCGCTTAAGCGGGCTGAGGTAATCCACAAATAATGTGCCCTGCAGATGATCCATTTCGTGTTGAAGGCAGACAGCGAGCAGGCCGGTTACCGTTTCATCGATCGCAGTGCCATCCCGGTCTAAGGCGGTCACGCGTATCGCTTTTGGACGCTCAACGGACTCATTAAAGCCGGGTACGGACAGGCACCCCTCTTCAAATCCGTCGAGTGCTTCGTCGATTACTTTGACGCTTGGATTGATGAAGACACGGGGCGTTGAGCGATCACTCGATAGGTCGATCACGATTACCTGTTCGTGCACGTCTATTTGCGAGGCGGCCAAGCCAATTCCGTTGGCGTCGTACATGGTCTCGAACATGTCGTCGACAAGCGTTTGAATCCGTTGGTCTACCGTTTCCACCTGCGCAGCTTTCGTGCGCAATCGCGGATCAGGGAATTCAAGAATTTTTCTAATGGCCATTTTGTGATCTTAAACGCAGTTGTGAATGGAATAGCAGAGTTTTGCACTGAATCGCGCTTGTTTTGCGTGCAGGCTCAGCGCAGACTGCCATTATACCGGTAAGCGGGGATACGCCAATTTTCTTTCATTAGCCTCGCCTAAGCTGAATCCAAAAGCGCAAAAGAAATAGAGACAGATCGGAGAGCTTATATGGTTAAAGGCGCTTTTTTAGGGAGGAAAAGCTGGTCTGGCAGTTTAATACAGCGCGCTTGTTCCAAAGACTCGTAATTACCCTTATCACAGTCTTGTCCTTGGCCGCTCGAGCTCAATCGGAACTTCCTAAACTTGCCGTTGGCGCTCCAGACACTTATGTCGTCGAGCGCGGCGACATGCTGGTGGGCCCGCGGGTGCGATAATATGGGTATGAGGGTGCAGGTTGAGCGAGAGTTTTTTGAGGTGTGAGGGCTGCCAGAAGAAGNGGCCGNCTTCANGAGNANCCNTGCAATNTTNNATNNGACGCTTCGGATAAGGNCCTNATAGGCANTGGNCNTGNNTTNGNGTTGTGCCCNATTAGGNGTGNTNGGTTAGACCGGAAGGCAAAGAGCNAAGAAAAAGGAATTGTCGGATGACTTCCCAAGTTCGNATNAGGCNTGCNGCCGNGCATNTCCAATCGGGTGGCGTTGTTGCGTGCCCCGCAGAGGCCGTTTGGGGCTTATCTTGCGATCCGTGGAGTCNAGCNGCCGTAGNGCAACTNTGCGATATGAAGCAGCGCCCCATTTCGAAAGGCGTCATTGTAGCCAGCGGTGACGTCGCTGANTTCGCACCGNTGCTGGATGGGTTGACCCTNGANCAACGACAGGCCGTTTTAGNTTCGTGGCCTGGCCCTGTTACCTGGCTGGTGCCGCACAGAAACTTTTTCCCTTCTTGGGTGNCGGGAGAGAGCACTGACGTNGCAATACGTGTAACCTCTGCCCCTNCGCTGTCCAAGTTGTGTCGCGAATTGGGCGGCCCNGTNGTCACAACTAGCGCCAATTACGCTGGAGCTCAACCAGCCAAGCATCTTTTTCAGGTGCTGCGATANTTCGGTTCGCGCACTGTGACAGTGCCCGGCGCGGTAAACTTAAAAGGCCGCNCATCGACGATTAAAAGTGCGACGACCGGCGAAGTNATGCGTTAAGCGTCAAATAAAATAANAGAAGGAAGCCGTATGGATTTGCCAGCTGTTGAGCAGTATCTNAAAGGCCTACAGGCATCAATTTGTCAGGAAATGAGTGCCATNGATGGATCGGCCGAGTTCGCCACAGAATCTTGGGAGCGNCCCGAAGGTGGCGGCGGTATNAGCCGCGTACTNGCAGACGGTGAAGTCTTTGAAAAGGGNGGNGTTAATTTTTCNTACGTTGAAGGCNGCCAAATGCCNGGTAGTGCGACGCAGCACCGNCCCGAATTGGCTGGCCGAAGCTTCAAGGCAATGGGTGTCTCGCTGGTCATGCACCCACGAAACCCNTACGTGCCGACATCCCATGCGAACGTGCGNTGNTTTGTNGCTGAAAAGCCGGGCCATGAGCCNGTGTGGTGGATGGGGGGNGGNTTTGATCTCACGCCNTATTACGGACGAGATGAAGATGTTGTTCACTGGCACCAGACGGCTAAAGACGCCTGTGANCCCTTTGGTGAGGANGTATACCCACGCTATAAAAAATGGTGTGACGAGTACTTTTTCTTGCCNCATAGGGGNGAGCCTCGCGGTGTGGGCGGACTGTTTTACGATGATTTAAACGAGTGGGGCTTNGANAAGACGTTTGGGTTTATGCGCNCAGTNGGTGACGCCTTTTCAAAAGCGTATGTCCCCATCGTTATGAGCAACAAGGATCGCAATTANTCAGAGCGTGAGCGGCAGTGGCAGCTTTATCGNCGNGGTCGNTATGTNGAGTTCAACCTTGTCTTTGACCGAGGNACGNTATTTGGTTTGCAATCAAATGGCCGGACCGAAGCTATCTTNATGTCCATGCCGCCGCTCGTNCGTTGGGAGTATGGGCTCACTCCTGAGCCNGGCACGCCCGAGGAAACGCTGCTTGAATACTATTTAAAGCCCAAAGACTGGGTGTGAGATAGTGTCACTTTGACGGTTAANAAAGCACCGGTTTCTTATATTAGGAGTTTGTGATGAGGCGTTTTGCCGTACTGGGCAACCCAATCGCTCACAGCAAATCGCCTGAGATCCACCACGCNTTCGCCGNGAGTTGCGGTCACGATATCGACTACGNGCGNGTGCTGGTTGAGNCGGGCGATTTCGTCGCTGTCGTGCGACAATTTTTTGCNGNTGGCGGTATTGGNCTTAATGTGACCGCGCCCTTCAAAGGGGAGGCCTTCGAGATTGCCACGGTNCGATCGGACGCCGCGACGGATGCGAAAGCCGTGAATACATTGTGGTGTGACGCCCAAGGACAAATTTGTGCTCATACGACGGATGGCAGTGGTTTATTGCAAGACTTAGAGCAGAATCTCGGTTGGACGGTTGAGGCAAAAAACATTTTGCTTTTAGGGGCCGGCGGTGCGATGCGCGGCATCATGGGCCCCCTTTGTGAACGAAGCCCCTCGGTTATTCACATTGCGAACCGCACTGAGGCCCGGGCGTCCGAGCTTGCGGCTTTGTTCAGCGATCGCGTTTGCGTCGGCGCGAGCGGCNTTCATGATATTCCAGACNGGNCGTGGGATCTGATTATCAANGGCTTGAGCAGTGGGTGGGACGGCAGNTTCCCCNACCTTNCACTCAGCGTGCTGAGCCCCTCNGCGGCGGCCTATGACTTGATTTACAGCGACAGTGAAACCCCTTTTATGGCGTGGGCTCGAGCAAAAGGGTTAACTCGAATTAGNGACGGGCTNGGAATGCTGGTAGAGCAAGCGGCGGACAGTTACGCGATTTGGCAAGGCATACGNCCCGAAACGGCCCGCGTCTTTGATCTGTTAAGGCCCGATCACTAAAGCCTGGCCTCCGCTAAGAACTTGTCCTTTAACTTCACATAGTTGTTAGCTGAGTAAGGTAAAAAGGCTCTTTCGCGATCGGAAATTTCGCGCATTGGTCTGGCTGGAGAGCCTGCGTACAGCCATCCAGTTTTTAATGTTTTTCCCGGGGTTACGAGGCTTCCNGCACCGATCATGACCTCGTCTTCAACGACCACACCATCCATCACTACTGAGCCGATACCGACTAAGACGCGATCNCCGATGGTGCAACCGTGNAAGACAACGTTGTGCCCAACNGTCACGTCACTGCCGATCGTCAAGGGNTACCCTGCCCCATTNAAATCGCTCGCATGGGTAATGTGCANAATGGAGCCGTCTTGNATATTGGTTCGACTGCCAATGCGAATACGGTGCATATCGGCTCGAATTGCGCACTGCGGCCAGACGCTGACATCGTCGCCCATAACGAGGTCACCCAATACCACNGCGGATGGGTCGATCATGACCCGATCGCCCAATTTNGGTGTGTGTCCCTGNTATGACCTAATATTGTCGGGCCCGTTGTAGTTCGTNTTTNCCATTTAAACGTTCCTGTCAGCGTTACGCTGGTAACATTGNCANAGAGAGACGGACANATTCAAATTTNGATGAGNCNCTGTGGTTNCNNNGAGCNGTTCAAAGAGGGCTAACCCCGCATGACAAACGATGCTACTCCTCAAGCACCAAGGCGACCTCGTTTTATAGCGGGTGCNGTTTGTCCAAGCTGCAAAGCGGTGGATCGTATCGTTGTAGATCTTGAGACGGATGAGCGGTCATGTGTCGACTGCGGCTTTTCCGAAAAGCGTCCGCAGGNCTCTGCNCAAGAGCCGGCAACGCGNGTGACCCGNGGAAGCGCCAGATTGGTCGAAACGACGGCCGAGCCGGTNCGTCTNATGACACCAGAGCCTNCCAAAGACTAAATTGTTGTTAACAAATGCACGGTATTTGTCTAACTAACGTGTTTCGGCTGTGAATCCAATCTGACTTCGCTATAATTCGCGCCGCTAAAAAGGCGTGGTCCAACCATNGGGGGCGGGACCAGCACAACGCTGTTATGGGGAAGAAAAGATGCTTAACGCACGCGCACTAGCCGCGGCGGCGCTCCTGCCGCTATCCGCGAATGCACANAACCAAGTCAACATGTCGACTGGCGTATCTGACGCAGGCGCAGTTATCACCGAACTNGGTGTAGAAATTTTTGACCTNCACATGCTNATCTTTTGGATCTGTGTNGTNATTGGTATTGGCGTATTTGGCGTCATGCTGTATTCGATCTATGCGCACCGGAAATCNAANGGNGTGGAGCCCGCTCANTTCCATGAGCACACAGGCGTNGAGATNGCGTGGACCGTCGTNCCATTNCTCATCTTGATCGGAATGGCCGTTCCAGCGACCTCNACACTTCTTGAAGTCTACGACAACGACGATGCTGAAATGAGCATTCTCATTACNGGCTATCAGTGGAAGTGGCGTTACGAATANTTGGATGCAGACGGCGAAAACGTCGCGTTCTTCTCAAACCTTGCGACGTCGCAAGAGGAAATTTACAACACCGATGATAAGGGTGAGAACTACCTGCTCGAAGTTGACGAGCCGCTTGTTATNCCCGTCNATACGAAGGTGCGTTTCCTGATNACGGCAAACGATGTNATTCACTCATGGTGGGTGCCNGAGATTGCNGTAAAGCGCGACGCCATTCCCGGCTTCATTAATGAAGCGTGGACTCGTGTCCTTCAAGAGGGTGTTTANCGCGGTCAATGCACGGAANTATGCGGTNCGTATCANGGGTTCATGCCCGTTGTTGTGCATGCNGTNAGTCGNGACGAGTTCGATGGTTGGATGGCGGCAAAGCAAGGCGCTGCAGCCGCGGATGCTGCGTTGGCTGCACAAGAGCTGTCTTTTGACGAGCTCTATGCGCGAGGCGAGGANGTTTACAANNCAAGTTGCCTCGCNTGTCACGGTGCCAAAGGNGAAGGCGGCTTNGGGAATGCNATTGCNGGCAGCACCATCGCAANGGGCGGTCTCGATGCGCACCTNANCGTTATCGTTAACGGTGTTGCGGGTAGCGCTATGCAAGCATTTGGTGCGCAGTTGTCTGAAGTCGATGTGGCCGCTGTCACAACGTACCAGCGAAATGCGTTTGGAAATAATACTGGGGATGTGGTTCAGGCGTCTGACGTCGTGAGCTACAAAGAAGGATAATTGGGGGAAATACAAATGGGCGATCATCACCACGGTCCAGCNAAAGGCCTCTCTCGCTGGCTGTACACAACTAANCACAAAGACATTGGAACGATGTACCTATGGTTCTCGTTCGCAATGTTCNTCCTNGGCGGCGCGTTCGCTATGGTCATTCGCGCAGAGCTCTTCCAGCCAGGCATGCAGCTCGTTGAGCCTGCATTCTTCAACCAGATGACAACNCTCCACGGACTNGTGATGGTATTNGGTGCCATNATGCCGTCGTTCGTCGGTCTTGCTAACTGGCTGATCCCCATGATGATNGGGGCGCCNGATATGGCGNTGCCTCGAATGAACAACTGGAGTTTCTGGATTCTGCCGCCAGCGTTCTTGATGCTTGCGTCTACGCTTCTTATGGAAGGCGGCGCTCCCGCGTTCGGCTGGACGTTCTACGCGCCATTATCAACAACGTACGCGCCACCCTCGGTGACGTTCTTCATCTTCGCGATCCACATTTTGGGTGTGTCATCCATTATGGGTTCAATCAACATCATCGCCACCGTAATGAACATGCGCGCGCCCGGCATGACGTACATGAAGATGCCTTTGTTCGTTTGGACATGGCTGATCACGGCGTTCTTACTGGTTGCCGTTATGCCCGTTCTGGCGGGTGCGGTGACCATGATGCTCATGGATATCCACTTTGGTACGAGCTTCTTCTCTGCCGCAGGTGGTGGTGACCCCGTTTTGTTCCAGCATATTTTCTGGTTCTTTGGGCACCCTGAGGTTTACATCATTATCCTCCCTGCTTTCGGCGTGATCTCTCAGATCATTCCCGCATTCTCACGAAAGCCTTTGTTTGGCTATGCGTCGATGGTTTATGCGACGGCGGCGATCGCGTTCTTGTCGTTCATCGTTTGGGCGCACCACATGTATACCGTGGGCATGCCTGTAGCCGGCGAGCTCTTCTTTATGTACGCCACGATGCTCATTGCTGTTCCCACAGGTGTGAAGGTGTTCAACTGGGTAACCACCATGTGGCGCGGTGCCATGACGTTCGAAACGCCCATGCTGTTCTCAATCGGCTTCTTGGTGTTGTTTACCATCGGCGGCTTCACCGGGCTCATGCTTTCAATTGCACCGGCTGACTTCCAGTACCACGACACGTACTTTGTAGTCGCACACTTCCACTATGTCATGGTGGCAGGAGCGGTATTCTCTATGACCGCTGCGATCTACTTCTGGCTACCAAAGTGGACCGGCCGCATGTACAACGAAACCATGGGTAAGGTGCACTTCTGGGTATCGTTCATTGGGTTTAACGTGACGTTCTTCCCGCAGCACTTTGTCGGACTGGCGGGTATGCCACGACGAATTCCCGACTACGCACTGCAGTTTGCTGACTTCAACATGATGTCATCGATCGGTGCCTTTATTTACGGTGCGTCGCAGTTGTTGTTCCTTTACAACGTGATTGCCGCGATCGTAGCGGGTAAGCGTGTCTCCGATGAGAAAGTTTGGGATGGTGCAGAAGGTCTCGAGTGGACACTGCCCTCGCCACCGCCGTACCACACTTTCGAGACACCACCGAAAATCGAAGAGCAGCCTGCTCACTAAGGTTAGGGTGTAGCCTCTCGTGCGACTCAGCCAAGACCCAACGACAGACACGGTAGCCAAACTCGGCGCCGTGGCTGTTGCCATGTTCGCTTTTGTATTTGTGGTGATGGTGCCGCTGTACAACGTGTTATGCGACGCTTTGGGTATTAACGGTAAAACCTCGTCAGAAGCTTACACAGCGGTTGTTGCGCAGGTAGATGAGTCGCGCTCCATTAAAGTGCAATTCGTGGCGATGAATAACGATGGCATGCCCTGGGCGTTCTCGCCTGACGTAACCGAAATGGTTGTGCATCCTGGTGCCGCCAACGACACGGTATTTTTTGCGGCAAACCCAACGGCGCAATCGATGATCGCGCAGGCCATTCCCAGTGTTTCGCCATCGCGAGCCGCTGAATATTTTCATAAGACCGAGTGCTTTTGTTTCGAGCAGCAGCCTTTGGATGGCAATAGCGAGGCTGAAATGCCTTTGCAGTTTATTGTCGACCAAGACCTACCGGCTGATATCAGAACGATCACACTGTCTTACACATTGTTCGATGTGACAGCGCTAATGCGCGACAACGTTGCTTCGAGATAAACTAAAGGGGGCCCCGGGGGATGGGGTATAACGGAGAAAAACATGTCTAGCGCCCAACCAACAACAGAGTACGAAAAGTACTACGTACCTGAGAGTTCTAGCCTTGCGGTTAGAGCAACCATCGGCCTTGTGTTGACCGTCTTTGGTGGAGGTCTTGTCTTAAATGAGATGACTTTCGGTGGAACACACGACACCGGCGGTACAGCAAAGTACGTTTTGTTTGCGGGTCTTGCGATGTTTATCGCAACGCTCACTTACTGGTTCCGCACAGCGATTACAGAAAACAAAGCGGGCATGAATAGCGCCCAGCTTAGCCAAAGTTACGTGCTGGGCATGTTCTGGTTCATTTTCTCAGAGGTAATGTTCTTTGCGGCCTTCTTCGGCACGTTACTTTATGTTCGCTGGCTTGCCGGCCCTTGGCTCGCAGGTGAAGGCGAAGGCGGTCGAATGAACTTCTTGTTGTGGGAAGGTTTTGAGTACACGTGGCCACCGGTTACTACGCCTCAGGAAGTGGTGGGTGGTGCGCTTAGTCAACCTATCGCCAACAACGGTGAGTTTGTGTCTCAAGAGACATCGATGTCATTTGCAGATGCACACCACTGGTATGCATGGTTGCCGATGTGGAACACCATTATTCTGCTTACTTCCAGTGTGACCTGCGAATTTGCGCACCGCGGCTTGTCGGCGGGTAATATCAAGAAGTTCGAAGCATGGCTTGCTGTCACGGTTGGCTTAGCAATCATCTTCCTGTTTTTGCAGGCAGCAGAATACTACGAGGCCTATGAGCTCTTCGGTCTGACACTCAATTCGGGTATTTACGGTTCAACCTTCTTCATGCTGACGGGCTTCCACGGCTTCCACGTCGCGATGGGTATGACCATGTTGTTGATTCAGCTTATTCGCTCTGTTCGCAACAAGCATATGACACCAACAGACCACTTTGGTTTTTCCGCGTCTAGCTGGTACTGGCACTTTGTCGACGTGGTTTGGGTCTTCCTCTTTATCTTCGTTTACATCATCTGAAGTTAAAGTGGCGAATTGGAAAGGGGCGGGTTTATCCCGCCTTTTTTTTACTCTGTAGATTCAACTGAGGGGCGGTTATCCCAAGGGCTTTGGTGGCCCAATTGACCGGTTGCGACGCCGTACACAATGAGCGCCATGAGCGTGCCGGCAATGCTGACGCGGACACGAAGTGAGTTTACGAGTCGCGTTTTCTTTACATCACCCCGGTCGATCATCAAGTAATAGAGACCGAACCCCAAGGTAACGACCAAGGCGATCATGAGTAAGACAATCAATCCTTTAAGCATGCAAAATCCTTACACTAGGCACCGGTCTCTACCTCAGTGTGAGGTGAAACGTATGCGCCAAAATGAGCGTGGAGTGTAACCAAACCAAGATGAACTTGCGCGTCGAACTTGACTGGCGAACAACATTAGCCACGGTTTTATTGTTTCCCACTTTAGTCAGCCTGGGTTTCTGGCAGCTCGAGCGTGGTGACGAGAAAGCCGGGTTGATTGCGCGCTTGGAAGAGCGCCGGCTTGAGCCGCCTATGTCATTACCCGCGGCGTTGCGATTGCCAACAGATGATCTGGCAGACCGCCAAGTTACGTTTACGGGCAGTTTTAACGCCCAGGACTTTGTTCTACTTGATAATCGACTGCGAGATGGTCGTTTTGGCTATGAGGTTGTTGCCTTTGTGTCAGCCGATGCATTGGTAGTGCCCCTCAATCTTGGCTGGATCGAAGGTGATCGATCTAGGATGACAACGCCATCGCCCGAATTGCCCGACGGTGAGCACACCGTGCGCGGGCGGATTTATCAACCCGCAGGCGATGCCTTTCTATTGGGTGAGAATAAGTTTCCTGAGAGGCGTCCCGCCATTGTGCAGCAGCTCACGCTTTCCAGTTGGGCTGAGCCGATGCGCGCAGCGTTTGAGCGTCCGGTTTTCCCCTATGAAATACGCCTCCTGCCGGCTGAGCCGACGGCTTTTAGAGCAGAATGGGCCGTGGTTAATCAAACACCTGCTAAACATCGGGGTTATGCCGTGCAATGGTTTACTATGGCACTGGCTCTGGGATTGGCCTTTATTTTTCGAAGCAGCAACCTCGCAGCGTGGCTGCGCCATCGACTCGTGAGTAACGGCTCCTAGGCCGTATTGGGGGATATAACGTGACCGAAACTAGCAACCAAAGCGGAGGGCGCGCGATTTTATTGCTCATCGCGGGCCTACCTGTGACGATGATTTTGGCGTCAACCTGGCTTTGGTACTTCGTAGAGCGAGGCGATGTCGACATTATCGGTGCGCTGGGTACAGCCAACAGCGGTGAGTTGTTAGCGGAGCCGATTAATATTCGCGCGCTCGAATTTGAGGCGACCGATGGTTCAACCGTAGGCTTATCCAGCATCGAGCCTAAGTGGACGATGTTGTTGGTTAATGACGGCGCCACCTGTGATACCGCTTGCAATGAATTGCTTTACATTACTCGCCAAATTCGCATCGCTATTGGGCGCGACTATCAGCGTACGCAACGCCTACTTATTGTTGATACCCCAATCGAGCTGATTCAATCCAACGATGATGGCGGTGATCCCGAGGGCCGAAGTGGTGACATGACGCCCTTGATGCCACAACTCGAACGCGACCACGTCGATCTCAATGTATGGCGCCGCGAAGATCAGACCGTGCTTCCCGAGGGTCAGTCAGAGCCAAGCGCTTGGTACCTTGTTGATCCATCGGGTTGGGTCATGATGCGCTACNCCNCCGACGTCAATTACAAAGANGTCATTGGCGATATTAAGTTCTTATTAAAGAACTCGGGGGGTTGANCATGAGNGATACATTGATGGCTCGATGGCCAGACTTTTTAGAACTCACAAAGCCCCGTGTCGTGGCGCTCATGCTGATTACAGCCTTAATTGGAATGTGCATGGCAGTGCCAGGATTTGTTCCCTGGGAGCCGCTCATNTTGGGCAATATAGGTATNGGCTTNTGTGCGGGAGCGGCCGCNGCGATTAACCACGTTGTTGATGAGCGTATCGATCAAAAGATGTCTCGGACCACCAACCGCCCGGTTGCTACNGGCCGGGTTAGTCAAACCGAGGCTCTGGTATTTGCCGCNCTCTTGNCGCTTTTGGGCGCAGCCTTGTTGGCNTGGACTATCAANGTATTAACCGCCATTCTCACGGTTGCAAGTNTGGTNGGCTATGCGTTTATCTACACCATGTTTTTAAAGCGCGCTACACCCCAGAACATTGTTATTGGNGGNCTCGCCGGTGCGGCGCCNCCCCTTCTGGGCTGGACTGCTGTGACGGGTGAGNTTCACGCGCACGGCTTGCTGCTCGTCTTGATTATTTTTGCTTGGACNCCACCACACTTTTGGGCNCTNGCGATACACCGAAAGGAAGAGTACGCGGCTGTCGGCATCCCCATGCTGCCTGTGACTCACGGTAATCGGTTCACCGCTTTGCACATTCTNCTCTATACGATTTTAATGTTTTTAATCACGCTGTTGCCNTATGCGACGCTCTTAAGNGGNTGGATCTACTTGGTNTCGGCCGTGNTTNTGGGNGTGATTTTTNTCTATTGGTCAATCGAGATTCTGCGTGAGAAGAACCCCAAAGCGCCGATGGAAACNTTTAAATACTCCATCAANTATTTACTGCTCTTATTNGTAGCCATGCTGGCAGATCANTGGATTNTAGGAGCCCCTGCGTGACCTTTACTCAGCGCCAGCGTGTGGGTTTAACCGTTGCNGCNATTCTTTTAGGAATCGCAGTGATCGTCNCCGGATTTGTTCATCGTATTCAGCAACCAAGGATCATGACCGTNTCCGAGATGCGNGNGAATGGTTTATTNCTCTTTGATACACCNAGGGATCCCGGTGAGTTTGCACTNACTAACCATTTCGGTGANCCCTTTACNGCCACNAGTCTTGAAGGTGATTGGACGTTGCTCTTTTTCGGCTTCACCTACTGTCCGGANGTGTGTCCTACAACGATGTCCTTTCTCGCCGAGGTAAAAGATAATCTNGTCGGTACNGAAGCGGCGAGNACNAGGGTCGTAATGGTCNCTGTTGATCCCGCACGTGANNGCGTTGATCAACTCGCNCAATACGTACCGTATTTCCATCCGGAGTTTCTGGGNGTGACGGGTGACTTCCCCAATATCTTGAGNTTNGCGCGTCGCTTTAATGCNCCTTTTCGCAAAGTGACCTCTGAAGACGGCGATTANCAGATAGACCATAGCGCTAATGTTGTACTNATAAACCCNAAAGGTGATTTCCACGGGTTTTTCCGNGCGCCACTGGATTTGGCNAAGGTCAAAGTGACCTTNCGCTCTGCACAATATTATTGGAGCCAGCAATATGACTGATGCATCTCGCCTTATTTTGGTCGATGGNTCTTCNTATTTATTNCGAGCNTTTCACGCGCTACCGCCACTGACNAACAGCAAAGGAATGAATACNGGNGCTGCCAAAGGTGTCATCGGTATGTTGAAGCGGTTACAAGCCGATAATCCTGCCGANCAGCTCGTCGTGATTTTNGATGCCAAAGGTCCNACCTTNAGAAACGANATNTATTCTGAGTACAAAGCAAATCGGCCGCCCATGCCAGAAGAGCTNCGCGAGCAAATTGAACCCATTCATAATGTGATNCGCGCCATGGGCCTTCCGCTGATATCGATCTCTGGCGTCGAGGCAGACGATGTTATTGGCACGCTTTCTGTNATGGCTGCAGCGCAGCNCCGGCANGTGCTTATCTCCACCGGCGACAAGGACATGGCGCAGTTAGTGAATGANTACGTCACACTCGTCAATACGATGACGCAAACGGTGCTNGATCGTNACGGCGTCATCGAAAAGTTTGGTGTTCCNCCCGAGCTGATCATNGATTTGCTGGCGCTNATGGGAGACTCGGTCGATAACATTCCCGGTGTGGCNGGTGTTGGTGAAAAGACCGCCTTGGCACTGCTCCAAAANCTGGGTGGTGTNTCCGATATTTATACGAACTTGGACCGCGTNCCGGAACTACCTGTGCGGGGNGCAAAATCGCTTGGNGATAAGCTTTTGGTGAGCCAAGANATGGCCGAGCTCTCCTACNTACTGGCAACCATAAAGACCGATTGTGATCTCGAGTTAACCGATNCGGATCTCATATCNTCAGCGCCGGATAGTGAGCGGCTTATTGAGCTTTATCGCGATCTGGAGTTTAAGGCTTGGCTGGATGAGCTGCTCAGTCCGGGCCTTTTTNCAGAGGCGGCGCCTGAGGCTGTAGCGGTGAGCAAGCCCGAGCTGACGACGNTNACTATNACTCAGCAAAGCGTCTTNGACGAGTGGATNTCAAGGCTTGAAGACGCGCCACTGTTTGCATTTGATACTGAGACCACCAGCCTTAATTACATGCAGGCTGAGATTGTGGGCGTGTCATTNGCTGTNGAGCCNGGGGAAGCCGCTTATGTACCCTTNGCTCACATTAACCCTGGCCTTGAGGGACAGCTCAATCGCGAGCAAGTGCTTGAGCAGCTGCGTCCATTGCTTGANTCCGANGCGGTCAAAAAGGTGGGACAGCACCTGAAGTACGATGCGAACGTCCTTGCCAACCANGGTATTTCACTTCGNGGGATCGCACACGACACCATGCTTGAGTCCTATGTGCTCGATGCNGTGGGTAGCCGTCATGACATGGGNAGTTTGGCCCTNAAATACTTNGGTCAGCGGGTTATNTCTTTCGAGGAAGTTGCNGGTAAGGGTGNCAAGCAGATTACGTTTGATCACGTCCCGATCGAGCAGGCGGCGGAGTACGCGGCCGAAGATGCGGACGTGACATTGCGTTTACACGAAGCATTGATGCCGAGACTGGAGGCGGAGCCCAAATTACGTGAGGTATACGAGGATCTCGAGCTGCCNTTGGTGCCTGTCCTCTCNAAAATTGAGCGCAACGGGGCTTATGTCTCTGTCGATCGCTTACGNAAGCAAAGCGGTGAAATTGCCACGCGGCTNGCTGAGTTGGANACAANGGCCTGCGAGCTTGCGGGGCAGCCTTTCAANTTNGCGTCACCGAANCAGTTGGGTGAAATACTCTTTGAAAAGCTCGAGCTNCCCGTCATAAAGAAGACGCCAAAAGGAGCGCCATCGACNGCAGANGAAGTGTTGGTNGAATTGGCTAATGATTATGANTTGCCGGCCGTATTGATCGAGCACCGTGGGCTCGCCAAACTCAAGTCCACCTACACCGACAAGCTACCGGAGATGGTGGATGCGGCGACGGGTCGCGTTCACACGTCCTACCACCAAGCCGTGACGGCGACGGGTCGGCTGTCATCGAGCGATCCTAATCTGCAGAATATTCCGGTTAGGACGGAGGAAGGGCGGCGTATTCGTCAGGCCTTCATTGCGCCACTGGGCCGCAAGATTGTCGCGGCCGATTACTCTCAAATTGAACTGAGAATCATGGCGCACCTCTCCAGCGATGCAGGACTGCTCCATGCGTTTGCTCATGAGCTCGATGTTCACAGTGCCACCGCGGCCGAAGTCTTTGATGTTGCCCTTGAGGCCGTGAATAACGATCAACGACGCAAGGCCAAAGCCATTAACTTTGGCTTGATCTATGGCATGTCGGCGTTTGGGTTGGCCAAACAAATTGGGGTTTCCCGTTCAGAAGCGCAGCAATACATCGATCGGTATTTTGCGCGTTATCCCGGTGTTGCAGACTATATGGATGCGACGCGCGCACTCGCTCATGAGCAAGGTTATGTTGAAACCCTTTTGGGCCGGCGTCTGTACCTGCCCGAAATTAACGCGAGAAATAAGCAGCGCCAATTGGCGGCGGAGCGGACGGCAATTAATGCGCCGATGCAAGGCACGGCGGCCGATATCATCAAGTTGGCCATGATCGAGGTGGATCGCTGGCTCACAGATTCAGCCCTTGATGCGAAGATGATCATGCAGGTACACGATGAATTGGTCTTTGAGGTTGCCGACGACGCGTGTGACGCGTTGTGCGCCGAAGTCACAGCGCGCATGGCAAATGTCATCGAACTCAAGGTGCCGTTACTTACCGAGGTGGGTGTGGGCGCTAACTGGGATGAGGCTCACTGACCCGCGCGTTACTCGTCTTGAGTATCTTCAATTGGCGCGACATCCTCATCGGGTAGCGTGAGCCACCAGTTGAGCGTCCGCTGAAGTTCGTCCATTCCGTCGTGTGAAAGTGACGAAAAGAGCTGTACCGAAATCCAGCGCTCATGCTTCTGTAGCTCTTTCTGTACGGCGAACAACGCGCTTTTTGCTGGGCCGCGTTTTAGCTTGTCGCTTTTGGTTAACAAGATATGCACGGGCATTTCGCTCTTGACCGCCCACTCGATCATTTGTCGATCGTAATCCTTGAGCGGGTGGCGAATATCCATAAGCAGGATCAGTCCCTTAAGGCTCTGTCGCAATTGCAGGTAGCGCTCAAGCTGCTTATTCCACTCCTGCTTTACCTTGAGCGGAACTTTGGCAAACCCGTAACCCGGTAGGTCTACAAGGCGGATCTGATCGGCGACCGTAAAAAAATTGATGAGCTGTGTTCTGCCCGGTGTGCGCGAGGTTCTCGCTAACTTTGTGTTACCCGTTAGTGCATTGATGGCACTGGACTTACCTGCATTACTTCTGCCAGCAAAAGCCACCTCGCAACCGAAGTCGGCAGGTGCGTTACTCAAGGCACTCGCAGATTGTAAAAATTCAGTGACTTTAAAATTAAGCTTTTGAGACTTATTGGGCGTATTAATGACAGTAATCCACGTAAAGTTTGGCGTTTTCGGCTCAGTGACTATAATGCCGTGCCAGATGACGTGGGTATAGCCACAAAATCACAGGTTTAAACGGTCTTCGCGCCGGTAGGAAGGGTGAAATCATGAAAGCAAACATCGTAAAATTCGTATGGGTGGTTGGCGCCACAGCGCTGACGGCAACATCGGTTCAGGCCGCAGAGCAGCCTCCACAGTACGCCGCATCATGTGGCGCTTGTCACGCAGTCGCTGTCGCCGGCGCACCAAAGACAGGCGACGCCGCGCAGTGGGAGCCACGTTTGGCGAAGGGCATGGAGGCACTGGTGTCTTCGGTGAAGAACGGCTTGGGCATCATGCCTCCCGGCGGTCTTTGCAATGGCTGTAGCGATGATGACTACAAAGCCCTGATTACATATATGTCTACGCCGCAGTAAACGCGGAACAAGGAGTTAAGGATGATCTTTAATCGTGCGATCGCGGCAATGGCCTTCGTAATGTTTGCCAACGTCGCTATGGCTGAAGGTGTTTTAAAAGGCGATGCAGCCGCAGGTGAAGCGCTGTCGGCTTCATGCGCCGCGTGCCACGGCACCGACGGTAACAGCCTCGCCCCAACATTCCCAAAGCTTGCGGGCTTGGGTGAACGTTATCTTCTCAAGCAGATGAAGGACATCCGTGACGGACGTCGCCCTGTCGCGCTCATGGCAGGTCAGGTCGACAACATGACTGATCAGCAGCTTGCGGATCTCGCGGCGTTTTACGATTCGCATGAGCGAACCACGGGTACAACGGACCCCGATCTTGTGAAACTGGGTCGTAAAATCTACCTAGCCGGTGTTGCTGAGAGAAAAGTTGCAGCCTGTTCAGGTTGTCACAGCCCTTCTGGCAAAGGGAATGGCCCTGGCGGTTACCCTGGTCTTGCGGGTCAGCATGCTGACTATGTTGCACAGCAGCTCGAAATGTTCAGGCTCGGTTATGAAGACGAAAGCGGCCGAACAAACGGCGGTGACAGCATGATTATGCGCACCATCGCTTTTGGCTTAAGTGACCTTGAGATCAAAGCTGTCGCAAGTTATGTTTCGGGTCTGCAATAAGACCCAATAACATATCGGGGGATATGAGTATGTTGCGCCTTTTACGTTCGGTTACCGTCATTGCCGTAGCACTGTTTTCAGTGGCTGTGGTATCCCAAGAACAATATCAGGAAGGCGTCCACTACGAGCTTATTGAACCCACTGTTCATACTGGCATTAGCGACAAAGTCGTTATTTCAGAGTTCTTCTCTTACGGATGTGGGCACTGCTTTAACTTCGAACCATTGCTTGAGTCCTTTGAGACGCGGTTACCTGAAGGTGTCGTGGTGCAGCGTATCCCCGTGATCTGGAATAACAACGCGGGTATGAAGCTACTGGCTAAAGCCTACTTCGCCGGACAGATTCTCGACGTGTTGGATCCGGTACACGGTGCTATGTTTACGGCGATTCATAGGCAGCGCAAGCGTATTGCAACACCTGAAGCGGTGCGTGCTGTTTTTGTCGACAGTGGTGTCGATGCCAAGAATTTTGAGCGTGCCTTTAACTCCTTCGGTACTGACAGCATGGTCCGCCAAGCGGCCGCACGCACAGAAGGTGCACGCATAAATGGCACGCCCTCGTTGATGGTGAATGGCAAATACCGAATCGATACGCGTCAAGCGGGTAGCCAAGCAAATATGCTCAAGATAGCGTCCTTTTTGGCGGACAAAGAGCTAGCGCGTATGAGTACAGCGGCGGGTGCGGCGGAATAGCCGTTCGCCGGCGCACGCTTAAGTTAGCGGAATCTCCGTTCGGCTGATTACCTTTCTCAACACGAAACTTGAGTGCACCCCCGTAACGCCGGGTATCCGTGTCAGCTTGCCTAGCAAGACGGCTTCAAAGTGCTTCATGTCTTTTACAACCACCCGTATTAAGTAGTCGGCACTCTGCCCCGTTACGACGGAGCAATCGACAACTTCTTCATACCCCGCTATTTCAGCCTCGAAATTTTCGAACCGATCCGGCGTGTGACGATCCATTGAGATACTCACGTGGGCCGTCAAGTCGTAACCCAATTTTTCGGCATTGAGCACAGCGACCTGTCGCTCGATAAAGCCGTCAGTAATCAGCCGTTTTACTCGGCGGGCGCAAGGTGTGGGGGAGAGTCCCACCCGCTCAGCAAGCTCGAGATTGCTCAGGCTTGCGTCTCGTTGTAATTGAGCGAGCAGCTTCAAGTCAACTCGGTCTAAATTGTTTGTGTCATCCATAAATTAAAATTTAGCGATATTCACTATAAAAATCTACTTTGGCTTCATAATTCGCTAAATAAGCGCGTATTTGCCGATAATTTAAAATATTTCACTCAGGGTGTGGGCGTATAATTCAGCGTGTTTTGCGTGAATGAACGAGATGATGCTATGAGTAGTAACGGTTTTGGTGTGTTCGATCACCGGAAGTACCCGGTTTATCAGCCGCTGAGAAAATCAGACCGCCGATGGCCCGACCAGGTCCTCTCAAAGGCACCCCAGTGGTGCAGTGTCGACTTACGCGATGGTAACCAAGCGCTTATTGAACCCATGACGTCAGACAAGAAGTTGCGGTTATGGGAGCTCTTAGTTGATCTCGGATTCAAACAGATTGAAGTGGGCTTCCCGTCGGCTTCCTCGCATGATTATGACTTTTTGAGAAAGCTGATCGAAGAGGACCGCATTCCGGGTGATGTGACGGTACAGGTACTCACTCAGGCTAGAGAGGAACTGATTACACGCACCTTCGAGGCACTTAAGGGCTGTCGCAGTGCCGTTCTCCATTTCTATAACAGTACTTCAACCGTTCAGCGAGACTACGTATTTGGGCTCGATCGTGCCGGCATTACCGAGATTGCTGTGAAGGGCGCTGAGCTTGTGAAAGCGGCAGCAGCCAAGTACCCGGAAACTGAGTGGGTATTTGAATACAGCCCAGAGAGTTTTACTGGCACGGAGATGGATTTTGCGGTCGACGTATGTAATGCCGTTATCGACGTCATTAAACCGACGCCAGACAATAAAATGATCATCAATTTGCCCGCGACAGTGGAGGTGAGCACGCCGAACGTCTATGCCGATCAGATCGAGTGGTTCTGCGACAACGTGAGCCACCGTGAATCGTTGCTTGTCTCATTGCACACGCACAACGATCGCGGTGGCGCCGTTGCGGCAAGCGAACTAGGCCTTTTGGCGGGTGCTGATCGTATTGAGGGCACATTGCTGGGGAATGGTGAGCGTACCGGTAATATGGACATCGTAACCATGGCAATGAACCTTTATAGCCAAGGCATCGACCCCATGCTCGATTTCTCGCAAATGGATGAAATGATTGCGGTGTGTAAAGAGTGCACGCAATTACCCCTGCACCCTCGACACCCCTACGCTGGCGAACTGGTGTTTACGGCCTTTTCAGGCAGCCATCAGGACGCCATCAATAAGTGTCTTGCCCGGCGAGATGATAAGAGTCTGTGGGAAGTCGCTTACTTGCCAATCGATCCAGCGGATATTGGCCGAAGTTACCAAGAAGTAATTCGCATCAATAGTCAGTCTGGGAAAGGCGGTGTGGCCTATGTGCTGAATCGTGACTACGGCCTAGACCTACCCCGGTGGCTTCAGGTGGACTTCAGTACATCGGTTCAGGCGTTGGCTGAGCGATCGGAAACAGAAGTTCAGTCAGACGATATTCACCAACTATTTTTAGACACGTACTACCTTAATGACCCCAAGCTCTCGGTCGGTAATTATCAGTTAGCGCGAGACGAAAGCGTAGACCACCTCAATGTTCGAATTGAGGGGCTTGAGGGCTCCACCACTTTGTCGGGGAAAGGGGCCGGTGTGGTGGGCGCATTCACAGACGCGATTTCGAGTCACACGGGACAAAAAATAATCGTGGTTGAGTACAGCGAACACACGCTGGGCTCAGACGGTGACGCCGAGGCGATTTGTTATGTTCAGCTCGCAATTGACGGTACACGCGTTTGTGGCGTGGGTCGCAGCACTGACATCGTACACGCAACTATGTCTGCTATCTTGTCAGGTCTTGGGCGGTACTCAGGCGATTACTTGACGGCTGCCTAAGTCTGTCTAACCGTGAAATATACTAGTGCCTGCGTTCAGAAAAGCCGCTAAATCAATGCATAGGAGAGAGAACTCGACAGATGAAGCTTGAGAGATATGGACCATGTTAAATCGGCTGACAAAATTCAAAGATCCTGAGAATGAATATAAAGCGAGTGCTTATCAGCCGGCTATGATGGACAGCATAAAAGACAGCTGTCGACTACTCAGGGAACATGTGTCGAGATTCAGACTACCGTTTTCAGTTTCTTTTGGCGTTTTCTGTGTTGACGAGACGACCTCGCCAGATGAGAGGCTTGCCCTGGCCAACGAGGTGTCTTGCAAGATAAAGAGGCGCGGTGGCGATGTTGCTAGGATGGCGGCCTGAATGTTGAGACCGAGCGGTTCACGCTGGCGCTTGTTGGTATTTTCGCTCGTTTGCACACTTATCCTTGCGGGCTGCTCTGCAAACCGCCTGCTGTATAACCGCGCTGATACCTTTATTCGCTGGGCGGCGGATGATTACGTCGCACTAACACGAGACCAACAAGCAGCGTTTGATTCGCGGCTCGATGAGTTCTTAAGTTGGCATCGCAGNGAAGAGCTACCGCACTATCGCNATTTTATTGTTAACGCATTGGCAACGCTTGAAGAGGGCGTAACGCTTGAGGAGGCGGTCGTCATTTCAGAGGAAATAGATCTGGCNGCNGATCGTTTTCAAGCGCGGTTTATTGAGTTATTGCTNGCNACTGGCGAGGACCTCTCGGATGANCAGATACANGNATTTTTAGGNGCGCTTGATGAGAATCAAGCCGAGTATGCCAAGNAGCGATTAGTCAGNGACGAGGANACCTATTANGCGGACTCAGCTAAGACAATGACGGATTTGGTNAAGCGCTTGATGGGGCGGTTAAACACAGCGCANAAGGGCGACATAAGCNTGCGAAGCAAGCAGCTTATGCGTNTTGACNGTCTTTGGCANGACGACCGTGNACGNTGGGGCAGCGAATTGAGGCGGTTACTCGANACGANAANTCCTGGCTGGCAGGATGAAGTGCGAAAGCTNGGTGAGACACGGTCTGAGGCGCGAATTCCTGACTACGTGGCGGGGATCGANCACAANGGTGANGTNATACTNTCNCTGCTGGTCGACGTCATNAATTCGCGNACAGATCGGCAAGACCGCCGGATGCGACGGTTTTTAAAAGGCCTTATCGATGATATTGATGCGCTNACAAGCGCGTCGGTTGCCGAGCGNNTAGTCGTCGAGCAGGGATAGATCTCTCACCGCGCCTCTGTCAGCACTGGTTACCGTCTTCGCGTAGAACTTCAGNGCCGGACTCACTTTTCGCGGTCGGCTTTTGGCTGGCTTGAAGCCTGTCGCCGCCTGGNCGTCACGGCGTGCATCGAGCTCNTCCTGNTCAAGCTGAACGTTAATTGTGCGATTCGGGATATCGATCAAGATTCGATCNCCATTNTTCACCAGNGCNATTGCACCACCNGCGGCAGCTTCNGGCGACACGTGACCGATTGACAGTCCAGAGGTGCCCCCAGAAAAACGACCGTCCGTAATCAGTGCGCAGGCTTTGCCCANGCCCTTCGATTTTATGTAGCTCGTGGGATAGAGCATTTCCTGCATGCCAGGGCCACCACGCGGACCTTCATANCGTACGATNACCACATCGCCGGCNTTTACGCGGTCTTCGAGAATATCNGNCACNGCATCCTCTTGGCTCTCACAAACGTGCGCCCTACCNTCAAAAACGAGNAGCTCGTCTTCAACGCCGGCGGTTTTAACGACACAGCCGTCCTCAGCGATGTTGCCNAACAGTACGGCTAAGCCGCCTTCTTCAGAGTAGGCATNTTCCGCTGAGCGAATACAGCCTCCTTCACGATCTAAGTCGAGTGCCGGCCAACGCGTTGATTGGCTGAACGCTTCNTGNGTTGGAATNCCNGCTGGNCCTGCTTTAAANCGTTCAAGGGCGANCGCGTTATCGGTGGTGGTGATGTCCCAATTTTTAATGGCTTCTCCAATACTCGCACTGTGAACTGTATTGCANTCGCTGTTGAGCTTTCCTGATCGTGAGAGCTCNCCCAAAATAGCGAGAACGCCCCCCGCGCGATGGACATCNTCCATGTGATAGAGNGGGGTNCTCGGNGCCACTTTGCANAGCTGGGGCACGTTGCGNGAAAGCNCGTCGATGTCGGTCANCGTGAAATCGAGCTCGGCTTCTTGCGCGGCAGCTAATAAATGCAAAATGGTATTGGTCGATCCGCCCATGGCAATGTCGAGACACATNGCATTCTCAAAAGCGGCACGATTNGCAATATTTCGTGGNAGTACGGAGGCGTCGTCTTCGATGTAATAACGTCGAGTGAGATCAANGACCACTCGGCCCGCTTCTAAAAACAGCGCCTTTCTATCGGCGTGGGTGGCCAGCANAGAACCGTTACCNGGCAAACTGAGCCCGAGCGCCTCGGTCAGGCAGTTCATAGAGTTTGCAGTGAACATGCCTGAGCAGGAGCCGCATGTGGGGCAGGCGGAACGCTCATAAGCCTCAACTTTTGCATCGTCCGCACTGCTGTCGGCTGCGATAACCATNGCATCTACGAGNTCGAGTTTATGCTCTGAAAGCGCCGTNTTGCCNGCTTCCATGGGTCCGCCTGACACGAAGACCACNGGAATGTTGAGACGCATGGCGGCNTTTAACATNCCNGGCGTAATCTTGTCGCAGTTTGAGATACAGACCATGGCATCTGCGCAGTGCGCATTCACCATGTACTCGACCGAGTCNGCAATGATGTCACGNGATGGCAGNCTGTAGAGCATGCCGTCGTGCCCCATGGCAATGCCGTCATCGACTGCGATGGTGTTGAANTCTTTGGCAACGCCNCCGGCATTNTCGATTTCGCGCGCGACCAGCTGTCCNAGGTCCTTTAGGTGNACGTGGCCCGGTACAAACTGAGTGAACGAGTTNACGACGGCAATAATCGGNTTTTCGAAATCGNCGTCCTTCATGCCTGTCGCGCGCCAAAGCGCNCGNGCTCCNGCCATATTCCGGCCGGCGGTGGAGGTTCTNGAACGATACTCGGGCATGGTGTNTCTCCTGTGGTCGCGAACGGNGCTATTGAGTCGCGCGTATCAGCGTATTCGAATTTCGGTCTCTGGANGATTTCGCTTGCTCGGCGGGCGGCAGTGCATCCCCGTCGATGGGTTTAAAGCCTAACTCCCGGAACCAGTGTCCCGTTTGAGTAGTACGCACATACACCTGCTNGAGGTCCAGTTCGCGNGCATTTTCGACGAGTTTTTCAATAAGGCGNTCACCGTGCCCTGACTCCCGGTAATCGGGATGGGTTGCGACACAGGCAATCTCACCGATCGCATCCGTNATATTTGGNTGAAGCGCCGCGCAGGCGATAACGCGACTGTCCTTTGTAATGACGGTGAAGCACTCAAGGTCTTTTGCAATTTGCTCGTTGGGGCGGTCAGCGAGAATCCCCTCTTGCTGTAGAGGTCTTATGAGCTCAAGAATGCCCGCCAAGTCATGGTTTTGCGCGGTAACTATTTGTTCGTACTCATCAGAGGATACCAGCGTACCCGCACCGTCATGCGTATAAAGCTCCTTGATTAAGCCACCGTCACAGCTGTAACTGACAAGATGAACCCTTTGAACACCCGCATCACAGGCATCACAGGCTAGCCTGATGTTCTCATCCATACCTGCCGGTGCCGAAGCGATGCATCTGCGCGCGGCATCCACGGTAAGCTGTCGCGCTAAATCGCCATCGGCCGTTGTAACGCCCTCGTGCGCAGACATGACAATTAGCTTTTCGGCGGAGAGGCTTCGACTGACCACTCGCATAAGCTCGAGTGCATTAACAGCGAATACGTCACCTGCGGCGGAGTGGCCGATTGTAGAGAGCAAGCAAATGGCGGCGCCGTCGAGTGCGTGTGTAACGCCTGCGACATCAACCTGCCGGACAATGCCCAGCGCGCCGTGATCGATGCCCTGCAATACACCTGCGGGGCGAGCGGTTACGAAATTGCCGCTGATGACACGTAGCTTCGCGTTGTGCAGAGGCGAATTCGGTAGACCCATCGAGAACATGCGCTCTATTTGGCTGCGCTCTAGCGAAATGGCACCGAGCAAAGCGCTCATGGCGTCATGAGTTAAGGGCGCATTCTCGAGCGCGTCGTGTTCGTGAATGATCACCAGTCGCATGCCAAGCGAATGCATCAGTGCAAGGTCGTGTACAACGTTGATGAAGTTTTCACTGGAAACCGCACCGGCCCTGAGTCCAACAACCACCGTTGTACCTCGGTGCGTATTGATATACGGCGCGGTATTTCGGAACCAATCAATGGTGTCTGTATTACTCATCCGGCGGCGTGCCCCAATTACCCTAACAAGGCGTTAAGTGAGAGATAAAAGCCGATCCATAGAACGGGGGGCATAAAAGTGACCTGCTTCAAGTCGACTGCGCCTGAACCAATCCATGACATCACCGCATTCTGCCCACTCTTGGCGCCGCAACTCCACGCCAGAAAGCCGCCGAGGCCCAGCACTAGAAACAGTATGATCGAGCTGTTCGCGGCGAGCACTGCCATGTTGTCGTCCTACGGGGCCACATAATTCAAGGTTAATGAGCATTTTTGCAGGGCTATTGCGGTCAATTCACCCATGAAACCTGCAAGCCGGGTGAAGTATATTCGGAGTTAGTTTTTGTTCATACCCTTTGTGCTTTATACCGGTTCAGCGTAAAGGTGTGTAGAGAAGCTCTGCAAGCGTGCAGGCGAGAGAGAGAGGCCAGCGAGGGGACTGATGTCAGGGCAAAACCAGCTAGAACTGTTTGCTAACCGACTGGGCAATGAGCGTTATCAACGTCTCGTTTTATCGCTTGATGGTTGCGCAGCAGAGGGCGCGACAAATCGCCTTCTAAGGGGTAGCGAATTTTTCCGTACCCTTGCTGAACGTCAGATTGACTGGTTAGAGCATGAGGCCGATTTTAGTCAGCCCTCGATCGACACACTGCTAGCGGCCACCCTTGCTGACAATCTCAACAGCCAGGATGAAGCGAGCGTCATTAAAGCCCTTCGCGTACTTCGGCAAAGGGCAATGCTGCATACCGTGTGGCGAAGTTTTACAAGTCCAAACGGTCTTGATGAGACGCTCAACTCAATGACCAAGCTTGCGGATTTTGTCATTCGCTGCGCAGTCGATTACGCCGAGCACGTAGTGAGTAAACGCTACGGGCATGCGGTGGGAGACGATACAGGTGCACCCCAAAAACTGATCGTCGTTGGTATGGGGAAGCTTGGCGGCCGCGAGCTCAATCTATCGTCCGATATCGACATTATGTTTATTTATGACGAGACGGGGTCGACACAGGGAGGCCGCACANNNACGAGTAATCAGGAGTATTTCACCCGGATTGCTCAGCTTGTNATTCGNCTCATTGACGCGGTGACTGTCGATGGGCGCGTGTTCCGAGTCGATACGCGGTTGAGGCCNTTTGGCGACAGCGGTGCACTGGTGGCNAGCTACGGGTCGCTGGAAAATTATTATCAGCAACACGGTCGCGACTGGGAGCGTTATGCCCTNNTAAAGTCNCGTTGTATCACGGGTCCTTCGGAGCAGGCGGCGCCTTTTCAGCGTTTGGCAAGCCANTTCGTCTATCGGCGCTACACTGACTTTGGNGTGATTGATGGTCTTCGTACGATGAAGGCACTGATCGATGCCGAGCGCATCACAANGGGACTGGTCAATGACGTAAAACGCGGCCCTGGCGGGATCCGAGAGGCTGAGTTCATCGTTCAATCGCATCAGCTGGTGCGCGGTGGCCGAATCCCCAGCGTTCAAAANGTANGCTTNAAGGAGTCAGTTGCGGCGCTTTCGAGTGANGAATGTATACCCTCAGACGTCGCCGAGNGCTTANGGGTGAATTACCGTCATCTGCGGCAGCTTGAGCACGGGATTCAGGCGCTGAGAGATGAGCAAACGCACACCTTGCCCTCTAGACCNCAGGATCAAGACGCACTNTGCGAGCTTCTCGAATATGAGGATTGGCAGACNCTNGCNNCAGCCACTGAAGCGAGTCGACGAGCNATNGCGGTTGAGTTTGAAGCGCTACTTCGTGACTCAAGTGAACAGGCNGATCTCATTTTAGGCCTGGANTCCGAGACACCCACTTTAGATNCAACGGCTGTCAGGGCCTTATCGCTNAGNTCAGAAGGGGTGGTCNTTGATGTANTAGAGACGTTCATNGCTGAATCGCGNTTTCGAATTATGGACACGGAGGCNACGCACCGNCTGCAAAAGGTCCTCCCTCTCTTGGTCAAGGAGGCAGATCAACACGCTCAACCAGCCGATGCGCTNANGCGNATTCTCNCCATTGTNACGGTCATCTTNAAGCGAAGTGCCTACCTGTCATTGTTGGCAGAAAACCCCCAAGCGCGCGAGCGATTCGTCGNCCTAGTGGCGCGAAGTCCGTCAATTGCAGCNAAACTCCGTNAAACGCCCGAGCTTTTGGACGAGCTATTATTCCCTAAGCGGTTNTTCACGGTGCCGAGCAAGGAAGATATTCGTGAACAATTGGACGCGCTGACGACGTATGTCGACCCTGATGANCTAGAGGCTGTGATGCNGCACCTGCGCCGCCTAAAGGATNCAATCACCTTTCGAGTCGCTGTTAGTGAGCTTGAGGGTTCGATTCCCCTCATGAAGGTCAGTGATAATTTAAGCTTTCTTGCAGAGGTCATNGTAGAGCGCGCGGTTGCCGTNGCNTACCGCGATCTTGTCAAAAAATACGGCGAACCGGCNCACGGTGCAGCGTTTTGCGTNCTCGCTTACGGCAAGTTNGGCGGTATTGAGCTGAGCTATGAGTCGGATCTTGACCTTGTCTTTATTGCNTCGGGTGAAGAGGGTGNCACCACGGGTGCAAAGGNGGTCGATCATCAGCGTTTCTTCACTCGACTTGCGCAGCGTGTCATTCATATTNTGTCNACTAATATGATGGGCGGACGCTTGTACGAGGTCGATTTGCGACTTCGCCCCAATGGCGACTCCGGNTTATTNGTNACCTCGCTTCCCGCNCTNAAAAAGTANTTAGAGACCGACGCCTGGACGTGGGAGCATCAAGCACTGGTNCGTGCGCGCGTCATTGCNGGCGGACCAGCGCTGGTAGACGCGGTTGANGCGCTTCGTGTGNCGGTTCTTTCGCAACGACGNGANAANAGCTCNCTTGTGCACGATGTGACATCGATGCGACAAAAAATGCGCGATCACCAAGGGGATGTCGGGTCCAAGTCCAAGCGAACNGANCTGAAATACGCNCGNGGTGGTATTGTCGATATTGAATTTGTGGTCCAATACCTCGTGCTCAATCACGCTGCCACGCGCCCGGAAATCTGTCGCTGGTCAGATGTNATCCGTATTGTGGATGAACTCGAGGTTGCGGGTATTTTGAGCGAAGATAATGCTAATAGTTTGCGAGATGCTTATTTACAATTAAGAGCTGCAACGCATCGCATTGCCATGTCCTATGATACAGAGGACGATCTCGCTCAGGCCGTCGAGTCAATGGCNCGAGCGAAGGCTGCCTGNGCAGACTTGTTGCCGAATTTATAATGCGCGACGNTTTGGCCGCGCGGTGGATGTAAGGGATTTCTATGGATCTGTCTAAGCTGACTGGATCAATTTGGTTGGANGGCGAGCTTGTGCCTTGGGNAGAGGCGAAAGTTCATGTGCTCACGCACACGTTTCACTACGGGTTAGGNGTNTTTGAGGGTGTTCGAGCCTATGCAACGCAAGACCAGGGCACGTGCATTTTTCGACTAAAAGAGCACACCGATCGNCTGTTCCGCTCGGCGAAAATTTTGCAAATGGATATGCCNTTTGACAAAGCAACGCTNAATGAAGCGCAGCGCGAAGTTGTCAGGGTGAATAATCTCGNTGAAGCCTATCTCAGNCCNATGTGTTTTCTGGGCTCNGANGGAATGGGGCTGCGAGCGGACAATCTNAAGACGCACGTGATGATTGCCGCCTGGTCATGGCCCTCNTANATGGACCCNGAGGCGAGAGACCGCGGCATTCGNGTAAGGACGTCGAGNTACACGNGGCATCACGTCAANATNACGATGTGTAAAGCCAAGGCCAACGGCAATTACATCAATTCGATTCTTGCGCTGCGAGAGGCGCTCGACGCCGGCTGCGAAGAAGCCTTNATGCTTGATAACGAAGGATATGTCGCTGAGGGAAGCGGAGAGAATGTCTTNGTAGTGCGAGATGGAAAAATTTACACGCCTGAACTGACGTCGTGCCTCGAGGGGATTACNCGAGACAGCATTTTCCGCATTGCGGCTGATTTGGGGTACGAAATTAAGGAGCGTCGNATTACNCGCGATGAGTTTTACGTCGCTGATGAGGCTTTCTTTACCGGTACGGCCGCCGAAGTCGTTCCGATCCGCGAGCTAGACGGTNGAGCAATTGGCACNGGCNCCCGTGGCCCACTGACACAAAAGTTNCAAGCAATTTACTTTGATACGGTTCGTGGTCAAGAGNCGCAATANGGTGACTGGCTGACNGCCGTAAGNGANTAAGTNAAAAAAGAAACACTCAAAGTGACGTGAGGCCTGCACGGCAACGGNGTGTCACAAACGGCGTATNACATAGAGGACGCGAGGATGGATAAGGTAACGNGTGAGCTGAGTAGCGGTCTGTTCTATCGATTCTGGCCTGCGACGGGCCANGCCGATGCGGTTGTGCTTATAAGTCACGGCTTGGGTGAGCACTCGGGGCGATANGAACATGTTGCCGCCGCCTTTAATGCGGCTGGCTTTAGCGTCTTTGCGCNTGATCACCTTGGTCACGGNNACTCCCCAGGCAAGCGNGCCTTTATCAATCGATTTACNGACTTAACNGAGGGCNTCTNGGAGCTNCGTGCCCACATNGCANAAGAGATGCCCGCCTTGCCNGTTTTCCTCGTAGGACACAGTTTAGGCGGCCTGATTGCAGCCAGTGCGGTGTTAAGCACCGAGCAAGACTACGAGGGACTTGTCATGACGGGGCCAGCCCTGGGTGTTCCCACCCCACCCCCTTCGTGGCAGCTACTCCTTTTGCGAGTCTTTAGTGCCCTGACACCGG